>NZ_DAMDHB010000020.1:0-66270 GCF_032102465.1 Haematobacter sp. | reverse complement strand
ATGCGCAAACCATCCACTCAAAGACACAATATTACCACGCACGCGTAAGCGCAGGATCAGGCCGAGAGACCGAGACGAATCGTAGTGCCCCATGGATCATCCAGATGCAGCGATTCCACCCCTTTCATGCGAGCGGATTCCCTTACCGCGAGTCGAACTTCCTCGAGCCCGGTGGACGGACGCTGCCTGACGCGCGCGCCACGGCTGTTCCAGACGTTCGTTGCCAGATGATGGTGATAGCCACCGGTCGCGTAGAAGGTGGCGCCTGGGTAATGCGTGGTGATGTCGAAACCCAGTTGGCCTGCGTAGAACGCCTCGGCCTCCGGGAGAGCGCCAACCTGCAGATGCACGTGCCCGACCATCGACCCCTCCGGCGCGCCGGTCCAGGGCGTTGCGGCTTCCAGAACAGCGGCGACATCCATCCGTTCGGTGGTCATTGCCACCTGCCCGTCATGCCACTGCCAGAGGCTGCGCGGACGGTCGGCATAGATCTCGATGCCGTTTCCCTCGGGGTCCGCCAGATAGGCGGCTTCGCTCACCAGATGGTCCGAGAGGCCCTGAAGCGGCGTCTGAAGGTCGGCCACATGGCGCAACCAGCCTCCCAGAGCGGCCCGGTCGGGCAGCAGAAAGGCCGTATGGAAGAGACCTGCCTCCTGCGGCATCCGCTGGCGGGCGCCTGGATCCTTGCGCAGTTCCAGAAGCCCGCGCCCCGCTGTACCAAGAACAGTGCCCTCGGCATCCTTGCTCAGGACCGACAAACCGACAACCGTCTCGTAGAAGCGCGTGACCGTATCCAAATCCCGGACGCGGAGAGCGACGCTTGCGACACTCACCGGGTCATGGTCGGGACCATGTTCCATTTCCATCATACTCTCTCCCCTGAAGCCGACCGCGAGGGTTTCGCGGCAAACGCACCATCACCGATCAACGCGAGGGCCAGCAGACCGGCAATCCAGAGCGCAAGAAACTCCCAGCCGCCATTCGGGTTGGTGAAGAAAAAGCCCGCCGGCCCATGGACGGTCGCGATTGCGCCGATCAGCGGCAGCGTCATGATTACAGCAACCCAGCGCGTATAGATGCCAAGGATAAGCGCCAGCGCGCCGATTATTTCCCAAGCGATGGTGATATAGGCCAGCCCGCCCGGCAGACCGAGCGATGCGAAGAATTGAGCGGTTCCCGCGGGGGTGAAGACAAACAGCTTCAACCCGGCATGGGCAAGAAACAGGGCACCGAGCGTGACGCGAAGCAGAAGCGCGGCATAGGGTGCCGTTCGAGTATCCAGCATGACAGATCCTTCAGGGATTCGATTTCATGCGCAGAATATGGCCCTATCCATTAGGGCAATAAATGGCGATACCGGCGGGATATTCATTCCAATATGGAAGTTATTCCCAGGCTGGCGACCGGAACTCCGCCACTAGAAAGTCGAGCAGAACCCGTACCTTCCGCGCGAGATGCCGTCCTTGCGGATAGAGCGCAAAGATGGAGAGCGCTTCCGGCTCCCATGCTTCCAGCAAGGGCGTGACATGGCCCTTGCGCACACTGTCCATGGCGAGAAAGGCGGGAATCGACGCCACCCCCTCGCCCGCCTCGGCGGCGCGCAGGCACGCTTCCGCATTCGCAAAGCGGAGACGGCCGGTCACAGGATATTCGAGCGCCTCCCCGGTCCCGGGGTCGCAAAACTTCCAGCGAAAGGGATCCGCCATATTGGTATCAAGGATGCAGCGGTGGCCGCGCAGGTCATACGGCACCTCGGGCCGGGGATGATCGGCGAGGTAATGGGGCGCGGCGCAGCGCATAAGCCGCGTCTCCGACAGTCTGCGCCCGATCAGCGAGGGTGAATCACCGATGCGCCCGATGCGGACCGCCACATCATAGCCCTCCTCCACCAGATTGACCTGACGGTCAGTGTAGGACACGTCGAGCACGATTTCGGGATAGGCTTGCGCGAAGCGGAGCAGCACCGGCGTGAGTGCGGACACGCCGAAGGACAGCGGTACGGAGGCACGGATCCGCCCCGCCGCGGTCTGAGAGGCAGTCCGAACCGCCGCGTCCAGCGCATCGAACTCCAGCAGCAGATCGCGAAGCCCTTCGTAGTAGGCGCGGCCCGCATCCGTCGGATGAAGTGCCCGGGTGGTCCGGTGAAGGAGACGCACGCCAAGAGCCTGCTCCAGCCTGCCGATCAGCTTGGAGGCCTGTCCGGGGCTCGCGCCCAGCCGTTCGGCACCGCGGGCAAAGCCGCCCGCCTCGACAACCGCCACGAACATCCGATCGGCTTCGAGCCTGTCCACCTGCGACTCCTCTTGCTACGGGAGGAGGTAAGCAGTTTATAAGGCTGGAGAAAAGCGTTTCTTCAGGCGCGCAGAGGAACGCCCTTGCGGCCTGCGAGGTCGGTAAAGAACTGCCACGCGACGCGACCCGACCGCCCCCCGCGCGTCGCCTGCCATTCGATAGCCTCGGCGCGGAGTTCATCCTCGGCCACGGGCACGCCATATGCGTCGCAATAACCGCGGATCATGGCCAGATACTCATCCTGATCACAGGGATGAAAGCCAAGCCACAGGCCGAATCGATCGGAGAGAGAAACCTTCTCCTCCACCGCTTCGCCGGGATTGATCGCGGTGGACCGCTCGTTCTCTATCATGTCGCGCGGCATCAGGTGCCGCCGGTTGGAGGTCGCGTAGAACAAGACATTCTCCGGACGGCCTTCGATACCGCCATCCAGAACCGCCTTCAGGGATTTGTAATGCTGATCGTCGTGGCTGAAGGAAAGATCGTCGCAGAACAGAAGGAACCGCTCCTCCGACTTGCGCAGGAAGTTCAGCAACCGTGACAGGGACGGCAGGTCTTCGCGCTGCACCTCGACCAGTTTCAGCGGCCGCCCCTGGCGGCGAACTTCGGCGTGAACGGCCTTCACCAGACTGGACTTGCCCATGCCCCGCGCGCCCCAGAGCAGCGCATTGTTGGCCGACAGTCCCCGGGCGAATTGCAAGGTGTTCTCCAGCAGGACGTCCCGTGCACGATTGACGCCGATCAGGAGGGAAAGGTCCACGCGCGCGACATGCGGCACCGGCTCGAGCCGGTCAGGCCCGACATGCCAGACGAAGGCATCGGCGAGCGTGAAATCCGGGAGCGCGGCGGGCGGCGGGCTCATGCGTTCCAGAGCCGCGGCAATCCGTTCGAGTGCCTGCATCGTCATGCCTTATCCTTCCCGTCGTCTTCTTCCTCGTCCACCCAGAGCCCCTCCGCCTTCATCTCGGCCTCCTTCCGGCGCTCGATCCGGCGGATGAGGAAGATGGAGATCTCATAGAGAGGGTAGATTGCGGCGAACAGGATGGACTGGCTCATCACATCGGGGGGCGTGGCGATGGCTGCCACGATCAGGATGACCACCACTGCATAGCGCCGCACGCTGGCAAGCCCCTTGGAGGTGATCAGCCCGGCCTTTCCCATCAGCACGAGCAGGACCGGAAGCTGGAAGCACAGGCCGAATGCCGTCACGAAGCTGATGGTCAGCGACAGGTATTCCGCGACGGAGCCCTGAAAGGTGATGCCGGCGGTATGGGGCGTCACACTGCCCGGTTCCGCGGGAATCGGCACGCCGGGCGTTCCAACCTGCTGGAAGGTCAGGAAGAAATTGAACGCGATCGGAATGACCACGAAAAAGGCGAAAGCTGCGCCGATGATGAACATCACCGGGGAAGCGATCAGGAACGGCAGGAAAGCGGCTTTTTCGGACCGGTAAAGTCCAGGCGCAACGAAGCGCCAGAGCTGATAGGCGATGATCGGGAATGACAGGACCAGACCGCCGAACATCGAAATCTTGATGGCGACGAAGAAGCCTTCCTGCAGCTTGATGAGAACAAGCCCGCAATCCTGCCCCCGTTCCGCCAGAGCGCCGCAGACAGGCCAGGTCAGGAAGTTGAAAATCGGGTTCCAGACGGTGAATGCGAGGAACATCGCTACCACGAAGGCGAGCGCCGACCAGATGAGCCGCTTTCTGAGTTCCGCAAGATGTTCGATCAGCGGGGCGGAGGAGTCGTCGATATCTTCGGACTTCATACTTTGGTCCCGTCTCCGGGGCTTTCGGCCGAGGCTTTCGCCACGGCGGGTTCGGATACGGATTCAGGCGCGTGCGCGCGCGGCGCGGCTGCCGCGACCGCCGCGGGATCGCTTCCCTGGGCGCTTGACGGCGTCTCCAGCGGAGCGGTGGCTGCAGGGGGGACCGGGGCTGCAGGGGGCGGCGCGGATCCATTCGCCGCGGGAGGCGTGGTCACGCCGGACGTGGTCGTGCGGTTTGCACGGCTACGGTCGTCCCAGTCGTCCAACTTGCGATTGACCGCATCGAGACCCGACTGCATGGGCGAGCGGATGGAATTCAGGTCACGCTGAATATCCTTCAACCCGGCCTCATCCGCCGCGTCTTCCATGGCGCGCTGAAAATCACGCGCCATCATGCGCCCCTTGGCCGTCACACGGCCCAGTGTGCGGAACATGGCAGGCAAATCTTTTGGCCCGACCACGACCAGCGCCACAATGCCGATCAGGACGAGTTCGCTCCAGCCGATGTCGAACATGTTCCGCTGCCTTCAGGTTCGCGGGATCAGACCTTGGTCTTTTCCTGCTCCGGGGTGGTCGCGGGCGTTACGTCACGCGCCGCGGCGGCGGAAGCGGATTCGATCTCCTCCGTCCCGTCTTTCACCCCTTTCTTGAAGGCAGTGATGCCCTTGCCGACTTCACCCATCAGCGAGGAAACCTTGCCGCGCCCGAAGAGCACCAGCAGCACCACACCGATGATGAGGATTTCGGTCACTCCGAAACGACCCATGGCTTACTCCTTCTAAGGCGTCACTGCGCCTGTTTCCCGTTCCTACGGCCGGGTGTCAACGTGCTGACTGACAGACTTACTCCCCCCTTTTGTCCTTTCAAAGCCCCCTCAACCGCATAATCACGGAAAATCGTTCAGGGTGCTGGATAGCTGAAAAGACTTAAAAAAGTGTATGTCGCGCGCTCAGTGTGCCCCGAAGAGCCCTGCAGACCCCCGTCACCGGCCTACCGGCAACGGGGAATCACCCTTCACATTGTCAGGTTGTTCAGGCCGCCATCCGGCATGAAGTTCTGCCCGATGAAGAAGCCTGCATACCGGGAGCAGAGAAAGGCGCAGGCGGCTCCGAACTCCTCCGCGGTGCCATAGCGTCCGGCGGGGATGTTGGCATACCTGCACTGACGGGCCTCCTCCAGAGTGATGCCCGCCTGCTTGGCCATGCCGCCGTCGAGGGCGATCGCCCGGTCGGTATCGTGGATGCCGGGAAGCAGGTTGTTGATGGCCACGCCCTTGCCCGCGACCTGCCGGGATGTGCCCGCGACGAAGCCGGTCAGTCCCGTGCGTGCCGTGTTGGACAGTCCGAGGGCTGCGATCGGCGCGCGGACGGATTGCGAGGTGATGTTCACCACCCTGCCCCAACCGCGATCCGCCATGCCGGGCACGAGCGCCTGCATCAGCGCCACCGGCGTGAGCAGGTTCGCATCGAGCGCCTTGATGAAATCGTCGCGCGACCAATCCGTCCAGGTGCCGGGGGGCGGGCCGCCTGCGTTGGTGACGAGGATATCCGCCTCTCCTGTGGCCTTCAGAACACGCGCGCGCCCTTCGGGATCGACGATATCGGCGGCCACGGTTGTCACCTCCACGCCATAACGGTCGCGGATATGGGCGGCGGTGGCCTCAAGCGCCTCGGCGCCGCGCGCGTTCAGGATGAGGTCCACCCCCGCCTCTGCCAGAGCCTCGGCACACCCCCGCCCAAGCCCTTTCGACGAGGCGCAGACCAGCGCCTTCCTGCCCCGAATACCCAGATCCATCCGCTTCTCCATCATTCCCTGAAGAAGGCGTAGCATCCGGCGGCGCGGGAGGCCAGCCGCACGGAGCAGGCGCGGAGGCCGAAACGGCAGCCCCCAAGCCTTGCGTCAGTTGCCCGAGGGTGTGGCGAAGGAGCGGAGCATGAACTCCGGCACGTGGTCCCCCATGCCGACGACGGGCCCATCGTCCCGCTTCTCCTTCCGGTCGCGACGGCCCTGACCCTCGCGGGAGCGGTGCGGTTTTTCCTCACGCGCAGGAGTTTCGGCTTCCACGCGCGGCTCCTCCGGCGGGGCGGATTTGGCCCTGGGCTTCTCGGCCGGCTTCTCGGCGGACTTCTCGACGCGGGTCTCTGCCTCGGCCTTCGGCGATTCCACGGGTTCCGCAGCGTCTGCCTTGCGGCGACCGCCACGGGTCCGGGTGCGCGTGGGTTTCTCCTTGCGCGGCTCGCCTGCGGCCTCGTTCTCCTCCACAGCGGCAATGGAGATCGGGTTCTCGATCCGCGGGATCGGCTGCTTGATCAGGCTTTCCACATTGGCGAGATACTTGTCGTCGGACGGAACCGCGATGGTGAAGGCCTTGCCCTTCCGCCCCGCGCGCCCGGTCCGCCCGATCCGGTGGACGTAGTCCTCCGGGTGGCTCGGCACGTCGAAGTTGAACACGTGGCTCACCGCCGGAATGTCCAGACCGCGCGCCGCCACATCGGAGGCCACGAGAATGTTGATCGAGCCGTCGCGGAAGCCGTCGAGCGTCTGCATCCGCTGCCGTTGCTCCAGATCGCCGTGGATGGGAGAAGCGTTGAACCCGTGCTGCTTCAGCGATTTCGCCAGCACATCCACATCCATCTTGCGGTTGCAGAAGATGATCGCGTTGGTGCAGGCCGCGCCTTCCTGCCGCAGCAGACCACGCAGGACGGCGCGTTTCTCCTTGAAGACCACGGCCCGGTCCTTGCGGCTCGGCTTGAACTCGACCAGCCCCTGCTCAATCGTTTCGGACGTCGTCGCCTGACGCGACACCTCCACCCGGACCGGGTTGGACAGGAAGGTCTTGGTGATCCGCTCGATCTCCGGCGCCATCGTGGCGGAGTAGAACAGCGTCTGCCGGGTGAAGGGCGTGAGAGAGAAGATGCGCTCGATATCAGGAATGAAGCCCATGTCGAGCATCCGGTCCGCCTCATCGACAACCATTATCTGCACGCCGGTCAGCAGCAGCTTTCCGCGTTCGAAATGGTCGAGAAGCCGCCCCGGCGTGGCGATCAGAACATCCACGCCCCGGTCGATGAGCTTGTCCTGCTCCCCGAAGGAGACGCCGCCGATCAGCAGCGCCTTGGTGAGCTTGGTGTATTTGGCATAGACGTCGAAGTTGTCGGCCACCTGCGCCGCCAGCTCCCGCGTGGGGGCGAGCACGAGGCTGCGCGGCATCCGCGCGCGGGCGCGGCCCTTGTCAAGCCGGGTGATGAGCGGCAGGGTGAAGGAAGCGGTCTTGCCGGTGCCGGTCTGGGCGATGCCCAGCACATCGCGCCCTTCGAGCGCAGGCGGAATGGCTCCTTCCTGAATGGGGGTCGGTGTCTCATAGCCCGCCTCTTCGACGGCACGGAGCACCTTCGGGTCGAGATTGAGATCTGAAAATTTTGTCATTGGCGTCCAGTGGTTCGGCGGCATCGGGCCGCGCGGTCAGGAGGACGCCGTTCCATGCGTCCCGGCTCGGGTCCGCAGGAGCGGACGCAATTGCTTACAGTAATTCCACTGGAAGGTCAACAATCGCGGCCCAGATGCTCCTCAGCGGCCGCATTCGCCGCTTGCCGGATGCCCGCGACGGTGAAACCAATGAGCGGGGCACCGCGTTGTCCCGTAACAAGGAGAGTTCCCATGATCGAGAAATACGGCACCGCAGTCTGGAACGGATCGCTGAAAGAAGGCCACGGTTCGCTCAGCACGCAAAGCAATGCGCTGACGGACAAGTCCTATAGCTACGCGACACGGTTCGAGAAAAGCGGCGGCTCCAACCCGGAGGAGCTTCTGGGTGCGGCCCACGCCGGCTGCTTTTCCATGGCGCTCGCCAGCATCCTCGGGAAGAAGGGGATCACCCCTCACGAAATCGACACGACCTCCAAGATCACGCTCGACCCGAGCCAGGGTGCGATCACCAAGGCGCATCTCGTCGTGGTGATCCGCGCGGATGCGGATGAGGAGACCCTCGTCGCTGCCGCCAAGGAAGCAGAAACCGGCTGCCCGGTCTCCAAGCTGTTCAAGGCGGAGATCAGCATGGAAGCGCGGAAAGGCTGACCCGTGTTGGACGCCCGGCATCCCCTCACCATCCGGTTCGGCTGTGAACTGACCATCGGTTGTGTCATGCCGACGCCGATTGTGACGATGCTGGACGTCCATCCCGAGCGGCAGGCGGACCTTTTGGCCCCCGTGGCGGCAGAGGTTCGCGGCAGCATTGAGGATGTCGAAAGCTATCTGGACGCCCACGGCAACCTCTGCCGCCGCTTTACCGCGCCTGCGGGCGATACGACCGTTCTGCTCGACGGGCTGATCCGCGATGACGGACTTCCCGATGCGGCGGACGAGGATGCGGGCGAAAATCCCGTGTCGGCCCTTCCGCCTGAGGCGCTCTATTACCTCACCGGCTCACGATACTGCGAAACCGACATGATGAGCCAGCGCGCCTGGGATCTGTTCGGAAACCTCCCGCCGGGCAGGAGCCGGGTTCAGGCGATTCTCGACTACGGCAAGTCGCAGGTCGCCTTCGACTATGCCCGCGCCAGTTCCACCCGAACCGCCTCCCAGACCCTTGCGGACGGCACGGGCGTCTGCCGCGACTTCGCGCATCTCGCCATCACCTTCTGCCGCGCGCTGAATATCCCCGCGCGCTACGTCAACGGGTATCTCGGCGATATCGGGATCCCGGCCCAGCCCAGCCCGATGGACTTTTCCGCCTGGATGGAAGTGTGGCTCGGGGATCGCTGGTGGACCTTCGACCCCCGCAACAACGCGCGGCGCATCGGGCGCATCGTCATCGCGCGCGGCCGGGATGCGGCGGATGTGCCCATGCTTGCCAGCTATGGCCCGCATGAGCTGAAAGGGTTCCGCGTCTGGACGGATGCGGTCTAACCTCAGACCATCATCTCCTTGGTCGCGGTCAGCTTCAGATCGGGAAAGTCGCGCTGAACCCTGTCGATGTCCCATTGCAGCCGCGTCAGGAATACCACGTCGCCGTCGTGATCCTCGGCGATATGACCCTTGTTGATGTTGACGAACCGCTCCAGCTCCGCCTTCGGGCCGGAGACCCAGCGCGCGGAAGTGAACTGCGAGCCCTCGAACCGCACGGGCAGCGAGTATTCCTGTTCGATCCTGCTCGCCAGCACCTCGAACTGCAGCGCGCCCACCACGCCGACGATGAAGCCGGAGCCGATCATCGGCTTGAATACTTTCGCGGCGCCCTCCTCCGCGAACTGCATCAGCGCCTTTTCAAGGTGCTTGGCCTTCATCGGATCACCCGCGCGCACAGTCTGCAGCAGTTCCGGCGCGAAGGACGGGATGCCGGTGAAATGCAGCGCCTCGCCTTCCGTCAGCGCATCGCCGATCCGAAGCTGGCCATGGTTGGGGATGCCGATGATGTCCCCCGCCCAGCCTTCCTCCGCCAGTTCCCGGTCGGCGGCAAGGAACAGGACGGGGTTCGACACCGCCATGGGTTTCTTTGTCCGAACGTGCAGGAGCTTCATCCCGCGCTCGAAATGTCCCGATGCCAGCCGCACGAAGGCCACGCGGTCCCGGTGCTTCGGGTCCATGTTCGCCTGCACCTTGAAGACAAAGCCGGTCACGGCGGTTTCCTCGGGCAGGATCTGCCGCTCCAGCGCCTTCTGCGGCTGCGGCTCCGGTCCCCATTCGCCCATGCCGTCCATCAGTTCTTTCACCCCGAAGGAATTGATCGCGGAGCCGAACCAGATCGGCGTCAGCGAGCCGTTCAGCAGCGCCTCCCGGTCGAAGGCGGGCAGAAGCTCGCGCGCCATCTCCAGTTCCTCGCGCAGCTTCGCCAGCAGGTCGGCGGGGACGTGATCGGCCAGCTTCGGATCATCCAGTCCGCTGATCTTGATCGATTCCGCCACCCGGTTCCGGTCAGCCCGGTCCATCAGTTCCAGCCGGTCGTGCAGGATGTCGTAACAGCCAAGGAAGTCGCGCCCCACACCGATGGGCCAACTGGCAGGACACACGTCGATGGCGAGGTTTTCCTGGATCTCGTCGATGATCTCGAACGTATCGCGACTTTCCCTGTCCATCTTGTTGCAGAAGGTCAGGATCGGCAGGTCGCGCAGGCGGCAGACCTCGAACAGCTTGCGGGTCTGGCTCTCCACGCCCTTTGCGCCGTCGATCACCATGATGGCCGCGTCCACCGCCGTCAGCGTGCGATAGGTATCCTCCGAGAAATCGGAGTGGCCGGGCGTGTCCACGAGATTGAACCGGAATTCCCGGTAATCGAACGACATGGCGGAGGCGGAGACGGAGATGCCCCGGTCCTGCTCCATCTTCATGAAGTCGGAACGGGTGCGCCGCGCCTCCCCCTTCGCCCGGACCTGGCCGGCCATCTGGATCGCCCCGCCGAACAGCAGGAACTTCTCGGTCAGCGTGGTCTTGCCGGCGTCCGGGTGCGAGATGATCGCAAACGTGCGCCGGCGGGCGATTTCGGGCGGAAGGGCGGGGCGGTTCTGTGACATGCGCCCGCGAATAGCGGAAGCCACGCACCGGCGCAATCGCGGCCTCCGCCGAAGGGGGTGCTTTCGCGCCGTCCGGTGATCGCCTATTGCTGGAGAAAAGCCATGACGGAGAGACGGGATGCGGAAGCTTGCGGCTGGTAACTGGAAGATGAACGGCACTCGAACCTCTCTGGCCGAAGTGGAGCGGCTGATCGCCGCCTGCCCGGAACCGGGGTGCGACGTGCTGATCTGCCCCCCCGCCACGCTGATCGCACCGCTTGTCCACAAGGCAGAGGGCGCCATCGCCGTGGGCGGGCAGGATTGCCACTGGCTGACCTCCGGCGCGCATACCGGCGACATCTCCGCCGGGATGCTGGCCGATGCCGGCGCGACCCATGTGATCCTCGGCCATTCCGAGCGCCGGAGCGACCACGGCGAGACGGATGAGGTCGTCCGCGCCAAGGTGCAGGCCGCATGGGCGGCAGGCCTCGTCGCCATCGTCTGCGTGGGTGAGACTGAGGAGGAGCGGGACGCGGGAGGGACGCTGAACGTCATCGGGCGTCAGGTCGAAGGCTCGCTTCCCGATGGCGCGAGCGCGGAGAACACGGTCATCGCCTATGAACCCGTCTGGGCCATCGGCACCGGCCGCACCCCCACCGCCACCGAGATCGCGGAGGTTCACGCCTTTCTGCGCAGCCGCCTCGCCATCCGCTACGGAACTGCGGGCAACGGGATGCGGCTGCTCTATGGCGGATCGGTGAAGGCCAGCAACTGCACGAGCGTCTTCGCCATAGCGAATGTCGATGGGGCGCTGGTCGGAGGCGCCTCGCTGAAGGCGGAGGATTTTGCCCCTATCGTCGAGGCGCTTTCCGCCGCCGGATGAAAGCCCTCCGCCAGTCCCCGACGGATCCCGCCTTCGTGCAGGATCCCTACCCGTTCTATGACCGGGCCCGCGCCGCGGGGCCGCTGTTCCTGTGGGAAGATTACGCCCTTCTCTGCGCAGCGGGCCATGCGGAGGTGAATGCCCTCCTTCGCGACCGCCGCTTCGGGCGGGAGCCGCCGCCCGGTTTCGCACCCGAAATCCCGGCGCATCTGGCGCCGTTCTATGCGGTGGAGGCGCATTCCATGCTTGAGCTGGAGCCGCCCCGCCACACGCGGCTCCGGGGGCTGGTGCTGCGCGCCTTCACCTCCCGGCGGATCGCGGCCCTGGGGCCGGAGATCGCCGCGCTTTGCCATGACCTGATCGACGCGCTGCCAAAGGGCGGAGCGGACCTGCTTCCCGCCTTTGCCCAGAAGCTCCCGGTCATCGTCATCGCGCGATTGCTGGGCGTGCCGGAGAATCGGGCGGATGATCTGCTCCGCTGGTCGAACGCCATGGTGGGCATGTATCAGGCGGGGCGCACGCCAGAGATGGAAACCCGCGCCATCACCGCGACGGAGGACTTCGTGGCCTTCCTGCGGGCGCATGTGGAAAAGCGCCGCGCTGCGCCGGCCGACGATCTCCTCTCCCTCCTCATCGCGGCGGAGGCGGCGGGGGACAGGCTCTCCACCGAAGAACTCATCTCCACCTGCATCCTCCTTCTGAACGCCGGGCATGAGGCAACGGTCCACACCCTTGGCAACGCGTTCAATGCGCTTATACCTCGGGGGATCGTGCCGGTGGAGGAGACCGTTGCCCCGCTGGTTGAGGAGGTGATGCGCCATGATCCGCCGCTCCACCTTTTCACCCGCTGGTGCCGGGAGGAGGCGGAGCTGTTCGGCCATCGCTTCCGCCCCGGCGATCAGGTGGGCTGCCTGCTCGCCGCCGCGAACCGCGACCCCGCGGTCTGGCCGGACCCCGCGCGCTTCGACCCGCGCCGGGCACCGGGGCCGCAGCTTGCCTTCGGCGCGGGGGTCCATTTCTGCGTCGGCGCGCCGCTTGCCCGGCTCGAGTTGCAGATCGCCCTGCCGATCCTGTTCGCACGGCTGAAGGGGCTTCAATTCTCCCACCCGCCGCGCTACGCCGATGTCTATCACTTCCACGGGCTGGAAACCCTTCCCGTCACTTATGAAAGACTGCCGCGATGATCCTTCGCGAAGCGACCGCCGCCGACCTGCCGCGACTGGCGGAAATCTACAACGACATCCTCGCCACCACCGATGCCATCTGGAACGATGCCCCCGTGGATGCGGAGAACCGCGCCCAGTGGCTCGCCGCCCGCCGGACACAGGGTTATCCGGTTCTTGTGGCAGAGGAAGAGGGCCGCGTGCTGGGATATGCCAGCTTCGGTGATTTCCGGCCCTTCTCCGGCTACCGGCTGACGGTGGAGCATTCCGTTCACCTCGCGCCTGAGGCGCGCGGGCGCGGCGTCGGTCGGATGCTCATGCAGGCGCTGATCGAAGCCGCGCGGGAGGCGGGCAAACATGTGATGGTGGGCGCCATCGGGGCGAGCAATGCCGCCTCCATCGCGCTGCACGAGAAACTCGGCTTCACCCATGTCGGCATGATGCCCGAGGTGGGCGTGCGGCAGGGGCGCTGGCTGGATCTCGTCCTGATGCAGCTCCGGCTGGACGTGGCACCTGTGAAGGATCGCTGATCCAGAGCCGCGCGCCGGGAATGCCGCGGATGGTGGCCTCTCCCCTCGGAAACCGGTGATCGACGGATTGAGAAGGGGGGAGAGCGCCGCTTCGGAGTTCTCCCGAAAACCGGCTGATGCAGCCTTGTTTTTGAGGGGAGTGCTTCCTGTCGCGGCCTGATTGGCCTGTTCACTCATCCCCTAGAGCTATGGCCGCCGATCCGCTCCCCTTTGCACATCCCAAAGCATCGGCCGATCCAAAGCCCCCATTGCAAACCTGCTGCAAAGAGAATCTCGAATCTTTTGGCTTTGGCCGAACAGGGCTAGCAAGCTTCTGAAAAAGGCTTTTTGGCCTGTGTTGGAGCGGAAATCGTTCGCGATCTGACAAAATCCAGCCGGAAATCTATAGACTTCCCGGCGTTTCCGGGCCGATTTTCCGCTCTTCGGCACATAGGCATGGCACTTCAGGACTTTTTCAGCAGCCTGCTAGAGCTATGGCCGCCGATCCGCTCCCCTTTGCACGCCCCAAGGCATCGGTCGATCCAAAGCTCCCATTGCAAACCTGCTGCAAAGAGAACCCCGAATCTTTTGGCTTTTGGCAGAACAGGGCTAGAGCAGCCAGTCGATCGGCAGCCAGCTCAGGAACCGGACCGTGGCACGCGAAAGCCATGTGGTGTTCGGTTCGGTCAGATGGGTGACAGGCTCGCCGCCCGGCACGGGATCCAGCCAGACGATCCGGTCATTCTCCAGAACCACGCTGTAGGCCTCATCGGGGATCTGGGAGTCAAAGGCGCTGCCCATGCGCTGCGCGAGATCGGGGCTTTCGATCAGGAACCCCATTTCCGTGTTCAGATAGGCCGAGCGCGGATCGAAGTTGAACGACCCGATGAAGATCCGCGCCGCATCGACGGTGAAGGTCTTGGCGTGCAGGCTGGTCATGGAAGAGCCGAGAAAGCCGAAATTCTCCGTTTGCCGCCGTTGGTTGCTGCCCGCATCCGACTTCAGTTCGTAGAGCCGCACCCCCGCCTCTGCCAAAGGTTTGCGATGCTTGATATAGCCGGAATGCACGGGCAGAACGTCTGTCGCATCCTGTGAATTGGTGAGAACCCGCACCGTCACGCCGGAACGCGCCCAATCCTCGAACTGCTCGGACAACCGGTTTCCCGGCACGAAATACGCGGAGATCAGGTCGAGTGAACGCCGGGGCGTTTCGAGTATCTCGCCCAGCCGGACGGCCATCAGCCCGCTCCGGTCATTCTTGCCCAGCCCCTTCGCGGGATCGTCGCTGACCAGTTTCACGGGCACCCAATCGACTTTGTAACTCCCGTCCAGAAGCTCCCTCACCGCCGGATCGGAGTGAACGCGCGCGACATAGGCATCATGCGCGGAGTCCTTGCGGGCGGCGGCGATCCGGGCATCCAGCAGGGCGCCCGGATCCTCCGGCGCTGGGACGAGGAGGTCCACCGGATAGGCCGAGCCACTGGCCCAGTAGCCGTCGAAATCGACCGACACGTCCTTGGCCACCTGCCCCACCCCCAGCACGTCGAGATCGAGGTAATGCGCGTCCGGCCCGCTTTCGAAGTAGATGTCTCCCACGTTCCGCCCGCCGATGACGGTAGCGATACCGTCCGCCGTGAAGGATTTGTTGTGCATCCGCCGGTTCACCCGGACGAAATCATAGAAATAGCCGAGCCAGCGCGGATTGCGGATCGTGAACGGATTGAAAAGCCGCACCTCCGCATTAGGGAGCTCATTCAGGGCGGCCAGTTCCGGGTCCAGATCGGGTACGCCGTTGTCATCGACGAGCAGCCGTACACGCACCCCCCGGTCCGCTGCCCGCCGAAGCGAGTCCAGCAGCAGCGTGCCGGTCAGGTCGTTTTGCCAGATGTAATACTGGACATCGAGCGTCTGCACCGCCGCATCGGCCAGCGCCATCCGCACCGCAAAAGCATCGGGGCCGCTGAAGATCGCCCTTATGCCGCTCTCCTTGCCATGGGCGGCCGCCTCTCCGACGATGAACCTGCCGAGCGGCGTCTCCGCCGAGGGCGGAACGGCATGCGTTTCCGTCCGTCCGTCGAGCGAGGGTAGCGGAAACATCAGGCGCAGCACAACGATGGCCGCGACAATGGCCAGCGCGACGATTGCCAGACCGATCAACACGGCACGCATCATTCCGCCGCACCCGGTTCCGTGTCATCCGATTCAGCGTCCCCCGGGCGCGCGTCAGACTTCCTCGACAAGGCTCACCCCCCCGATGGCCTTGATCGCGCCTTTGATCTGCGGAGACACCGGATAATCCTCGCCCAGACGGATGACGATCTCCCGGCCCGTCTCCGGGTCGGTCACACAGAATTCGATCGGCGCGCGCGAGCGTATGCGCTGCTCCGCCATCCGCTCGAACAGCGCGGCGACGGAACGCGCGGCGCGCGCCTCCTTCAGATGGATGCGAAGCCCGGCGGTTCCCGCATCGGCCACCACGCCGTCGATGGGCGCAGCGCCCCGCGCCAGCAGTTTCAGAGTGTCGGCCTCCATCGTCGCCTCCACCGTCAGCACGACCGCCGATCCCGGCTCCAGAAACTGCCGCGTCGCCTCCAACGTCTCCGAAAACACCGTCACCTCGTATAGTCCTGTCGGATCCGAAAGCTGCACGAAGGCGAAACGGTTCCCCTTGGCCGATTTCCTTTCCTGCCGGGAGGAAACGGAACCCGCAAGCTTCGCCACGGTCGGCCCGCGTTCGGCCTGCCGGGTCAGCGCCTCCAGCGTCAGGACACCCTTGCGTTTCAGGGCGGGCATGTAGTCGTCCAGCGGGTGGCCGGAGAGGTAGAAGCCGATGGCCTGATGCTCCTCCGCCAGCCGCTCCACCGGCAGCCAGTCGTCGCAGTTCACCAGCCGCGGCTCCGGCAGATCGTCTCCCGCCTCGCCAAACAGCGATACCTGCGCCGAGACGCGCGCCTCATGTACGGCGGCGGACCAGGCGACCAGCGCATCGAGGCTGTCGAACACCCGGCGCCGGTTGCGGTCCAGCGTGTCGAAGGCCCCTGCCCGCGCCAACATCTCCAGGGGACGCTTGCCGATCCGTTTCAGGTCCACCCTCCGGGCGACATCGAACAGGTCGCGGAACGGTCTGTCGCCCCGCGCCTCCACGATGGCGCGCATCGCCTCCACCCCCACGTTCTTCAGGGCACCCAAGGCATAGACGACGCGCCCGTCCTTCACGCTGAAGGTGGCGAGCGAGCGGTTCACGCAAGGCGGCACCGTCTCGATCCCCAGCCGGTCGACCTCGCGCTTGTAGACGTTCAGCTTGTCGGTCAGGTGGATATCGCAGTTCATGACGGCGGCCATGAACTCCACGGGATGGTTCGCCTTGAGCCAGGCGGTCTGGTAGCTCACCACGGCATAGGCGGCGGCGTGCGACTTGTTGAAGCCGTAGTTTGCGAATTTCTCCAGGAGGTCGAAGACCTCGCCCGCCTTCTTCGTGTTCACGCCGTTCTCCACGGCACCGTTGACGAACTTGGGCCGCTCCTTCGCCATCTCCTCGGCGATCTTCTTGCCCATGGCCCGGCGGAGCAGGTCGGCGCCGCCCAGGCTGTAGCCCGCCATCACCTGCGCGATCTGCATCACCTGTTCCTGATAGACGATGATGCCCTGCGTCTCGGCCAGGATATGGTCGATGGAGGGGTGGATCGACTCGATGGGCCGGAGGCCGTTCTTCACCTCGCAATAGGTGGGGATGTTCTCCATCGGGCCGGGCCGGTAGAGCGCGACCAGCGCCACGATATCCTCGATGCAGGTGGGCTTCATGCGCCGCAGCGCATCCATCATGCCGGAGCTTTCCACCTGGAACACCGCGACCGTCTTGGCGGAGGCGTAAAGCTCATAGGTCGGAACGTCGTCGAGCGGGATATGCCCGATGTCGTTCGCGGCCCCCTCCTTCGGCACGTAAAGCTCCCGCCCGTCGGCGGAGCGGTGCAGCTCACCGCCGCCCGCAAGGATCAGGTCGATGGCGTTCTGGATCACGGTCAGCGTCTTCAGCCCGAGGAAGTCGAACTTCACCAGACCCGCCGCTTCCACCCATTTCATGTTGAACTGGGTGGCGGGCATGTCAGACCGCGGATCCTGATAGAGCGGCACCAGCGCGTCGAGCGGCCTGTCCCCGATCACCACGCCGGCAGCATGGGTGGAGGCGTTGCGCAGCAGCCCCTCGATCTGCTCGGCATAGCCCAGCAGACGGCCCACCACCTCCTCCGCCCGGGCGGCTTCGCGCAGGCGGGGCTCATCCGCCAGCGCCTTGGCGATGGAGACGGGCTTCACCCCCTCCACCGGGATCATCTTGGAAAGACGGTCCACCTGTCCGTAGGGCATCTGGAGCACGCGGCCCACGTCGCGCACCGCGGCCTTCGACAGAAGCGCGCCGAAGGTGATGATCTGCCCCACCTTGTCACGGCCGTATTTCTCCTGAACGTAGCGGATGACCTCTTCCCGCCGGTCCATGCAGAAGTCGATGTCGAAGTCCGGCATCGACACCCGTTCCGGGTTCAGGAAGCGTTCGAACAGCAGGCTGTAGCGCAGGGGATCAAGATCGGTGATTGTCAGCGCATAGGCCACCAGCGACCCCGCGCCCGAGCCCCGGCCCGGACCCACCGGGATATCGCGCTGCTTGGCCCATTTGATGAAATCGGCGACGATCAGGAAGTAGCCCGGAAACCCCATCTGCTCGATGATGCCAAGCTCGAAGGTCAGCCGCGCCTCATATTCCGCGACGCTGGCGGAATGCGGGATCACCGCCAGCCGCTCACGCAGGCCGTTCCACGCCTGACGGCGCAGTTCCTCCACCTCGTCATCGGCAAAGCGCGGCAGGATGGGCGGGTGCTTCTTCACCTTGAAGGCGCAGCGGCGGGCGATCTCCACCGTGTTCTCCACCGCCTCCGGCAGATCGGCGAAGAGCGTGACCATCTCCGCCTCGGACTTGAAGTAATGCTGCGGGGTCAGCCGCCGGCGCGGCTCCTGCTGATCGACATAGGCGCCCTCCGCGATGCAGATCATCGCGTCATGGGCCTCATACATCTCGGTCTTGGGGAAATAGACATCGTTGGTGGCGACGAGCGGCAGGCCCATCGCATAGGCCATCTCGACAAATCCCTGCTCCGTCGCCCGCTCCGCCAGCGCGGGAGCCCCCCCCTCTCCGGGATGGCGCTGGATCTCCACGTAAAGGCGGCCGGGATAGATGCCCGCCAGCTGCTCCAGCAGCACCTCAGCCTTGTCGCGGTGACCGGCGATCAGATGCTGGCCGACCGCACCCTCCGGCCCGCCGGTGAGGCAGATCAGCCCCTCGGCATGGGTTGCCAGCTCCTCCACGGTGACGGACGGCAGCTCCCCCCCCGCATCCAGATAGAGACAGGAGGAGAGCTTCATCAGGTTGCGGTAGCCTGCCTCGTTCTGCGCCAGCAGCACGACCGGCGCGGCGCGGCGGGCCTTCTGGCTGGGCGCGGCCGCCCCTGCCAGCACGGACACCTGACAGCCGACGATGGGCTGCACGCCCGCGCCGCTCGCCAGGGTGGAAAACTCCAGCGCGCCGAACATGCTGTTCGTGTCGGTCAGCGCAACGGCGGGCATCCCTGCCTCGACGCAGAGCTTCACGAGCTTCTTCACCGGCACCGCCCCTTCGAGGAGCGAATATTCGGAATGGACGCGGAGGTGGATGAATCGGGGAGCGGTCATGGGCGGGAGCTTACGCCCTCCCGTGCGGGGAGCAAAGTGCTGGACAGCATTCCGTCGCGCACCTAGCGTTCCGGCATGCGGATCGAACGTCTGGATCATCTCGTGCTGACCGTCGCCTCGGTGGAGACGACGGTGGAGTTCTATACCCGCGTGCTGGGGATGGAGGCCGTGACCTTCGGCGCGGGGCGCAGGGCCCTTGCCTTTGGCCGGCAGAAGATCAACCTCCATCAGCGGGGCAAGGAGATCGACCCGAAAGCCAGGCACCCGACCCCCGGCTCCGGCGATCTGTGCTTCATCAGCGCAGCGCCGCTGGACGACGTTCTCCGCCATCTCGCCCGGACGGGCACCCCGGTGGAGGAGGGTCCGGTGGAGCGGACGGGGGCCGAGGGGCCGATCCGCTCCGTTTACCTCCGCGACCCGGACGGCAATCTGATCGAGATTTCCACTTACTGACGTCGCTCAAGCAGTTCGATCCGGTTGCCGAACGGGTCTTGCAGGTAAACCCGGTCATGGTCCGGCAGCCCCTCATCGGCCAGCACCGGAATGCCCGCGGCCCGCAGGCGGAGGGTCATGGCGGCAAGGTCGCTGACTTCGAACGCGGGATGCGCCTTGGTGGCGGGCCGGAACGGCTGCTCCACCCCCAGATGGAGACGGACATTGCCCGCCTCGAACCAGACACCGCCCCGCGCGGCAAGCGCCGGAGGCTTGGGAACTTCCGCAAAGCCGAGGTGGGGAAAGAAGGCGCGCGCGGCATCCTCGCCTCCCTCCGGCAAGGCAAGCTGGACATGATGAATGGACAGGAGCGCCATCCGACCACCCTTCCACCCCTGTTCCCGAACGTCAATCGCACGCGGAAAGAGCCAATTCCCTTATCCGGCGACATTTTATGAGCATTGCGATCACATTCCCGGCGCGAGACAACGCTCCGGCAGGCGCCGCGCGCAGATATCTGTTGCCAAGGGGGAGGGGCTGCGCTTACCTCGACCTCAAGAACGCGCGCCCCTCTTACGCCGCATCGGACGGGGCACCAGACGCTTCAGGGAGTAAAGCGGCAGGTCATATTCAATGGAGATCGCGTTTCTGCTGAACGGAACGCCGGTCAGGGTTGCGGGCGAACCGCCGACCCGGACCCTTCTCGACTGGCTGCGTGAGGACCGCGGCCTTACCGGAACCAAGGAAGGCTGTAACGAGGGCGACTGCGGCGCCTGCACGGTGATGGTCGCCGATGAGGACGGCGCACGCGCGCTCAACGCCTGCATCCTGTTTCTGCCGCAGCTTCACGGCAAGGCCGTCCGCACCGTCGAAGGCATCGCCGGGCCTGCGGGCGAGCCGCATCCCGTCCAGACCGCGATGGTGGAGAAACACGGCAGCCAGTGCGGCTTCTGCACGCCCGGTTTCGTCGTTTCCATGGCCGTCGCGCATCTGAACGGCCGGCGCGACCATGACACGGTGCTTGCGGGCAACCTCTGCCGCTGCACCGGCTATGCACCGATCGTGCGCGCGGCGGAGGCCGCGGAAAGCGCCCCCGTGCCCGGCTGGATGCATGACCCGGCGCAGGATGCCGTGCAGCCCGTCGGCGGAGACGATGTTTTCATGCCCCGCAGCAGCGATGCGCTCGCCACGTGGTATCTGGAACACCCGGAAGCCGTGCTGATCGCCGGAGCCACGGATGTGGGGCTCTGGGTCACGAAGGACCTGCGCGATCCTGCGCCCGTCGCGTTCCTTGCCGGGATCGCCGACATGAAGCGCATCGAGATCGGGGAGGAGGAGATCCGCATCGGCGCGGGCGTCACACTCTCCGCCTTCGGAACCGCGATGGCCCCGTTCCACCCCAGCCTCGGCGAGATGATCCGGCGCTTCGCCAGCACCCAGATCCGCAACGCAGGCACGATCGGCGGCAATATCGCCAACGGCTCCCCCATCGGCGACGGCCCGCCCGCACTGATCGCGCTTGGCGCGACGCTCCACCTGCGACGCGGAGAGGAGCGGCGGACGCTGCCGCTGGAGGCGTTCTTCCTCGACTACCGCAAGCAGGATCGCCGCCCCGGAGAGTTCGTGGAGGCAGTGAGCATTCCCCGCCAGCCCGACCCCCGCCAGCCCGACCGGCTGCGCTGCTACAAGCTTTCCAAGCGCTTCGATCAGGACATCTCCGCGGTCTGCGGCTGTTTCAACGTGGCGGTGGAGGATGGCACCGTCACCGCGGCGCGCATCGCCTTCGGCGGCATGGCGGGCATCCCGAAACGCGCCTCCGGCGTGGAGAGGCTGCTCATCGGCCAGCCGTGGACGGAGGCCACCATCGCCCGCGCGATACCCGCCCTGACCGAAGATTTCACGCCGCTGACCGACATGCGGGCCTCCGCCGCCTACCGGCTGGAGACGGCGGGCAACATGCTCACACGCTACTTCCACGACCTTGCGGGCCGGCCGGTGAACATTCTGGAGGTGCAGCCATGAGCGTGGCAAAACCCCTCCCCCATGACGCGGCCCCCCTGCATGTCAGCGGCAAGGCCCGCTACGTGGATGACATCCCCGTGCCCGCCAACACGCTGTCGCTGGCCTTCGGCCTGTCCACCGTCGCGCGGGGGCGCGTGACATCCCTTGATCTCGCGCCGGTGCGTGCAGCGCAGGGCGTGGTGGCGGTGATGGGGCCGGAGGATCTCCATCCGATCCCCGACGTCTCTCCCGGCGCGCATGACGAGCCGCTGATCGCGGATGGCGCCGTGCGCTATGTCGGCCATCCGCTGTTCATCGTTGCCGCCACGAGCCACCGCGCGGCGCGGCAGGCCGCGAGGCTCGCCCGCGTGACCTATGCGGAAGAGGAGCCCATCCTCAGCGTGGAGGCAGCACTTGCCGCCGGCAGCCGGTTCGAACAGGGACCGGTGACCTGGACCAAGGGCGATGCCGAAGCCGCCATTGCCGCCGCGCCCCGCGTGGTGACGGGCCGGATCGAGATGGGCGGGCAGGAGCACTTCTATCTCGAAGGGCAGGCCGCGCTCGTACTGCCGCAGGAAGGGGGGGACATGATCGTCCACTCCTCCACCCAGCACCCGACGGAGATCCAGCACAAGGTGGCGGAGGCGCTCGACCTGCCGATGAATGCCGTGCGGGTGGAGGTGCGCCGCATGGGCGGCGGCTTCGGCGGCAAGGAAAGTCAGGGGAACCATCTGGCGGTGGCCTGTGCGCTGATGGCGCGGGCGACGGGACGGCCCTGCAAGATGCGCTACGACCGGGATGACGACATGACGGTCACCGGCAAGCGGCACGATTTCCGCATCGACTACCGCGTGGGCATCGACGGCGAGGGGCGGATCCTCGGCATCGCCTTCGACCAGTACACGCGCGCGGGCTGGAGCCAGGATCTGACGCTCGCGGTGGCCGACCGGGCGATGCTGCATGCCGACAATGCCTATCACCTCCCTGCCGCCCGGATCACCTCGCACCGGCTGAAAACCAACATGCAGAGCGCCACAGCCTATCGCGGTTTCGGCGGTCCGCAGGGGATGCTGGGGATCGAGCGCGTTCTCGACCACATCGCCCATGCCGTGGGGCGCGATCCGCTGGAGGTCAGAAAGCTCAACTTCTACGCGCCCGCCCGGCCCGAGGCACATCCAGTCGTCATCGGGGAACCGGCGCCCGAAACGCCCGGCCCCGAGATCCCCGAGGATCGCGTGACCTCCGGCGACCAGACGGTCGAGCGGGTCCGTGTCGATCCCGACGGGCTTCAGACCACGCCCTACCACATGCCGGTCGAGGATTTCGTCCTGCACGAGATGGTCGCCGAACTGGAACAGATGGCCGACTACGCCGCCCGGCGTGAGGCGATACGCGCGTGGAACCGGACGAGCCCGGTGCTCAAGCGCGGCATCGCGCTGACGCCGGTGAAGTTCGGCATCTCCTTCACGCTCACCCATCTCAATCAGGCGGGCGCGCTGGTGCATGTCTATTCGGACGGCTCGATCCACCTGAACCACGGCGGCACGGAGATGGGACAGGGCCTGTTCCAGAAGGTGGCGCAGGTCACGGCGGCTTCCTTCGGGGTGGAGGCCGACCGGGTGAAGATCACCGCGACCGATACCGGCAAGGTGCCCAATACCTCGGCCACGGCAGCCTCCTCCGGCTCGGACCTGAACGGCATGGCGGCAAAGGCTGCGGCCGACACGATCCGCGACCGGATGGCCGCCCATCTGGCCGAAAGCCACCAGACGACGCCGGGCAAGGTGCGCTTTGCCGACGGACGGGTGGAGGTGGCGGGCGAAAGCTACAGCTTCGCCGAGGCGGCAGCGCTTTGCTATCAGCACCGGGTGAGCCTGTCCTCCACCGGGTTCTACGCCACACCGAAGATCACATGGGACAGGCTGCGCGGCGTGGGACGGCCGTTCTTCTACTTCGCCTATGGCGCCTCCGTCACCGAAGTGGTCATCGACACGCTGACCGGAGAGAACCGGATCCTGCGGACGGACATCCTGCACGACGCGGGCGCGTCGCTGAACCCTGCGCTGGACATCGGTCAGGTGGAGGGCGGTTACGTGCAGGGCGCGGGCTGGCTCACCACGGAGGAGCTGGTATGGGACGGCAAGGGGCGGCTCCGCACCCATGCGCCCTCCACCTACAAGATCCCCGCCTGCTCCGATCGGCCCCGCAACTTCAACGTGCATCTGTGGGAAAAGGGCCGGAACCGGGAGGATACGATCTATCGCTCCAAGGCGGTGGGGGAGCCGCCCTTCATGCATGGCATATCGGCACTGATGGCCCTGTCCGACGCCGTCGCGGCCTGCGGGGACGGCTCTGCCTATCCCGATCTCCACGCCCCCGCGACGCCGGAGCGGATCCTCTCGGCCATCGCCCGGCAGCGGAGGCAGCCATGACCCGGAGCGCGCATGCCTCCGGCGGCGCGGGGGACGCCCCCCGCGGCCCCCGGCCCGGACCGCTGAAGAGGACCGACCCCTCGGTGACGGTTGAGGGCAAGAGGGCGCGACACCCCGGGCCGCCCCCGGCAACACAGCAACGGAGGCGCCGGGAATGAGCTTCGATCGCAGCCTTCTTGCCACGTTCACTGAAACCCACGGACCCGTCGCGCGGATCGTCGTCGCGGAGGTGCAAGGCTCCGCTCCGCGGGAAGCGGGCACGGCAATGCTGGTCTGGGCCGACGGCATCTCCGGCACCATCGGCGGGGGCGCTCTGGAGTGGCAGGCGATCGCCGCTGCCCGGGCACAGATCGCCAGAGGAACGGAGAGCGCGGTGCAGCGCCTGCCGCTTGGCCCGGCGCTGGGACAGTGCTGCGGCGGGGCGGTGACCCTCGTCACGGAAGTCTGGACTTCGGCGCGCTTGGCCGAGCTGCCCTACACGCTGCCGGGCTTTGCCCGCCGCGTGGAGGGAGAGGCGCAGATGCCGCTGGCGCTCCGCCGGAGCCTTGCCCATGCGCGCAGGGCGGGAACGCTGCCGCGCCCGGCATTCAGCCAGGGCTGGTTGATCGAACCGCTTGCGGCAGAACCCCGCGCCACGTGGATCTGGGGTGCCGGTCATGTCGGAAGGGCCATTGCCGCGGTTCTGGCCCCGCTGCCAGACTTCGACATCACGCTCATCGACACCTCCGAGAGCCGAATGCCCGAGAGCCTGCCGGACGGGGTGCGCGGGCTCATCGCCGCAGAGCCGGCACGGCTGGTCAGGCATGCGCCGAAAGAGGCGGAACACCTGATCCTCACCTTTTCCCACGAGATCGACTTCGCGCTCTGCCATGCCCTGCTTCTGCACGGGTTTTCGCGCTGCGGCCTTATCGGATCCGCGACGAAATGGGCGCGTTTCCGGTCTCGCCTGACCAAGCTGGGGCACGCGGCTGCACAAATTGACGCCATTGCCTGCCCGATAGGCGATCCAACGCTTGGCAAACACCCGCAAGCCATTGCCGTCGGCGTTGCCGCACAGCTACTAAAGCCTGCGCAAGCAAGCCAATCCACGAAAAAAGGAAAGCGCCTGGTGACTGGGGCATGAACGGGGAACACAGCAAAACCGCCGCTGGCGGAGCCATGCCATTGCTCCGGGTGGAAGGCGTGACCAAGGCCTATCCCGGCGTGGTCGCGAACAGCAACGTCTCCTTCGTGGTGGATGCCGGTGAAGTCCATGCCCTGTTGGGAGAGAACGGCGCGGGCAAATCGACGCTGGTCAAGATGATCTACGGCCTCGTACGGCCGGACAGCGGGCGGATGACCTTTGCCGGTCAGCCCTATGCGCCCGCCGAACCCCGGGAGGCGCGGAGCCGTGGCGTTGCCATGGTCTTCCAGCATTTCTCGCTGTTCGAGGCGCTGACTGTGGCGGAGAACGTGGCGCTGGGGATGGAGAACCCGCCGCCGCTGCGCGCTCTCTCCTCCCGCATCCGGGAAGTGAGCGAGACCTACGGCCTGCCGCTCGACCCGGCGCGCCTGGTGGGCGATCTCTCCGCCGGCGAACGCCAGAGGGTCGAGATCATCCGCTGCCTCCTCCAGGATCCGAAGTTGCTCATCATGGACGAGCCGACTTCCGTCCTGACCCCGCAGGAGGTGGAGATCCTGTTCCGAACCCTGCGCCAGTTGTCGGCAGAGGGCACGTCGATCCTCTATATTTCCCACAAGCTGGAGGAGATCCGCTCGCTCTGCGACTCCGCCACCATCCTGCGACTGGGCAAGGTGGTGGGCGAATGCGCCCCGGCGGAGCGGAGCGCGCGCGAACTGGCGGAGATGATGGTCGGCACCACCCTGCAGACCCCCAGCCGCCCCGCCCTCTCCCCCGGCAAGCCGGTGCTGGAGGTGCGGAACCTTACGCTGTCCTCCCCCGCGGCCTTCGGCACCACCCTCCGGGACGTGACATTCACGGTGCGCGAAGGGGAAATCCTCGGCATCGGCGGTGTGGCCGGGAATGGTCAGGACGAGTTGCTGGCCGCGCTTTCGGGCGAGGCGCGATCAGCGCAGCAATGCGTGCTCCTCGAAGGCACCCCGATCGGCGCGATGGGTCCGGAGGAGCGGCGGGCGCGCGGCCTGCTGTCGGCTCCGGAGGAACGGCTGGGCCATGCCGCCGTGCCCGAGATGAGCCTGACGGAAAACGCCCTGCTCACCGGTGGCACGCGGGAGAACCTGCTGCGCAACGGCTTTATCGACTGGACCCGCGCCCGCAGCTTTGCAGCCAGGATCATCGGTGATTTCGATGTGCGCACACCCGGTACGGAAACCGCGGCCCGTGCCCTGTCAGGCGGCAACCTGCAGAAATTCGTCATCGGGCGGGAGGTGCTTCAATCGCCCCGCGCCCTCATCGTCAACCAACCCACTTGGGGCGTGGATGCGGCGGCGGCGGCGGCCATCCGGCAGTCGCTGATCGACCTTGCGGCCGGGGGCGCGGCGCTCGTGGTAATCAGTCAGGATCTGGACGAACTCATGGAAATCGCCGACCGTTTCGCGGCGCTGAACGAAGGACGCCTTTCAGAGCCGCGACCGACGCAGGGCCTGACGATCGAAGAAATCGGGCTGATGATGGGGGGGGCCCATGGCATGCGCCCCGCCGATCCCGACGCGGGCGAGGTCTTGCATGATCCGGCTTGAGAAACGCGGGACGCCTTCCCGTCTCTGGGCGCTTGCGACGCCCCTCCTCGCCGTGGTCCTGACGATGATATTCGGCGGGCTGCTGTTTGCGCTTCTGGGCAAGGATCCCGTCATGGCGATCCGCACGATCTTCTGGGATCCGCTGTTTTCGGAGAACGCCTGGTATTACCGTCCCCAGCTTTTCGTGAAGGCGGCGCCGCTCATCCTTATCGCGACCGGCCTGTCGCTGGGCTTCCGGGCGGGCATCTGGAACATCGGGGCCGAGGGGCAATACATCATCGGCGCGATCTGCGGAGCTGCGGTGGCTCTCGCCTTCTACCCGGCGGAGGGGTGGTACATATTCCCGCTGATGGTGGTCGCGGCAGCATTGGGAGGGTTCCTCTGGGCCATGATCCCGGCGGTGCTCAAAACCCGTTTCGGCACGTCGGAGATCCTTGTTTCGCTCATGCTGGTCTATGTAGCGGGGCACATCCTGTCCTGGGTGGCTTTCGGCCCGCTGAAAAACCCCCAAGGCTACGGCTTTCCGGGCAGCCGCAACCTCCAGCAGTATCCGCCCGCCGCCAACCCCGAGCTGTGGGATGGCACCGGCATCCATTGGGGGGTCATCGCGGCCGGTCTGGCAGTGATTGCGACATGGGTGATCCTGTCCCGGCATATCCTGGGCTTTCGTATCCGCGTGGCAGGTCTGGCGCCACGGGCCGCGCGCTTCGCCGGAGTGAGCCCGGACCGGCTGGTGGTGCTTTGCCTTGGCATCTCGGGGGCGCTGGCAGGGTTGGCCGGCATGTTCGAGGTGTCCGGCCCTTCCGGCACATTGTCGCCCGACTTCGCCACCGGTTACGGCTTCACGGCGATCATCGTGGCGTTTCTCGGGCGCCTGCACCCGGTGGGCATCGTACTTGCCGGGTTCCTGCTGGCACTGACCTATATCGGCGGAGAGATCGCGCAATCCACGCTGGGCCTTCCGGCCTCCGCCATACAGGCATTTCAGGGGATGCTGCTGTTCTTCCTCCTCGCGCTGGACGTTCTGCCCAACTATCGCATCCGCATCGCGAAGGAGACCGCGTGATGGTCATTGCCGGTTTCGACATTCCGACCCTTGTCGCCATGCTGATGGTCGCCTCGACCCCCATCCTCTTCGCCGCCATCGGTGAGCTGGTGGTGGAGCGCGCGGGCGTTCTGAACCTCGGAGTGGAAGGGATGATGATCTGCGGCGCGGTCTGCGGCTTCGCCACCACGATCCATACGACAAACCCTGTGCTGGGTATGCTCGGAGCAGCTCTGGGCGGGGCGCTGCTCGCGGCGCTTTTCGCGGTGCTGGTGCTGTTTCTGCTGTCCAATCAGGTCGCGACGGGGCTTGCGCTCACGCTCTTCGGGCTGGGGCTTTCTGCGCTCATCGGGCAGGGCTACAGCAGCATGCGCCCGGTGAGCACGCCGAAGCTGGACCTTGGCCCCCTGTCGGATCTGCCGGTGCTGGGGCCGATGCTCTTCCGTCATGACATCTGGGTCTATGGCTCGCTGCTTCTGACGCTTGCGGTCTGGTGGTGGCTGACGCGAACCCGCGGCGGGCTGGTGCTCCGCGCCGTGGGGGAAAACCACGACGCCGCCCATGCGCTCGGCTACCGTGTGCTGCGCATCCGCTTCCTCGCCATCCTGTTCGGCGGAGCCTGTGCCGGGCTGGGCGGAGGCTATCTCAGCCTCGTGCGTGTGCCGCAATGGACGGAGGGCATGACGGCCGGCGCGGGGTGGATCGCCCTTGCCATTGTCGTCTTTGCCTCTTGGCGGCCATGGCGCGCGGTTCTCGGCGCCTATCTCTTTGGCGGCGTCACTGTATTGCAGTTGAACCTGCAGGCGCGCGGGGTGAACATTCCGGTACAATACCTTTCGATGGCACCCTACGTCATCACTATCATCGTCCTCGTCCTCATATCGGGCGGGCGGCGGGCGCGGGGCGCGCCCGGGTCGCTCGGCCGGGTATTCCATGCCTCGTCCTGAGGCCAATTCCATTCAGTGGGAGAAACTTGAATGAACAGACGCGAACTTCTGGCCGGCGGTGCCGTTCTTGCCCTGGCGGCAGGGGGTATGGGACGCATGGCGCTGGCGCAGAATCCGGTGAAGGTCGGCTTCATCTATGTCGGCGTTCCGGGCGATGGCGGCTGGACCTATCAGCACGATCAGGCCCGCAAGGAAATGGAAGCGCATTTCGGTGGCCGCGTCGTCACCAGCGTCATCGAGAACGTGCCGGAAGGCGCGGACGCCGAACGCGCGATCACGCAACTCGCGCTTGCCGGCAACCAGCTCATCTTCACCACCTCCTTCGGTTTCATGGACGCCACGGTGAATGTCGCCGCCAAGTTCCCGAAGGTGAAGTTCGAGCATGCGACGGGCTACAAGAGCGGACCGAACCTCGCCACCTATGACGCCCGCTTCTACGAGGGCCGGGCGATCATGGGCACGCTTGCCGGGCGCATGACCAAGTCCAACAAGATCGGCTACATCGGCTCCTTCCCGATCCCCGAGGTGATCCAGGGCATCAACGCCTCCTTCATCCACGCGAAGAAGGTGAACCCGAACGTGGAGATCAAGGTGGTCTGGGCCTACACCTGGTTCGACCCCGCGAAGGAGGCCGATGCTGCCGCCGCGCTGATCGCCGAAGGCGTGGACGTGCTGCTCCAGCATACCGATTCCACCGCCCCGCAGGCCAAGGCGCAGGAGGCGGGCATCTTCTCCTTCGGTCAGGCTTCCGACATGTCGGCCTATGCGCCGAAGCCGCGGATTTCCTCCATCATCGACAACTGGGCCCCCTATTACATCGAGCGTGTGCAGCTTCTGCTCGACGGCAAGTGGGAGACGGCGCAGAACTGGGAAGGTATCGGCAGCGGAACGGTCGGGATCGGCGAGATCACCGATGCCGTCCCGGCGGAAGTGAAGGCGGAGGCGCTCGCGCTGAAGGACAAGATCGCGAAGGGCGAGTATCACCCCTTCACCGGCCCGCTGAACAAGCAGGACGGCTCGGTCTGGCTCAAGGAAGGCGAAGTGCCGGATGACGGCATGCTTCATGGGCTGAACTTCTACGTCGAGGGCATTCAAGGCAAGATCCCGAGCTGATCGGGCAATCGCAGTGATCGACGGGTATCCGCCGATCACTGCCGGAACAGCACCGGAGTCGGACAGACTTCTTGGGAGGGGCGCCCGCTTCCTCTCTGCTGTCCGATGGCCGACCTCGGGCACCGTCAAAACCTCGTGCGCCGTCCTGAACGGGGCGGCGCGCCAATCTCCTCACAGGGCGTCGGTGGCGAGATGTGCAAGAGACCTCCCAGCATCCGGTACCGTCAAACTGACCCTGTCGATCCGCAAACATGTCTGCCAGCCGCAAACATGTCTGCCAGTGTCATCAAGATCGAAGCGCACAGGTCAGACCCTTAGCAGGCTGCTGAAAAAAGTCCTGACAGGTCATGGTTACGCCGTCGAAAATCGGCCCGACGATGGTCCGAAATCTGCCGGTATCCGGGTGTATTTCGTCAGAGCAGGAAAGATTTCGCTCGCATGCGGTCCTGAAGGCCCTTTTGCAGCAGCCTGTAAGCGCCCGCGGCGCATGTCAGGCCGGCCGATGGCCAAGGTGCTCGTGAAAGCGCAGGAGATATCCGTCTGGGTCCGCAATGATGAACTGCCGGTTGCCAACCTCCCCCGCGCCCGTTCGATACCATCGCTCTTCCACCGGCAGATAGAGGGAGAGGCCAGCCCCCTCCAGGGCGGCGAGCAAGGGCGCGATCCGGGCCACGCGAATCTGGAGATTCATGCCTCTGCCGAGCGGCGCCTGCCACGGCCCCTGCCCCGCGTCGAAGGTTCGGCCCTTGCCGATCTCGTCTATCATGAGATCGGCGGCCCCGAGGCGCAGATAGCTGAACCCTTCCTCCGGCCGCTCATAGACGACCGCGAACCCCAGAAGATCGCAGTAGAAGCGCCGCGACCGCCGCCAATCCGTGACCGCCAATTCAGGCACCAGATCGTTCGCCATGGCCCCGCTGCCCGAGCCGCTCAATGGGCTTCGGAGGTGGTTGCCATCGCTTCCGGATCGGGTTTCTCCGGCTCGGGCGGCAGATCCTTCTCGGCGATGTAGCTGTAGAACATCGGCACCACGAAGAGGGTAAAGGCAGAACCGATCATCAGCCCGGTAAAGATTACCAACCCCATGGAATAGCGCGCGGCCGCACCCGCACCCGCCGCCGTGATGAGCGGCACCACACCCAACGCCATCGCCGCCGTCGTCATCAGGATCGGGCGGAGACGCACACGGGCAGAGACGATGATCCCCTCCTCCCGGCTCAGGTTATGCTCGCGCCGCTGCTGATTGGCGAATTCCACGAGCAGGATGCCGTGCTTGGTAATCAACCCGACAAGCGTGATCAGCCCCACCTGCGTGTAGATGTTCAGCGTGGAGGCGCCGAGGTTCAGCGGCACGATGGCGCCAAAGATCGACAGCGGCACGGACATCATGATGATGAACGGGTCGCGGAAGCTTTCGAACTGCGCGGCCAGCACGAGGTAGATCACGATGACAGCCGCCCCGAAGGCGATGAGAATGGTATTTCCCTCCGTCACCTCGAGCCGCGACTGGCCGGAATAGTCGATGAAGAACCCTTCGGGCAACAGATCCTGCGCGAGCCCGACGATGGTCTGCAACCCGTCTCCCGTGGAAACCCCGGGGAGAGGCAGGGCAGAGATCGTGGCGGAGTTCAGCTGGTTGAACTGCTCGATGGCGGTCGGCGAGACGTTGGTCTTGATGTCCACCAGCGCGGACAGAGGCACCATGTCCCCCGTCGTCGCGCGAATGAAGAAATCGCCCAGCCGTTCGGGGTTGTTGCGGTAGATGTCCGGCACCTGCATGATGACGTCGTAGCTGTTGGAATCCCGGTCGAACTGACTGATCTTGTTACCGCCGACCAGCAGCGTCAGCGTCTGACCGATGGTCTGGGCGGGCACGTTCATCGCTGCTGCGCGATCCCGGTCGATGGTGATGGTCACCTGCGTCTGGGTATAGGCAAGCGAGTTCTGCACCACGATGAACTGGCCTGAAGCCTGCGCCTTCAGCCGGACTTCCTCCGCCAGTTCATAGACGTTGGAGGATGGCCCCGTCGATTGCAGCACCATGGAGATCGGCAGTCCACCCCCTGTCCCCGGCAGCGTCGGCGGTGCAAAGACGAAGGCCTCCACCCCGGTGACGGGAGCGATCCGCGCCTGCAGATCCTGCTGGATCTCCGCCTGACCGCGGTCCCTGTCTGCCCAGTCCTTGAACGCCCAGAGCGCGATGGCGGAATTGGTGCCGCCCCCGAAGCCGACGATGGAGAAGTTGGCCTTCAGCTCCGGCAGATCCTTTGTCAGGTCGCGCATCTGGTTGACGTAGGCGGCCGTGTAATCGACCGTCGCGTTGGAAGGGCCGTTGATGATCGAGAAGAGCGCGCCCTGATCCTCCTCCGGCGCCAGTTCGGAAGAGGTGCGTGTGAACAGGAAGCCCATCAGCGTCACCAGAACGATCACCATCAGCAGCGTGATCGGCCGATATCTCAGAGATCCCCGCACAAGCCGCTCATAGCGGTCGGCCAGCTTCTCGAAGGTGGTATCGACGAACTTCTGGAAGCGGCTTGCCTCCCCCTTCTTCAGCAGCCGCGCCGACATCATCGGCGTGATGGTGAGGGCGATCAACCCGGAGATCATCACCGCGCCCGCGAGCGTCAGGGCGAATTCCCGGAACAGCGCGCCGGTCAACCCTCCGGTGAAAGCCAGCGGCGCGAACACCGCGGCCAGGGTGATCGTCATGGCGACGATGGGGCCGATGATCTCCTGCATCCCCTTGAAGGAGGCCTGCATCGGGCTCAACCCTTCCTCGATATGGCGATGGATGTTCTCCACCACCACGATCGCATCATCCACCACCAGCCCGATGGCGAGCACCATGGCTAGAAGCGACAGCAGGTTGATGGAGAATCCCAGCACATAGAGGATGAACAGCACCCCGATCAGCGACAGCGGGATGGTCACGATCGGCATCAGCACCGACCGGAAGGAGCCGAGGAACAGCAGGATGACCACCACCACGATGGCCACCGCCTCCAGGATGGTCTTGAACACCTCCTCGATGGAGGCGGAGATCTGCTCCGTCGCATCGTACATCAGCGTCATGGTCATGCCGCTGGGCAGAGTGTTCTGGATCGCGGGCAGTTCCTCCAGCACGGCGGAGGACACGGTCAGCGGGTTGGCGGAGGGCGTCGGGAACACGCCGATGAACGTCCCCGGCTCACCGTTGAAATTCACGATTGTGTCGCTGGAGGCAGCGGCGAGCTCCACCCGCGCGATGTCGCGAAGCCGCACCACGTCATCGCCCTCGGCCTTCACCGGGAGAGCCCCGAAGGTTTCGGGCGTCTGCAGCGTGGACTGCATGGTGATCGGATAGGCGACAAGCTCGTTCCGCGTCTTGCCCGGCGCGGCGAGGAAGTTCGACGTCGTGATCGCCTGATAGACATCGGCGGCGGTAAGCTGATGCCCCGCCATCAGGATCGGGTCGATCCAGATCCGCATGGAATATTCGGATGCGCCCAGCACATCCACCTCTGCCACACCCGGAATGGTGGACATGCGGGGCCGGATCACGCGTTCGATGTATTCGGTGACCTGTTCAGAGGTCATGTTGGGGTTCTGGAACGCGAAATACATCGTCGCGAACTGCATCCCCGTGCCCTTGACGATCGTCGGATCCTCGGCCTCGGACGGCAGTTGGCTGCGCACCTCCTGCACCTTCGACATGACTTCCGTCAACGCCGCGTCCGGGTCCGAGCCGAGCCGCATGTTCACCGTCACAATGGAGGTGGAAGGCAGCGACTTCGAACTCACATAGTCGATGTTCTCCGTCGTGGCGACGGATCGGGCAATTGGCGCAGTGATGAAGCCCTGCATCAGATCGGCAGAGGCGCCGGGATAGGTGGTCGTGACGGTGATCACCGTCTCATCGACCTCAGGATACTCCCGCACCTGAAGCGAAAACAGCCCCTGAATCCCCAGGAGAATGATGAGCGCGCCGAGAACCGTGGACAGGACGGGGCGGCGGATAAAGATGTCCGAAAAGCTCATTGGCCAGTCGTCCCGCCGCCAGTCGCTCCGCCACCTGTCGTTCCATCGCGATCAGCGCCAGTGCCCTGGGGGCCCGTGCCTTGGGGGCCCGCATCGCCGTTCCCATTCGTGCCGCTTCCCGTCGCTGGTGCATCCTGCCCTGCCTGGGTGCCAGCTTCGGTGGCATCGCTGTCCACCGGGTCGCGACCCACGCCGCCGGAGCGGATATAGGCCTCGGTTTCCTGAACAGCGGGGTTGATGGCGTTGTCGATCTCTGCGGGCTGACCGTTGCTCAACCGGTTCTGCCCTGCGGTCACCACGCGATCCCCCTCCTTCACCCCCGAAACGATCTCCGCGACGGGGCCGGAGCGGCGACCGATCGTCACGAAGGACTGGCGGACTTCCAACTGCTCGGCATTGTCCTGTTTCGGCTGCACGAGATAGACATAGTCACCGTAAAGGCTTGAGATGACGGCAGTCAGCGGCACGGCGATCACGCCCTTCTCTTCCGGCAGCGCCACGGCGATGCGGACGAACTGACCCGGCGTCAGTTGCTGGCCCGGGTTGGCCACCGATCCGCGCACGGAAACGAGCCTGCTTTGCGGATCGACGCGCGGATCGATACCCGTCACCTGCCCTGCCAGCCCTTCGGTCATGCCACCTGCCCAGACGTTGAGCTGCTGCGTAATCGAAAGCTCCCGGAGACGCTGCTCCGGCACACTGAAATCGACGCGCATCGTTTCCAGATCCTGGAGCGTCGCGACAGTGGTGCCGGGCGAGACATACTGGCCAAGGTCCACCCGCGGGATGCCGACGGTTCCGGGGAACGGCGCATCGAGATTGCGCTGATCCAGCACCGCCACCGTGGAGGCAAGCTGAGCCTCGGCCGCGCGGGCGGAGGCTTCCGCCTCCTCCAGCGAGACATTGGTGGAGACGCCGCGGCGCTGAAGCTGCTGGTTCCGCGCAAGGGTCTGCCGGGTCAGATCGACCTGCGTCCGCGCGGCTTCCACATCGGCGGCCTGCACACGGCTGTCCAGCCGAAGGAGTGTCTCCCCCTGCGCCACCTTGTCATTGGCGGTGAACAGGATCTCCCGCACGACCCCTGCCGTCTCGACCGTCAGCTGGACGCCCTGAGACGCGTTGGCCGTCCCGATCGCCTCGATCACCGGGGACCAAGTGACCGGCTTCACGTCATAAACGGCAACCGTCGCGGGCGGCACCTGACGGTTGGCAAAGAAATCCGCGATCATTTTGGACCGGAACAGGTTGAACCCGACAAGGCCGCCCGCAACGATGGCAAGCAGGATGACGGCAATGGCAAGTCTCTTGAACATTCGGACCCTTTCCGGCACGGGGCCCTGCCCGATCTCGGGTCGGGCCAACGGGGCCGATCCTATCACATAGTGTTGAAAACGGCCACGTTTTGACTGTACCGTCCAGACGGTTCTGTCAAGTGGAGGGATTTCCCCTGAACCACGCGCGAGGCACTGCAAAAGAGCGAATTCTGTATGCTGCGGAGGCCGTGCGGAAGCAGGGCGCGCGCAAGATGTCCCTTGATGCCGTGGCGGAACGCGCTGGCGTGTCAAAGGGCGGGCTGCTTTACCATTTCCCTTCAAAAACGCGGCTGCTGGAAGCGGTGGTCTCATCGCATCTGAACCGGTTCGACTCCGATATCTCCGCGCGTCCGGGGCTGGATGCGGCGGACGGTCTGCTCCGCGCCTATCTGGCCGAGATGCTTCACCGTCTGGCCGAAGGCGCGCCCCCGGCCAGCGGAATGCTTGCCGCAGCGGCGGAGAACCCCACAATCCTTGGGCCCGCGCGGCACTATGGGCGGGAGCTGCTGGAGCGGCTCCGCGCCAATTCCGCCGATCCCGAACGGGCGACCATGATCTTTCTGGCGGTGCAGGGCATCTGGATGGCGCAGTTTCTGGGCCTCGACCTCATCCCCCGGGAAGAAGCGAGGGTGGTGCTGGAGCGGATGGGCACCAAGCTCACCTGACCCCTTTCCCGGCCTGCCCCGGCATGGCATGACATACGAATGGACAGTGATTTCCTTATCATCGGCGGCGGGATCGCCGGCATCTCGGCTGCGGCGCGGCTTTCGTATCTGGGGCGGGTCATCGTGCTGGAGGCGGAGCCGCATCTGGCCTATCACGCCTCCGGCCGCTCCGCCGCGCTCTATGAGGAGGGCTATGGCGCTCCGGCCGTGGTGGCGCTGAACCGGGCGAGCAAGGATTACTACTTCGACCCGGCACGGGAGCTGACCACGCCCCGGGGCGTGATGATCGTCGGGCGTGCGGGGGAGGAAGACGTGTTTCGCGCCGATGCCGCACAGATGCATCTTTCCCCCGTCACGCTGGAGGAAGCCCGCGCCCGTGTTCCCGTCCTGAACCCCGAAACGGTGGCGCATGTCGCGGTGGGCGACGGGGCGCGCGACATAGACACCGACCGGCTCGTGCAGGCCTTTGCGCGGGAGGCGCGGGGGAATGGCGCACTGATCGTCACCGGCGCTCCGGTGGATACGATCCGCAGGCGCTCCGGTGGCGGTTGGGAGGTGCAGTCGGGCGCGCGGGGCTGGTCGGGGCGAATCCTCGTCAACGCGGCCGGGGCCTGGGTGGACAGGGTGGCGGCGCTGGCGGGTGTCACTCCGCTCGGCTTCACGCCCTATCGCCGCTCCATGGCGCGCATTCCCGCACCCGGCGGCCATGACGTCAGCGGGTGGCCGATGATCTTCGGCGCGGGTGAGACATGGTATGCCAAACCCGATGCGGGCAAGCTCATCGTCTCGCCCGCCGATGAAGACCCGGCCGAGCCGCATGACGCCTATCCCGATGACATGGTGCTGGCCGAGGGGCTGGCGCGCTACGAGGAAATGGTGACCGCTCCCGTCACGCGGGTCGAGTCAAGCTGGGCGGGACTGCGGACCTTCGCGCCGGACAGGGTGCTGGTCATCGGTTTCGACCCGCACGTGCCGGATTTCTTCTGGCAGGCCGGACAGGGCGGCTACGGCTTCCAGACCAGTCCCGCAGCCAGCCGCCTCGCCGCCGATCTTGTGGGAGGGATGGCGCCGGAACTCGACGCGGCCACCGTCGCCGCGCTCTCCCCCGCGAGGTTCTGAGATCAGTTCGTATCGGCGATGAAGGAACCGAAGGCGCGCGGGCCGGGCGGCATGGCAATCTCCTGCTCCACCGTCAGCGTCTCGCCGTCGATGCGCATCACGCTGTCACTGAACCAGTTGGCGACAAAGAGCGTGCGCCCATCCGCTGCCACGGAAATCCCCTCGGGATAGTCGCCGACCGTCACCTGACCGGTCACCGCCAGCGTCGCGGGATCAAAGACGGTGAGCGTGCCGCCATACTGATCCGTCACGAACCCCCGGCCGGCGGCAAAAGCGACGGTATAGGGCCGTTCGCCCGTTTCCACCTTGCCCACCATGGCGCGGCGCCCCAGATCGACCACCGTCACGCTGTTGTCGAGCACATCGGCCACATAGGCCCGCCCCTCCCACAATGTGACGCCGAAGGGATGATGGCCGACGGGGACCCGCTCCACCACCGTCCCCGAGCCGAGATCGAACAGGCTCAGCGTGTCGGAATCGCGGTCGGTCACGGCGAGCAGGCGTCCGTCATCCGACACGGCGACACCGGAGGGATTGGCGCCGGTCTCGAAACTCCGCACGACCGCCCCGGTCGCCGGGTCCACCTCATGCGCATGCCCTTCCCAATCGGTGACGAAAACGTGGCGCGAGATCGGATCATAGGCGATGCCGAAGGGCGCGCCGGGCAGCGGGTGACGCATGATCTCCCGCCCGTCCAGCCCGATGACGTGCAGCATGCGGGACTTCACCGCGACGACAAAGGCGCGGGCATCGCGCCCGTCCACCGCGACGGAAACCGGATCTCCCGGCACGTCCAGCGTGCTGCGGGCGGCACCGCTCTGCAGGTCGAGTATGGTGACCTTTCCTGCGTTCTGCGAGGTGACGACTGCAAGGTCCAGCGCCGCGGCCGGGCTGCCAAGGAGAAGCAGCGCTGCGCAGATTCCGCCCGCGCACCCTGTCATCGATCCGTTCGCCATCGGCCCCTCCCTGCTTGACGGCGCCACCATTCCCGGAGCCGGGCGCAGGGTCCAGTGGGAAAAGAGTCCTACCCCCCTAAGAGCGCGGGCCCCATGAGAGCGGGCCCTTGGGGAGCGGGGCACTGGGGAGCGGAGCCCTGAGCGCGGGACAGACGACCGTTGCCGATCCTTACGGAAAACGCCCTGCGCCGCTCAGGCGGGCGACGTTGCAGGATCGACAAACGCAGGATTGATGAGCGCGGGAAGATCGGCCCAGTCGGAGAAGTGGAACCGGGAGGGGAACATGTCCAGATCCTCGCGGGCGTAGCCCCCCGTGAAGATCCCGAACGGGATCCTGCCCGCTTCCGCCGCGCGGGCGTCTATCTCGCTGTCGCCGATGAACACCGCCTCGCCACCGCCAAGCACGTCGATCGTGTGGAGCACGGGGAGCGGGGACGGCTTGCGTTCGGCCAGCGTGTCACCTGCAGTCACCTGATCGAAAACCGCGAGATCGAGCGCTTCGAGCAGCAGCCCCGTCGCGCGCGCGGGCTTGTTGGTGCAAAGACCCAGCCGTGCGCCCCGCTCGCGCAGTTGAGCAAGCGCTTCCCTGACCCCGGGAAACACGGTGGTGCGGACGGCGGGATTGCGCTCGTATTCCGCAAGGAAAGAAGTGTGCCACGGCTCCAGCAGCGCCGGATCGGCGCCCACCGCGGCGATCACCCGCTGCATGAGAACGCGCGTCCCCTCACCGATGAAACTGCGCACCGCCGTCAGCGGCAGCGGCGGCACGCTGTTTTCCGCAAGCACATGGTTCACGGCCGAGTGAATGTCGGCAGCACTGTCGATCAGCGTTCCGTCAAGGTCGAAGACAACAATCATGCGGCCACCCAGGTTCGTCTGTTGAGCCTTGTCCGAAGGCCCGTCAGCCCACCCAGATCAGAGAAGCAGGACAGCTGCAACGTCGGATTTTCCGCGGCCTCGCCCTGCGTGAAGACCCCCTGCGAGAGAACCACGGGGATGCCCGCGCCCCGCGCGGACAGAACGCCGTTGCGCGAATCCTCGAATGCCACCGCCTCGCCCGGCGCGACGCCGAGCATGGAGAGCGCCAGACGATAGACATCGGGCGCAGGTTTCTTGGCCCGCACCATGTCGCCCGCAGCCACGGCGTCGAACACATCCCCCGCGCCCACGCCGAAGCCTGCGCGGCAAAGGGCCTCCACATTCGCGGGCGTGGTGGTGGTCGCCACGCCCAGCAGGCAACCCGCCGCGCGCGCCTCCGCGACAAGCGCGGCGATCCCGGGGCGGAGCGGTATGCCCTGCGCGAGAAGAAGGCCGAACCTGCGCGTCTTTTCCGCATGAAGCGCGGCCACGGGCCAGTCTTCCGGCGTCTCGCCGATCTCCTCCAGAAAGCGGGAAATGCGCTCCTTGCCACCGGTTGTCGTCAGCAGGTCGCGATACTGGTCGCGGGACCAGTGCCACGGCAGGCCACGGGCCGCGAAGGTTTCGTTGAACGCGGCAAGGTGGAGATCCTCCGTTTCCGCCAGCGTGCCATCCACGTCGAAGATGAGCGCGCGCGGCCAGCGATGGTCAGACATGGGCTTCCTCCCTTCTGCGCGGAACCGCCGCTTCGGCAGCGGCGCGTATGGCGCGGATGTTGTTGCCGTAAGGGGCGGGATCGGCCACCGATCCGCCTTTGAACACCGCAGACCCCGCAACCAGCACATCCGCGCCAGCCGCGGCGACAAGCGGGGCCGTCTCGGGCGTCACGCCGCCGTCGATCTCGATATGCACCGGGCGGTCACCGATCAGCGCGCGGAGCCTGCGCACCTGATCGACCTGGCTCGCGATGAATTTCTGGCCGCCGAAGCCGGGGTTGACTGTCATCACGCAGACCAGTTCGACCATGTCGAGCAGCGCCGCCGCCGCCTCCACCGGAGTGCCCGGATTGAGGGCCAGCCCCGGCCGCATTCCGGCGCCCCGGATGGCCTGCAAGGTCCGATGGATATGCGGGCCGGCCTCCAGATGCGCGGTCAGGATATCCGCCCCCGCCGCCGCGAAAGCGTCGATATAGCTGTCAACCGGGGCGATCATCAGGTGAACATCCATGACGCCCCGGATATGGGGCCGGATCGCCGTGCAAAGCTGCGGGCCGAAGGTCAGGTTCGGCACGAAATGCCCGTCCATCACATCGACATGGACCCAGTCGGCGCCCTCTGCCTCTATCGCCTCGCACTCCCGCCCGAAATCCGCGAAATCGGCGGAGAGGATGGAGGGCGCGATACGGATGCGTCTGTCGAACGTGCTCATGTCTCCGCCCCGATCTTCAGACCGCCGCTGAAGACGCGGCTGACGTTGATGTCCTCGGCCTCGATCCGGCTCAGGGTGGCGGCGTCCACCGGTCCCGTGGAGGTGGTGAACAGCCGGTTGGCCTGCCGGAGCCGCGCGCGATCCAGCGCGTTTCGGATCGACCGCGCATTGGCGAAATGCGGTTGCTGGCGGCGGAGGGCGATATAGTCGGTCAGCACCTGCGACGCCTCATCCGTCAGGGTGTAGTTCTGATCCTCCAGCATGTGATCGGCGATGCGATGCAGTTCCCCGTCGGTGTAGTCCGGGAATTCGATGTGATGCGCGATGCGCGAGCGGAAGCCCGGGTTCGACTGGAAGAACCTGTCCATCCGGTCGGCATACCCCGCGAGGATGACGACGAGATCGTCACGGTTGTTCTCCATCACCTGCAGCAGGATCTCGATGGCCTCCTGCCCGTAATCACGCTCGTTGTCCGGGCGGTAGAGGTAATAAGCCTCGTCGATGAACAGCACGCCGCCCATCGCCTTCTTCAGCACTTCCTTGGTCTTGGGCGCGGTATGGCCGATATACTGGCCAACGAGATCATCCCGCGTAACGGAGACAAGGTGCCCTTTGCGCACGTAGCCCAGCCGATGCAGCAGCCCGGCCATCTTCATCGCCACGGTGGTCTTGCCCGTCCCCGGATTGCCGGTGAAGGACATGTGCAGCGTCGGCGTTTCCTGGCTCAACCCCATCTGGCGGCGCGCGCGGTCCACCAGCAGCAGCGCCGCCGTTTCCCGGATGCGCTTCTTCACGGGTGCAAGGCCGATCAGCTCACGGTCCAGCTCGTCCAGCACTTCGCGGACGCCGGAGCTTTCGTATTCGGCAGCAAGATCGACGGTCAGCGGCGTGTCGGCGTTCATGGTGATTGCTCCGTTTGGCAGGGATCGGGCGTTCCCCCGGCCTGAGGGGATGACCAGGGAAAGAAGCCGGGGGAACGCAGAGGTTACCCTTAGCGGACGACCTCATGGGTGTAGCGGATGGAGCGGCCGTCCACCTCGGTCCGCACCATGCGGATCCGCGGCTCGACCTTCGGACGGTTGACGATGAAGCTCATCGTGACCGTCTCGAACCCGCGTGTGCTGTCGAAAGCGTTCAGGCGAATGTAGCTGTCGGGGAATGCCTTGCGGCATTCGTCCAGTTCGATCATCACGCCCTTGGCGTCCCGCAGGTCGAACATCGGGTTGCCCCACATCTCCCAGTAGGTATTCCGGGGGTGCGGTTCGTCCGTATATTCGACACCGATGGCCCAGCCCTTGGAGAGGCAATATTCCACCTGTGCGGTGATCTGCTCGTCCGTCAGGTCGGGCAGGAAAGAAAAGCAGCCTTGAGTGATACGCATCCTGGCCTCCTTTGAGGTATTGCGATGGCGGCGGGACACCCCGCCCGTTTCCGGTGCGCCCCCCGGGTAAGGGGGGCGTCAGGTGCCGTCAGCTCACCCCGGCGGTCGGAACGAAGTCCGACGTGTCGGTGGAGGTGTAGTTGAAGCTGATGTTGCCCCAGGTATCGAGGGCGGCTTCCAGCGGCTTGCACCACTTGGCCGCCTTGCGCAGCACTTCGGGGCCTTCGTTCCTGATGTCCACGCCTTCGTTCCGGGCCTGGATCATCGCCTCCAGCGCCACGCGGTTCGCTGTCGCGCCCGCCTGGATGCCCATCGGGTGACCGATGGTGCCGCCGCCGAACTGAAGCACCACATCCTCGCCGAACAGGTCGATGAGCTGGTGCATCTGGCCGGCGTGAATGCCGCCGGAGGCCACGGGCATCACCTTCTTGAGGTCGGCCCAGTCCTGCTCGAAGTAGATGCCGCGCTCCAGATCGACCGGGTTATGCATCTCACGGCAGACGTTGTAATAGCCCTGCACGGTGGGCGGATCGCCTTCCAGCTTGCCGACCGCGGTGCCTGCGTGGATATGGTCCACGCCCGCCAGCCGCATCCATTTCGCGATCACGCGGAAGGAGATGCCGTGACCCTTCTGGCGCGTGTAGGTGCCGTGGCCCGCGCGGTGGAGGTGCAGAATCATGTCGTTCTGGCGGCACCATTCGGAGATCGACTGGATTGCCGTGTAGCCGATGATCAGGTCGATCATGACGATGACGGAGCCGAGCTGCTTGGCGAATTCCGCCCGGCGATACATCTCCTCCATCGTGCCGGCGGTGATGTTGAGGTAGTGGCCCTTGATCTCGCCGGTTTCCGCCTGCGCCTTGTTCACCGCCTCCATGCAGTAGAGGAACCGGTCGCGCCAGTGCATGAAGGGCTGCGAGTTGATGTTCTCGTCATCCTTCATGAAGTCGAGCCCGCCCTTCAGGCCCTCATAGACCACCCGGCCGTAGTTCTTGCCCGACAGGCCGAGCTTGGGCTTCGTCGTGGCTCCCAGCAGCGGGCGGCCGAACTTGTCCAGACGCTCGCGCTCCACCACGATGCCGGTCGGCGGACCCTTGTAGGTCTTCACATAGGCGATCGGCAGGCGCATGTCCTCCAGCCGCGCGGCCTTCAACGGCTTGAAGCTGAAGACGTTGCCGATGATCGAGGCGGTAAGGTTCGCGATGGAGCCTTCCTCGAACAGGATAAGGTCATAGGCCACGTAGCAGAAGAACTCCCCCGGACGGCCCGGAACCGGTTCAACCTTGTAGGCCTTGGCGCGATACTGGTCGCAGGCCGTCAGGCGGTCGGTCCAGACGACGGTCCAGGTGGCTGTGGAGCTTTCCCCGGCAACGGCGGCGGCGGCCTCGATCGGGTCCACGCCCTCCTGCGGGGTGATGCGGAACAGCGCCAGCAGGTCGGTATCCTTGGGCACGTAGTCACCGTCCCAGTAACCCATCTGCGCGTATTTGAGCACACCCGCCTTGTAGCGTTCCTTGCCCTTGATTTCCTTCATCTCTGTCATGGCACGGCCCTCCTCAGGCAGCCTTGGCGGTGGAATTGCTGGATGAGAGCGCGCCCGAGGCGTAACGCCGGGCCATCTCGTCCATCGGAATGACGCGAATCTTCGAGGCGTTTCCGGCGGTGCCGAAGGCTTCGAAACGATCGCGGCAGAGCTTCGCCATGCTGTCCATGGCGGGCTTCAGGAATTTGCGCGGATCGAACTCGCGCGGGGTGGCCTTTGCGATGCGGCGGAACTCCGACGTCATCGCCATGCGGCAGTCGGTGTCGATGTTGACCTTCCTCACCCCGTGACGGATGCCGCGCACGATCTCCTCCACCGGCACGCCGAAGGTCTGGGGCATTTCGCCGCCGTTTTCGTTGATGATGTCCTGCAACTCCTGCGGCACGCTGGAGGAGCCATGCATCACCAGATGCGTGTTCGGCAGGCGGGAGTGGATCTCCTCGATCACCTTCATGGCGAGGATGTCGCCATCGGGCTTGCGGGAGAACTTGTAGGCCCCGTGGCTGGTGCCGCAGGCGATGGCCAGCGCGTCCACCCCGGTCCGGGCAACGAAGTCCACGGCCTGATCGGGGTCGGTCAGCAGCAGCGCGTGGTCGATCTTGCCCTCCACGCCATGTCCGTCCTCCGCCTCGCCTTCGCCGGTCTCCAGCGAGCCGAGCACGCCCAGCTCCCCTTCGACACTGGCGCCGACCCAATGCGCCATGCGGGAGACGCGCTCCGTGATGGTCACGTTGTAGTCGTAGTCGGCGGGCGTCTTGGCATCGGCCTTGAGCGAGCCGTCCATCATGACGGAGGTGAAGCCGTGACGGATCGCGGTGAGACAGGTCGCCTCGTCGTTCCCGTGGTCCTGATGCATGCAGAGCGGGATCTCGGGATAGATCTCGGCCAGCGCTTCTATCATCTTGGCCAGCATGATGTCGTTGGCGTAGCTGCGCGCGCCCCGGCTTGCCTGGATGATGACCGGCGCGTCAACCGCGCGGGCCGCCTCCATGATGGCGAGGCCCTGCTCCATGTTGTTGATGTTGAAGGCCGGCACGCCGTAGCCGCGTTCCGCGGCATGGTCGAGAAGCTGCCTGAGTGTGATGAGTGCCATCCGTAATCCTCCCTAGATCAGCCGTCCGATGGCGGCGGCGGTATCGCCCATTCGGTTGGAGAAGCCCCATTCGTTGTCGTACCAGGAGAGGATGCGGCACAGCCGGCCCTCCATCACCCTGGTCTGGTCCATGTGAAAGACCGAGGACCGGGGATCGTGGTTGAAGTCGGAGGACACGTTCGCCTCCTCCGTGAAGCCGAGGATGCCTGTCAGACGCCCCTCCGCCGCCTTGCGGATCGCCGCGTTGATCTCCTCCACCGTCGTGTCCCGCGCAGCCTCGAACACCAGGTCCACCACCGAGACGTTCGGCGTCGGAACCCGGATCGCAACCCCGTCCAGCTTCCCCTTCAGCTCCGGCAGCACAAGGCCCACCGCCTTCGCCGCCCCCGTCGAGGTCGGGATCATCGACAGCGCCGCGGCCCGCGCCCGGTAAAGGTCCTTGTGCATCGTATCCAGCGTCGGCTGATCCCCGGTATAGCTGTGGATCGTCGTCATGAAGCCCCGCGTGATGCCGACCGCGTCGTTCAGGACCTGCGCCACCGGGCTCAGGCAGTTCGTCGTGCACGAGCCGTTCGAGATCACCAGATCCTCCGGCCGGAGCACCTTGTCGTTCACCCCGAACACGATCGTCTTGTCCGCCCCCGCCGAGGGCGCCGACACCAGAACCCGCTTCGAGCCGTTCTCCAGATGGATCGCCGCCTTGTCCCGGTCGGTGAACAGCCCCGTGCATTCCAGCGCGACATCCACCCCCTGCCACGGCAGCTCCGCAGGGTTGCGCAGCGCCGTCACCTCGATCGGGCCCCGGCCGACGTCGATCGTCGAACCCTTCACCCGAACCTCGCCCGGAAACCGGCCGTGCACGCTGTCGAACCGAAGCAGATGCGCGTTCGTCTCAACCGGGCCAAGATCGTTGATCGCCACAATCTCGACGTCGTTCCGACCAGACTCCACTATCGCCCGCAATATGTTCCGCCCGATCCGGCCAAATCCGTTGATCGCTACCGTCGTCGTCATGCTGTCCTCATCTCTTTTGCGGCAATCGCCACGGCGGAAGCCGTGATGCCGAAGTGTCGGTAGAGTTCGGGCGCGGGGCCGGAAGCGCCGAAACCGGTCATGCCCACGAACCGGTCGGACGGGCGGAGCACCGCGTCCCAGCCCATGCGGATTGCGGCCTCGATGCCGATACGGGGCGCGACGCCCAGAACCTCGCGCCGGTAGGTCTCCGGCTGCGCGGCAAAGAGTTCGAAGGACGGCAGCGACACCACCGCGGCCTCTATTTCTTCGGCCGCAAGCGCATCGGCGGCGGCAAGCGCGATCTCCACCTCGGAGCCAGTGGCGATCAGCGTGACGTGCCGCCGTTCCGCCCAGCGAAGGACATAGCCTCCGCGCGCGGTCATGTTCATCGAGGCATCGGTCCGGACGGTCGGCAGGTTCTGGCGCGAGAGCACCAGCATCACCGGGCCCGTCCGCGCCGCCATGGCGATCTCCCAGGACTCCGCCGTCTCCACCGCATCGGCAGGGCGCAGAACGGTGAGATTGGGGATCGCGCGGAGCGAGGCGAGATGCTCGACCGGCTGGTGCGTCGGCCCGTCCTCGCCCAGGCCGATGGAATCGTGCGTCATGACGAAGGTCGTCGGCACGCCCATCAGCGCCGCCAGCCGGATCGCGGGCCTGGCATAGTCGGCAAAGGCAAGGAACGTGCCGCCATAGGGACGGAACCCGCCATGCAGCTGGATGCCGTTCATCGCCGCCGCCATGCCGTGCTCACGGATGCCGTAGTGGATGTAGCGTCCGCCGAACTCACCGGGCGTCACGGGAAGGAGCTGTTTCGTCTTGGTCAGGTTGGAGCCGGTCAGGTCGGCCGAGCCGCCGATGGTGAAGGGCAGCGCTTCGTTCACCACGCCAAGCGCCATTTCGGACGCCTTGCGCGTGGCCACCTTGGGGCGCTCGGCGACGAGCTGCTCCTTGAACGCGGCCATCGGCGCGGCCAGCGGGGCCGGATCGGTCGCCAGATCGGTCAGGAAAGCGCCGCGGTCGGAGGAGGCGGCGAGCCGCGCCTGCCAGTCCTGCCGGGCACTCGCCCCGCGTTCCGCGATGGCACGGAAGGAGGCATAGACTTCCGCGGGAATATCGAACGCGCCCCAGCTCCAGCCGAGATGCGCGCGGGCGGCGCCGATCTCCTCCATCCCGAGCGGCGCGCCATGCACGTCATGGCTGCCCTGCTTGTTCGGAGCGCCATAGCCGATCACCGTGCGACAGGCGATCAGCACGGGCTGGTCGGAACCACGCGCCTCCTCGATCGCATCGGCGATCTCGGCATGGGTATGACCCTCGACCGTCAGGACCTTCCAGCCGGACGCCCGGAAGCGCGCCTTCTGATCGGTGGAAGTGGAGATCGCGGTGGATCCGTCGATGGTGATGCGGTTGTCATCCCAGAACACGATCAGGCGGGAAAGCTTCAGATGGCCTGCGAGGTCTATGGCCTCCTGGCTCACGCCCTCCATCAGGCAGCCGTCGCCCGCCATCACATAGGTGTAGTGATCGACCAGATCGGGAAAACGGGCGGCAGCCATCCGCTCCGCCAGCGCCATGCCGACGGAGGTGGCGATACCCTGCCCCAGCGGGCCGGTGGTGACCTCGATCCCCTGGGCATGGCCGTATTCGGGGTGACCCGCCGTCCGCGCACCGATCTGCCGGAAAGCGCGGATCTGATCCATGCCCATGTCGGAATAGCCGATCAGATGGTGCAGCGCGTAGAGCAGCATGGAGCCGTGACCCGCGGACAGAACGAAGCGGTCGCGGTCGGGCCAGCTCGGATCGGCAGGGTCGATCCTGATGAAGCGGTTGAACAGCACGGCCGCAACGTCGGCCATGCCCATCGGCATTCCGGGATGCCCGGAGTTCGCCGCCTGCACCGCATCCATGGTCAGGGCGCGGATCGCATTGGCCATCAGCCGTTCATCGGCGCGCGCGGCAATGGGAGCTTGCGTGTTCATGGCGTCCTCTCAGTGGCTGTGGCGCTTGGCGTTGGTGACCAGGCGCTCGATGAGCGGCGTCAGGATGAGCTGCATGGCGAGATCGAGTTTCGGACCCGGCACCACGATGGAATTCGCTCGGCTCATCCACGATCCGTTGATCATGGAGGTGAGGTAGGGGAAGTCGATCCCGTGCGGGTTCTTGAACCGGATCACGACGAGGCTCTCGTCCACCGTCGGGATCCAGCGCGCGACAAACGGGTTTGACGTATCCACGACCGGGACGCGCTGGAAGTTGATGTCGGTTTCGGTGAACTGCGGGCAGATGCAGTGCACATAGGCATGCATGCGCCGCAGGATCACGTCGGTGACCGCTTCCGTCGAATAGCCCCGATGCGCCCGGTCGCGATGGATTTTCTGGATCCACTCAAGGTTGATGACCGGAACGACGCCGACCTTCAGGTCGGAGAAACGGGCGATGTTGACCTCGTTGTTGGAGACGGCGCCATGCAGGCCTTCGTAGAACAGAAGGTCCGAGCCATCCTCGAACGGCGACCAGTCGGTGAAGGTGCCGGGCGGCGCCTGAAAGCGCTCGGCCTCCTTGTCATCATGGACATAGTGCCGCGTGCGCCCCTTGCCCGTCTCTCCATACTCGCGGAAAACCCGTTCCAGCTCGACCAGCTCATTGGCCTCGTAGGAGAAATGCGAGAAGGTGTAGTCCCCCTCCGCCGTGCGACGGGCGAGTTCGCTCTTCATCTCGGCGCGGTCATAGCGGTGGAAGGCATCGCCCTCGATGGAGACCGCCTTTATCCCCTCGCGGCGGAATATCTGGTCGAACGTGTGTTTGACCGTGCTGGTCCCCGCGCCGGAAGAGCCGGTGACCGATATGATGGGGTGACGCAGGCTCATCTCATCAGCTCCTGAAAAGTCCGCGGCTGCCGAAAAGCGCCGATGTCTCGTTGTCGGGCAGGTCATGGTAGGAGGACACGCGCGCGACGTTCTGCGCACAGCCGAACACGAAAGGCGTACGCTCATGGATGCTGCGCGGCGCATGATCGAGGATCAGGTCGATCCCGTCGGTCGCGGCACCGCCCGCCTGCTCCACGATGAAGGCGATCGGCGCGCATTCGTAAAGGTAGCGGAGCCGCCCGCGCTCATACCCCTTGCGGGAATCCCCCGGATAGAGAAACACCCCGCCGCGGGAGAGGATCCGGTGCGTCTCCGCCACCAGAGAGGCGACCCAGCGCATGTTGAAATCCCGCGTCCGCGGCCCCTCCGTTCCGGCGACGCAATCGTCGATGTAAGCGCGGATCGGGCGCGACCAGTGACGGTAGTTGGAAGCGTTGATGGCGAATTCCCAGGATTTGGGCGCCATTTCCATGCTGGCGCGAACGAGCCGGAACCGGCCGCTCTCGGGATCGAGCAGGTATTTCTGCACCCCCTCGCCCATCGTCGCCACGAGGCAGCATTGCGGCCCGTAGATGACATAGCCCGCCGCGACGAGATCCCGGCCCCGGCGCAGGAAGCTCTCCTCTGCCGTCGCCCCCGCCGGGTAGATGGCAAAGATGGTGCCGATGGACACGTTGACGCCGATGTTGGAAGATCCGTCCAGCGGATCGATTGCCAGCGCATAGGCGCCCTCGGGGTTGAGCTCCTCGGCTTCGTCCCGCTCCTCCGAGGCGAAGAAGCGAACGGCACTTCCGATCAGCGCTTCCCGGAACGCGTCATCCGCGATCACGTCGAGCGCCTTCTGTCCGTCGCCGCCCGCATTCTGGCCGCGCATCTCGTCCAGCACCTCATCCAGACCGTCCCGCGCGATGCGCGTCTGAAGCGCCGCGGCGACGGTGGCAATTCTCTGAACCACGTCCTGAAGCGCGACCGGGATATGGGACTTCGGCAGTATGGGCGTTGCGTCCTGCATGGCCTGTCTCCCTTCTGATGAAAGGAACTTGCGCGAAGTTTGCTTTCATGGAAATTTTAAAATGACGAATGCCTTTTCAGGAAAAATGAAATGCCCCGCGTCGACGCCGTCACCCTTCGCCAACTCCGAATCCTTGCTGCAGTGGCATCCAACGGCTCCCTCACCGCAGCGGGGGAGCGACTGGGACTCACGCCGTCTGCGGTGCATGCACAGATAAGGAACCTTGAAGCCGCGCTGGCCGTGCCTCTGCTGCGGCGCGCCGATAACGGGGGTGGCTCCGAGCCGACGCCGGAGGCCGCGCTGGTTCTTGAGGCAGGCCGCCGGATCGAGGTGGCGCTGACGCAATGCGCCGCACAGATCACCGCTCTGAAAAGCGGCCACGCCGGGCGGGTCACGCTTGGCGTTGTTTCAACTGCGAAATACTTCGCCCCCCGCCTTGTCGCGCGGCTGCGGGCGATCTGCCCGGATGTGGAGGTGGTTCTGCGCGAATCGAACCGCAGCGGTGTTGTGGCCGATCTGGAGCGCCATGCCGTGGACCTGGCCATCATGGGCCGGCCGCCCCGCCACCCGGAGGTTTCGGCCACGATGATCGGCCCGCATCCGCACGGGATCGTCGTGCCCCCGGATCACCCGCTTGCCGGGCGGCAGGTCACGATCGAGCATCTGCTGAACGAAACGATGATCACCCGTGAGGAAGGGTCCGGTACGCGGATCCTGATGACGCGCTATCTGGATACCGAAGCGGAAGGCCAGGTGTTCGACCTTGTCCAGATGGGATCAAACGAAACCATCAAGCAGGCGGTCATGGCGGGGCTGGGTATCGCCTTTCTGTCGCTGCACACCGTCATGGATGAGCTGTCACACGGGCGGCTCGCGCTTCTTCATGCACCGGGGCTGCCGATCCTCAGACGGTGGTTTCTGGTCTATCCCGCGCATGTCCCGCTGACACCGGCGGCGAATCGCATCCGCACGGAAGTGCTCGATCTCAAGGGCAGCTTCCTTCCGGCAAACGACCTCTCGCTTGCAAGCGGAGGGGATAGGCCCGCCGGCAAGCCCTGACCGCGAACGGCATGTCATATCATCGGGTCGGGTGATTTCTGGCAATAAGTCGCAGCGGTCAGGCGACCATGGCCTGCTCCCCCTCGGGTGCGACCGTTGCGCTCCGCCGGCACTTTGTCAGGGGCGCAGCGATCTAGGCGACCGGACCGCCGAGCAGCCGCGCGAGACTCCGGCGAAGGTCCATCTCCGCCAACGGTTTGGCAAGGACTTCCGCGCCGATCTGGCTGGCCGCTTCGGAGATGAACTCCAGTTGCTCTGCGCTGACCATGAGCGCGGGCAGCGGCTTGTCCACCCTGTCGCGAAGCGCTGCGATCACGTCGCAGCCCGTCTCTCCATTGTCGAGCCGGTAATCGCTCAGGATCGCGTCCGGCGCGCCCTGCGCAAGGGTGGCAAGCGCGCCTTCCAGTCCGGCGGCCGTGGTGACCTCCACGCCCCACGAGCGGAGGAGAAAGGCGAAGGCGCTCCGAACGCTCGGATCATTCTCCACGATCAGGATGCGGTGCCCTGCGAGGAAGTCCAGAAGCGCACCCGGATCCTCTACCGCGCCGACCCGCTGCGGCGGCAGAAGACACATCTCCCCCAGTCGCGGGAGGCGCACCCGGAAGCGCGAGCCCTTGCCCGGAGCGCTGATGAGTTCGAGCGGATGGCCAAGCCGCTGACAGGCGCGCTGCACAATGGAAAGCCCAAGCCCGGAACCCGGTTGATCAGATCGGGAGAGGCGCTCGAACTCATTGAAAATCCGGCTCTGATCGGCAGGTGCAATGCCCGGCCCCTGATCCAGAACCTCCAGCCAGATATCATCGCCATCCCGGCGCGCACCGACAAGAACCTTGTTCCCCGTGGTGTATTTCAGCGCGTTGGAGACAAGGTTCTGCGCGATGGACCGCAGCAGGACGGGATCGCTCAACACCGTCTGCGCGGTGGGCACGAACCGCAACGACACCTGCCGCCCGGTCGCGAGGGGTTGCAGGTCGATGCCTATACGCTGGAACAACCGACCGATCGACACCGGGGAAATGGACACCTCGGAACGGGCCGAATCCAGCTTGGCAATATCCAGAAGCGTACGGATCAGCTCTTCGGCGGAATCGAAGCTGGCGGTGATGCGCTCCACCAGTTCGGCCTGCAATGGCTCCCTGGAGGTCTCCGCGAGATGCGTGAGGAACAGCTTCGCCGCGCTCAGCGGTTGCAGGAGGTCATGGCTGGCGGCGCGCAGGAAGCGTGACTTCGCGCGACTGGCCTGATCCGCAGCCTCCCGCGCGCGGGCCAGCTCGGCATTCGCCTCCGACAATTCGGACAGGGCGCGCTCCAGTTCGCGGTTCCGGGCCAGGACTTCTCGCTCCAGCATGGCGGCCGTGCGCGTCAGGGCGTAGGAGGAACCACGTGTCTCCTCCATCCGCTGCAGACGCTGCATCAGCGCGGCATTGATCTGCTCCAGCTTGTCGATCCGCCTCTGGGGACCGTCACTTTCCCGAAACATCGGGCCCTCCCCCGCCCAGGAAGGCAAGACCCACGAAAGTCTGGTTCACGTGGATACCGCCGTGCTGCTCACCATAAGTGTTGAAACCGGCCACGCGAAAGGTGCGGAAGATGCGGTCCGCATCAAAAAGTTCTGATGAGTCGAGAGCAATTCGTCGCAGGATGCAGTCGAAGCCCAGCACCATGTCCACCGGCAGCGACAGGCGGGAAAGCCTGTCTTCCAACCCCTCCATGGGGCTGATGGCATGCCCGAGCATCAGCACCGTTCCCGTCTCCAGCAGCGACATCAGCTTCAGCCCGCCTTCCGGCGTCACGCTCCGAATGGCGCGAACGAAGTTTCTGCCGCCGATCCGCACCATCAGCGGGTGACGGGCAAAGACCGCAGGCCCCAGCTCCTCCACGCGGTAACCGGTCCGCACGGCATATTCCTCTGCCGCGGGCTCGCCGTTGATGGTCAGCAGGAGACGTTCCTCCGGCAGCGCATCGGTCACCACCATGGGGACGCCGTCAGGTGTGAAGTGGTCAAAGACCACTTCCTCCACCTCCGAAGGCGTGGACAGCAGGCAGAAAACCGCGCTTCCGCCCCGGGCTTCCCCATTGAGGGCGAGCGCTGTCTCCGTGAAGCGCAGCCCGTCCGCCGTGGAGCCCCCGAGCACCAGAAGGCCCGGCAGGGTGGAGTCCACCACCGCCGCAACCAGTTCTTCACGCCCGCTCAGCCCATCGACCAGCAGCAGACCAAAGCGCGAGCGGCCCTGCTCCTCCGGGATCGCGGCGGAAAGCTCCCGCAAAGCTCCCATCCAGTCCAATGTCGCGTGACGGGCAAGTTCCGACAGCCAGATGGCGCCCGCCTGAAAGCCGGTGGCGGGAAAGACCACCAGCACCACCCCGTCATCCCGCGGCCCGCCGTAAGCGAACCCGCCGGCGGAGGAGCAGGCGACAACGGTCGTTCCGGGAACCGCCACACCGATACGGTCGGACAGCAGGCGGACATCATCCCGATCGGCAGCAAAAGCCAGCACCAGCGCCAGCTCTCGCCCCTCCTCGACCAGCCGGGCCACGCAACTCTCCACGTCACCAGAAATGGCGAACGGCGACCCTTCTGCCGCTAAAGACATGATCGGCCCGTCAGTGATCGAAAATCTTCGCGCGTGAGGCAAGAAGGGCCGCCTGCGTCCTGTTTCGCACCCGGATTTTCTCCATGATCGCGGCGATATGAGTCTTTACCGTCGCTTCCGCGATCGACAATTCGTAGGAAATGATCTTGTTGGGCCGGCCCTGACAGATGAGCCGCAGGATGTTCATCTGCTGCGGCGTCAGCGTGGCAAAGGTCCGGGCCAGTTCCTCGGCCTCCGAACTGCCTTCCGGGTCATAACACTCCGGTACGACCGTCTCCCCCGCCCACATGCGTTCAAGCGCGGCGATCATCTGGGCCCGCGGCAGAGATTTGGACAGATAGCCGCATGCCCCCGCGCCAAGCGCCGCGGCAATGCTACAGCTTTCCAGATGCGCCGAAATCACCGTCACGGGCGCACCGGGAGCCAGTTGCCGGAGCGTCAGCACGCCATCCACACCCGACACATCCGGCAGGGTAAGGTCCAGCACCACTGCATCCGGCGCATGATCACGGATGGCCGCGCGAGCCTCTGCCAAGGTTGCCGCCTGCCGCACGCTGGTCAGCCGAAACGCATGGCGAAGGGTTATCGCAAGAGCATCGCACATCAAAGGATGATCGTCGACGATCAGGACATCCCGGACAGAGTTGCTATTCGCGCCGCGCGCGACATCGCTGCCGGCGTCCAAAACAGGACGTTCGTTCATGACTTCCTCCCTTTCCGGTCGCCTCTCCCCAAAGGCGCCCGGAACCTGAGACAGAATACTGCCGATACCACCGGAGTCTAAGACTTTTTCTTAATGGCAACTTATGGACGCATTTTCCGGGCACCTGAAAGACTTGCGGCCCGAGCATTGCCCATCAAAGTGATACTTTCGCAGAAATATGTTTCACTACAAGATGATAGATGTCGCTCACAACTGCGGAAAAGCAGCAGCCAAAGATGCGTATTGCCGACAAACCATACTTTAGAATGAGGCCAATGAAAAAGGGCGCCAGAGGCGCCCTTTTCAGGATTTCAAGATGATCAGTGTGCCGTCGCGCCGGAGGCCGCGACACGTTCCTGCCGGGCAGCGAGGGCTGCCGCCTCCTCCGCAGCCTCATCCCATTCGATGGGCTCCGGCTGGCGGGTGAGGGCCATCTTCAGAACTTCCCGCACGTGGGACACCGGGATGATCTCCAGCCCCTGCTTCACGTTGTCCGGGATGTCCGCCAGATCCTTGGCGTTTTCCTCCGGGATCAAGACCGTCTTGATACCGCCGCGCAAGGCCGCGAGCAGTTTCTCCTTCAGCCCGCCGATCGGCATGGCATTGCCGCGGAGCGACACCTCACCGGTCATGGCGATATCCTTGCGCACCGGGATACCGGTCAGGACCGACACGATGGACGTCACCATCGCCAGACCCGCCGACGGCCCGTCCTTCGGCGTCGCGCCATCCGGGACGTGCACGTGGATGTCGATGGCATCGAACTTCGGCGGCTTCACTCCGACCTGCGGAGAGATGGAGCGCACGTAGGACGCCGCCGCCTCGATCGATTCCTTCATCACATCGCCCAGTTTCCCGGTGGTTTTCATCCGCCCCTTGCCGGGCAGTTTCAGCGCCTCGATGTGCAGAAGGTCGCCTCCGACGGAGGTCCAGGCAAGCCCGGTGACCACGCCGACCTGATCTTCCTTCTCGGCCAGACCGTAGCGGAAGCGCCGGACGCCGAGGTAGTCCTCGAGCTTCTCGGGGGTGACTTCCACGCTCTTGACCTTGCCCTTCAGGATCTCCGTCACGGCCTTCCGGGCCAGTTTCGCGATCTCCCGCTCAAGGTTACGGACGCCGGCTTCCCGCGTGTAGTAGCGGATGACATCCATCAGCCCCTCGTCGGTGATCCTGAACTCGCCCTTCTTCAGGCCGTGGTTCTTGACCTGTTTCGGGATCAGGTGCTGCTTCGCGATCTCGCGCTTCTCATCTTCGGTGTAACCCGCGACGGAGATGATCTCCATCCGGTCGAGAAGCGGCCCCGGCATGTTGTACGAGTTCGCCGTGGTGATGAACATCACGTTGGAGAGATCGTATTCCACTTCGAGGTAGTGATCGACAAAGGTCGAGTTCTGTTCCGGGTCCAGCACCTCCAGCATCGCGGAAGCCGGATCGCCACGGAAGTCCTGACCCATCTTGTCGATCTCGTCGAGCAGGATGAGCGGGTTCGTGGTCTTCGCCTTCTTCAGCGCCTGGATGATCTTGCCGGGCATGGAGCCGATGTAGGTCCGGCGGTGGCCGCGAATCTCCGACTCGTCCCGGACACCGCCGAGCGAGATGCGGATGAACTCACGCCCCGTCGCCTTCGCGACACTGCGGCCGAGCGAGGTCTTGCCGACGCCGGGAGGGCCGACGAGGCAGAGGATCGGGCCTTTCAGCTTCTGGCTCCGGGATTGCACCGCCAGATATTCGACGATCCGCTCCTTGACCTTCTCCAGACCGTAGTGATCGGCATCCAGCACTTCCTCGGCCTTGCCGAGATCCTTCTTGGTGCGCGACTTCACGCCCCACGGGATCGACAACATCCAGTCGAGATAGTTCCTGACGACCGTGGCCTCCGCCGACATGGGCGACATGGACTTCAGCTTCTTCAGCTCGGTCTCGGCCTTTTCGCGTGCTTCCTTGGAGAACTGGGTCTGCTTGATCCGCTCCTCCAGTTCGGCAACCTCGTTCTGGCCTTCCTCGCCGTCGCCGAGTTCCTTCTGAATGGCCTTCATCTGCTCATTCAGATAGTATTCGCGCTGCGTCCGCTCCATCTGGCTCTTGACCCGGGACTTGATCTTCTTCTCGACCTGCAGGACGGACATTTCCCCCTGCATCAGCCCATAGACCTTCTCCAGCCGCTCGCCGATATCGAGCGTTTCCAGCAGGTCCTGCTTCTGCGCCACGTCAACGCCAAGATGCCCCGCGACCAGATCGGCCAGCCGCGCCGGTTCCTTGGTGTCGGAAACGGCGGCAAGCGCCTCCTCGGGGATGTTCTTCTTGATCTTGGCGTAGCGGTCGAACTCGTCCCCCACGGAACGCAGCAGCGCCTGCACCGTCGATTTCTCGCCGGGGGTCTCGTCGAGCAACTCCGCCCGCGCCTCGAAGAAATTCGGGTTGGAGACGAAGTCGGTGATGTTTACACGCGCCTTGCCCTCGACCAGCACCTTCACGGTGCCGTCCGGCAGCTTGAGCAGTTGCAGCACGTTGGCGAGGACGCCGGTCTTGTAGATCCCCTCAGGGGAGGGCTCGTCCTCGGACGGGTCGATCTGGGAGGAAAGCAGGATCTGCTTGTCGTCCTGCATGACCTCTTCGAGCGCCCTGACCGATTTCTCGCGACCCACGAACAGCGGCACGATCATGTGGGGGAAAACCACAATATCGCGGAGCGGCAGCACGGGGTAGCTGTTGGTCGGGTGTTCGCTCATGCTCTTTCTTCCTTTCCTGGCAGGAAGGCACCGGTCCCGCTCATTCGGCAACCCTTGGCCTTCCCCGCTCTTCGGAGGCTATATTTGGGGGGCGGAAGCGCGGCTTTCAACCTGCCGCGCAGCAGCCTTCCCCGCCACAATGACGGTATGGCGGCAGGGTTGCAAGGCGGGGTGGCACGGGTTCGCCGATGCGGGTGATTGCTCTTCGCCGCCCATCGCGCTAGCGGGGGGAAAAGGAGAACCGCGATGCTGTCCTACCAGCACGGCTATCATGCCGGGAACATGGCCGATGTGCATAAGCATGCGCTTCTCGCCGTCATGCTCGACTACCTCGCCCGCAAGGAAAAGCCGCTCACCTACATGGAGACGCATTCGGGCCGCGGCCTCTATCGGCTGGACGGGGCGGAAGCCGCCAAGACGGGCGAAGCCGCGCAGGGGATCGCCGTGGCGGAGCGGCTGGGCTGGTTCGCGCCCGACCACCCCTATGCCCGGCGTCTGGCAGAGGTGCGGGAGCGGTTCGGGCCCGCGAGCTATCCCGGTTCGCCGCTGATCGCCGCCCTGTCGCTGCGCCGGTATGACGTGATGACGCTCGCGGAACTGCATCCCCAGGAATTCGCCGCGCTGGAGGAGACGATGGCCCCCTTCCGCGCCACGGTGCTCCATGAGGACGGGTTGGAGATGGCGCTCTCCCGCACGCCGCCCGAACCGCGCCGGGGCATGCTGTTCATCGACCCGAGCTATGAGGTGAAGGAGAACTATGCCGCCCTCCCCCGCTTCGTGGGGTCGATCGCGCGGAAATGGAATGTGGGTGTGGTGGCGCTCTGGTATCCCGTGCTGTCGGGTGAGCCGCATCGCGGAATGCTGGCCGACCTGACCCACGCTCACCCAGATGCGCTCCGCCATGAGGTCCGCTTCCCTCCCGCGCGGGACGGTCATCGGATGATCGGGAGCGGCATGTTCATCCTCAACGCTCCGTGGGGCCTCGGGGATGAGGCGCGGCGCCTCACCGGCCTGTTCCGCTCGCTGAAGTGACCCGCCACCGGCAGTTGCACCTGCAGTCATGACACGGCGCCGGGCTTCCTCAGAATCGCCGTCCCGAAGGTGCGAAAAACCACCTGCCAAGTGAGCAAGCGCTGACCCGGTCTGCCTGTCCCGGATATACAGGCGTCCTACCCGCGCGCGCGGGCTGTGGGTCAACACGTCGCCGGGGCGGGTCAGCAGATAGGGTCCTACCCGCGCGTCAGGCGGGGGTTTCAGTATTGACGATGATGTAAAAACTCATGAATTCTAACCGTGCGCACAGGGCGGTCGGGGTTTTGCGTCAAACCCGGACACATGCGTCCTCTCTGCGGGCGTGGGGAGGAGCACGAAGCGTGGCAAGCCATCTCCGCGCACATGTGGTGGCCGACGGGGAATTATTGCAGACTGCACCGTTTGTCTTGACCCGTTTTGGGTCGATGCTGACCAGACCGGCATCCGCATGAAACTGGAGTTTTGTCCGTCGAAGCACTTCGGTGCTTCACGATCCCACATAATTTCCCCGCGTATTTCACAGGCATGCCACCCCCCCGGGTAAATGACCCGACGAAGGCGGCGGGACCTCTTCAACCTCCCCTTGATCCCGCCGCGACATCTCCCGCCATTCCGCGGCAGCCGGAAAGACCGGGGTTCGATGCCCCGGGCTTTCCGCCCTCAGGTCAGGGTGAGCGGCTCGATATCGCCTTCGGCCCGCTGCGCCTCGAACGCGGCCACGAAATCCGACAGCCGTCCCTCGGAGATCGCCGCGCGTAGCCCTGCCATCAGCTCCTGATAGTAATGCAGGTTGTGCCACGTCAGCAGCATGGAGGAGATGATCTCCTGCGCGCGGAACACGTGGTGGAGATAGGCCCGCGAATAGTTCCGGCAGGCCGGGCAGGTGCAGTCCTCGTCCAGCGGGCGGGGGTCGTCCTGATGGCGGGCGTTCTTGATGTTGACCTGACCGCGCCGCGTCCACGCCTGCCCGGTCCGCCCCGAGCGGGAGGGCAGAACGCAATCCATCATGTCCACGCCACGCACCACCGCGCCCACGATGTCGTCCGGTTTGCCCACGCCCATCAGATAGCGGGGCTTGTCCTCCGGGAGCGTCCCGGGCGCATAGTCCAGCACCCCGAACATCGCCTCCTGACCCTCACCCACCGCGAGGCCGCCAATGGCATAGCCGTCAAAGCCGATGGCTTTCAGCGCCCCGGCGGACTCCTCGCGCAATTCCTGCGTGACACCGCCCTGCATGATCCCGAACAGCGCGTGTCCCGGCCTGTCGCCGAAAGCATCGCGCGAGCGTTGTGCCCAGCGCATGGAGAGACGCACGGATTTCGCCACCTCCGCCTCCGTCGCGGGCAGCGCGGGACATTCGTCGAAGCACATCACGATGTCGGAGCCGAGCAGACGCTGGATCTCCATCGACCGCTCCGGCGTCAGCCAGTGCTCCGAGCCGTCGATATGCGACTTGAACCGCACCCCGTCCTCGTTGAGCTTCCGCAGCGCGGTAAGGCTCATCACCTGAAAACCGCCCGAGTCGGTCAGGATCGGCTTGTCCCAGTTCATGAAGCGGTGCAACCCGCCCAGCCGGTCGATCCGCTCCGCCGTGGGCCGCAGCATCAGGTGATAGGTATTGCCGAGCAGGATGTCCGCGCCCGTGGCGGCAACGCTCTCGGGCATCATGGCCTTCACCGTCGCTGCGGTGCCGACAGGCATGAAGGCAGGTGTGCGGATTTCGCCCCGCGGGGTGGAGATCACGCCGGTCCGCGCCTTGCCGTCCGTCGCCGCCACCGTGAACCCGAATGTCTCGCTCATCGCCTTCTCCGCTTTCGGTGCCGTCTTCACCATCGGACGCCGCCACTGGGGTCTAGCGTCGGGCTCAGCTGTCGGGCTCCACTGTCGGGCGGTGACATAGGCGATCCGGCGCGGAAGCCCAAGCCCTTTGGCCCACGCGGGCGATGCGACGCCGGGGCGTTCCGGTCAGGCCAGCAACCGCAAGCCTCGCCGCAACCGCGGGCAGGCATGAGCCGCCACCTCGCCTGGGCGGGCCGGCAAGGGGCTGCTCAGCCACAGGCGATCGGTCAATGCGCCAAAAATCCGCATATTATTCCCCCTGCCCCGGAGATTTCCCCCCGTTGGTCCGCGCCGGTCTGGACCCTGCCCGCGCGCTTGCCTATATCAGGCCAAGACCGCCCGCCCGTTGCAGACGAGAGACGCGATGACCGAAGCACTCCCCCTGGAGGGCAGCCCCCTCGTTCAACCCTCCACCACCGACCATCCGCTGTACGACAGCGTGGTCGCGGCCTGCCGCACGGTCTATGACCCGGAGATCCCGGTCAACATCTACGATCTTGGCCTCGTCTACACGATCGACATCACGGATGAGAACGACGTCACCATCCTCATGACGCTGACCGCGCCCGGTTGCCCTGTGGCTGCCGACATGCCCGGCTGGGTCGCAGAGGCGGTGGAGCCGGTGGACGGCATCAAGACGGTGAACGTGCAGCTTACCTGGGATCCGCCCTGGGGTATGAACATGATGTCGGATGAGGCGCGGCTCGAACTGGGCTTCATGTGAGCGACGGGCTTCCGGGCCGTCTTGCCGTTCTGACGGGCGATATCGTCGCCTCCTCCGCGCTTTCCACCGAAGATCTGGATGACCTGTTCCGCGCGCTTGGCGGGGCCGCTGATTCGCTGGCGGCCCTTCAGGATGTCGCGCCACGGCTGACCCGCTTTCGCGGCGACGGCTGGCAGATGGTGGCCGCGCCACGGCTCGCCTTTCGCGCAGCACTGGTCGCACGCGCCGCGGTGCGGGCGGTGGCCAAGGGCCGCGACACCCGTCTTGCCCTCGCCATCGGCGCGGTGGACCGGCTTGGCACCCACGGGTTGGAGGATGCCGCCGGAGCCGCGTTTCTCGCCTCGGGCCGACTGCTGGACCGGCTGCCCGCCAAGCGCCGGATGGCGGCGGAGGGGCGGCTGGCCATCCCGCTCGCGCTTTCGGACGGCATAGTCGCAGGCTGGACAGCGCGGCAGGCGGAAATCGCCCTTCATCTGCTGTCGCATCCGGGCCGGACCCGCGCCGCCGTGGCGGATGCGCTGGGCATTGCCCCGCAGATCGTGCAGCGTCAGGCGGATGCAGCCCGGCTTTGGGCGATTGAGGCCGCGCTGGAGCTGGATGACGGGGAATGACACCCAAATAAAGGTGTGTTTTATAAAAACGCCCAAATATGGATCGCATTCCCGCCTTGATCCCCGATAGTCGGCGTGGCTAGCTTCCCGTAAAGGCCGCAGCAGAGCGATACTCCTGATGATCGAGACCTTTGCCGCTCTGTTCCTTGCCCATGTCCTTGCCGATTTTGTCTTTCAGACCCGGCGCATGGTAGATCGCAAGGCCCATACGCCCGTACTGTTGCTGCACACGGGAATAGTCCTCCTGATGATGTTTCTGACCCTCGGCCGGGTGGACACGCCCGCGCCCTATGTCATCGCAGCAAGCCATCTCGCCATCGACGCGGCAAAGCTTCGGCTGCCGCGTGGGCCCGGAGCCTTTCTGGCCGATCAGGCGGCCCACCTGCTGATCCTCGTCGCGGCGAGCCTGGGCCAGCCCGGCCTTTGGCAGGGCGGTTTCTGGGCCGAACTGCCTTTTCCCGCAACGGAACTGCCTCCGCTGATGCTCATTCTTGGCGGTGCGATCTTTGCCATCCGGGGCGGCGACTTCGCGACAGGTCTCATCGTCACCTCCGTTGCGCCCCGGAACCCGCTGCCGGAGGAGGGGCTGCCGGGCGCCGGACGGATGATCGGCCTGCTGGAACGCGGGCTGGCCTTCACATTCATTCTGGTGGGACAGTTCGAGGCGGTGGGGTTCCTGCTCGCCGCCAAATCTATCCTGCGCTTCGGCGCGATACGGGAGGACCGCGCCGCCTCCGAATATGTGCTCATCGGAACACTCGCGAGCTTTGCCTGGGCCATTCTGACAGCCTTCGCGGTCCGCGCGTTGCTGTCTGTCCTCACGTCCTGACCGGACGGTCTTGAGCAGGAGTGCCCGCGGCCTTACATTGCAAGGTCAAAGCGCGAGGTTTCCCATGTTCAGCATTCCCGGCAAACAGGCCGTCACCCTGACCCCGGCAGCCGTCCGGCAGATCGCCCGGCTGATGGAGCAAGATGGCGCGAAAGGGCTGCGGATCGGCGTCAAGAAGGGCGGCTGCGCGGGCATGGAATACACCATGGACTATGTGACCGAGGTCAATCCCATGGATGAAATCGTGGAGCAGGACGGGGCGCGCGTATTGATTGCCCCCATGGCACAGATGTTCCTGTTCGGCACGGAGATCGACTACGCCACCTCGCTGCTGGAGAGCGGGTTCCAGTTCAACAATCCGAACGTCGCCGAAGCCTGCGGCTGCGGCGAGTCCATCAAGTTCAAGGACATGCCCGCAGGCTGAGGCAGCCTACCTTTCCGCGCGGTCCGCACCCTGCCTTTCCGCGCGGCTCCTTGACCGCCGGCGCTGCTACGCCTTTCAGCCTGCCTGAGCGGCCCTCTCCGCGTGACCCAACGGATATGCGGCAAAGATCATCGCCGCGGATCGCCGTGCATGGGCTGTGATGACCTCCGCCGTCGGTTCCCTGTCCGCCGCCATCAGCGTCCGCACCATGACGGGGTGGGTGCATAGGCTCAGGAACTGCCAGGCTGCCGCCTCCACATCCGGCATGTCGAGCCGCCCCGCCGCGACAAGCTGCGCGAAATAGGCAGCGATGCGACGCGCGCCGGCCACCGGACCCGCCTCGAAAAAGCTCTGCGCGGGGGCCGGTATCCGATCCGCCACGCCCACGACCATGCGGACAAGGGCGATATGTTCGGGTTCCAGCAGGCGGGTGATCAGATCGACGGCATAGCGTGTGAGCACCTCTTCCGGGGCGCCGGCCGGGTCGAGCGCGGTGAGATGCTCCGCCGTCTGCCGCTTGCTTTCCTCAACCAACGCGATGAAGAGCGCTTCCTTGTTCGGAAAATAGACATAGAGCGTCCCCTTGGACACGCCCGCCTCCCGCGCGATGGTCTCCATGCTGGCCGCCTCGAACCCGACGGCAAGGAAGCGGCGGCGCGCGCCCTCCAGGATCTGCTCCCGCTTGGCGCAGGCCCCGGGCAAGGTTTCTTCCCTCATGCTGGCCGTGCTCATGCTGGCTGTGGTCGCATCGGAGATCGGGCTGGCATTCATTACTGCAACTCCGCGTCATCAGCCCTTGCTTTAGCCGGGAAGAGGAGTATGTCAATGCCTGACCGAACGGTTCGGTCAATTCGCCGCACCCGCCGGCCCTCCCGGCCCTCGCTGTCAACGAGCCTCCCCATGCCCCGAGATTCGCTTCAGTCTTCCGACACCGCTCCCGCGCGGACCGACACCGCCCCGCCTGCCAATCAGAAGGCCCCGCCCGGCCGCAAGCGGTTCATCCTGATCGGTCTCGGGGTTGTCGCGCTCATCGCGCTGCTGGCCTTCGGCTGGCACTACTGGACGACCGGGCGGTTCGAGGTGTCCACCGACGACGCCTATGTCCGCGTCGATTTCGCCATCCTCGCCCCCAAGACGGCGGGCTATGTCGCCACCGTTCCCGCCGTCGCCAACCAAGCGGTCCATGCGGGCGATCCGCTCGTGACGCTGGAGGATGGCGACGCGCGTGATGCCTTGGCCCAGGCAGAGGCGCAGCTTGCCGTTCAGCGGGCCTCCATCCAGCGAATCGAAAGCCAGGAGGCCGCCGCCGCAACGAGCATCACCCAGGCCGAGGCGCAGGTGACGGCGGCAGAGGCCGTCTCCGTGCAGGCGGCGGCGGATCTCACCCGCTACATCCGCCTCGCCCAGACCGATGCAGCCAGCGCCCAGCGCCTCGAATCGGCGCGGGCCACTGCGGCGACGGCGGAGGCTTCTCTGGCAGAAGCCCGCGCAGGCATCACCGCGGCAGAGGCCAATGCCCGCGTGGTTTCCGCCCAGAAGGCGGAGGCCGAGGCGATGGTTCCCGGCCTTACCGCCCAGCGCGATCAGGCCGCGCGGGTGCTCGACGAGACGGTGCTTCGGGCGCCGGTCGATGGTGTGGTAGGCAACCTGTCGGTCGCCATCGGCGATTACGTCACGCCCGGCAAGCGGCTGATGGCCGTCGTGCCGCTCCGGGACGGCTATATCGAGGCCAACTTCAAGGAAACGCAGATCGAAAAGCTCCTGCCCGGCACCCATGTCCGGGTGGAGGTGGACGCCTATCCGGACCGCAGCTTCGACGCGACGGTGATGGGCATTTCTCCCGCCTCCGGCGCGGTGTTCAGCCTGCTTCCCCCGGAAAACGCCACGGGCAACTTCACCAAGGTGGTCCAGCGTCTGCCCGTCCGCATCCACGTGCCCGACGATGTGGCGGAGGCCGGATGGCTGCGCCCCGGCATGTCGGTGGTCGTGACGGCGGATACACGCACGACGCCCCCCCGTCAGGACTGAGGCCATGGCCGACACCGCTCTCGCAGCCCCCGCCTCCCGCCCGGAGCCGGTGGTCACGCCGCGCCGCTTCATCGCCTTTGCCGCGCTGGTTTTCGGGATGTTCATGGCGATCATGGATATCCAGATCGTCTCCTCCTCCCTCAGCCAGATCCAGGCGGGCCTGTCTGCCGCCCCGAACGAAGTGTCCTGGGTGCAGACGAGCTATCTCATCGCCGAAGTGGTGATGATCCCGCTGTCCGGCTTTCTGTCGCGGGCGCTGTCCACGCGGGTTCTGTTCACCCTTTCGGCTGCGGGATTCACGCTGGCCTCTGCGCTCTGCGCCTCTGCCACAAGCCTGAATCAGATGATCATCTATCGGGCGCTTCAGGGCTTCATCGGCGGCGGCATGATCCCCACGGCGTTCGCGGCCTCCTACATCATCTTTCCCAAGCGCCTTCAGGGACCGGTCATGGCGGTGGTCGGGCTGACGGTCACGCTCGCCCCGACCATCGGGCCGACCATCGGCGGCTACCTGACAGAGCTTCTCTCCTGGCACTGGCTGTTCCTGATCAACGTGCCGCCGGGGATCGCGGCGACGCTGCTGGCCTGGTTCCTCGTGGACTTCGACGAGCCGGATTACGCCCTGCTCCGGCGGTTCGATTTCCTCGGCCTCGCCACGATGACGCTGTTCCTCGGCTCGCTGCAATATGTGCTGGAGGAAGGGCAGACGAACGACTGGTTCGCAGACGAGACCATCGTGCTGATGACCGCGCTGGCCGTGGGCGGAGCGGTCGCCTTCTTCTGGCGGACCTTCACCGCGCGGACGCCGATCGTGGACCTTTCCACCTATCGCGACAGGAACTTTGCTGTCGGATCGCTCCTGACATTCGTTCTGGGGATCGGGCTTTACGGGCTGACCTACCTCTATCCGCTCTATCTCGCGCGGATCCGCGGTTACACCTCCCTCCAGATCGGGGAGACGGTCTTCGTCACCGGGGCGGCCATGTTCTGCACCGCGCCCGTCGTCGGCAATCTGGTGCGACGGGTGGATCCGCGCAAGCTCATCGGGCTCGGCCTCGCGGGTTTCGCGGCCTCGACCTACATGGTGACACCGCTTACCGCGGACTGGGCGTTCGGCGAGTTGTTCTGGCCGCAGGCGTTCAGGGGCGTATCGCTCATGCTCTGCATGATTCCCATCAACACCATCGCGCTCGGCACGCTGCCGCCGGATCGGGTGAAGAACGCCTCCGGGCTGTTCAACCTCACCCGGAACCTCGGCGGCGCCGTGGGGCTTGCGACCATCAACACCGTGCTTCAAAGCCGCACCGACCTGCACTACCAACGGCTCGCGGAGCAGGTCCGCTGGGGCAGCGTCGCGGCGGCGGAGCGGCTGGCCAATATCGCGGCGGGTCTTTCCAGCACCCTCGGCCCGGCCGCCGACGGGGCCGCGCTGGCACGGGTCGCGGGTATGGTGCGCCAGCAGGCAACCGTGATGGCCTTCGCCGATATCTTCCTCGTGCTTGCGGTCATGTTCAGCGTGACCCTGCTGCTCGTGCCGCTGGTCCAGCGTCCTCAAGGGGCTGCCGGAGCGGCAGGCGGCCACTAGCAGCGAAAAGGCATCGAAAGCGGTTGACTCCGGTCGATCCATGCGTAAAAGGCAGGCTTCAAAGAATTTCGCGGACGCGCGCAGCGTCCGACTGCAGGAGAACACCAATGGCGAAGCCGACGACGATCAAGATCCGTCTGAACTCGACGGCGGGCACCGGGCATTTCTATGTCACCAAGAAGAACGCCCGCACGATGACCGAAAAGATGACGGTCAACAAGTACGACCCCGTCGTGCGCAAGCACGTGGAATACAAAGAAGGCAAGATCAAGTAATCCTGCCTCCTTCGGAAGACTCAAGAACCGTGCCGTGAGGCGCGGTTTTTTCGTTTTTGCCTCTCCGACAAATCTGTCGCCATACGCGCCTCGACCGGCTGACTCTTCTCCGTCGAAGGGGCGCGGGAAGTGAGTCAGCAGGGCAAGAGCTCAGCAGGGCACCGGCATCTGTCCTGCAGCGGCGTCAGAATTGCCCAGCCCTCGTGGGAAACGCTGATATGCGGCTTTGAGCATAACGGAGCATGTCCGGGCTGCTCAGGCGGGAATGAAAACTCCATATCGGCCGGCTCCGCGCCGAACTGCTAGCTTTCTGCCGCGCGAAAGGGAGCATTCCCGCAGTCGCCACCCCTCACAATTTCGACCGGTCCCGCGCCTCTGCAACGGTGCGCGACGATCAATGGCTCCGCCTTTGCCAATTCCGAAGGAGCCAACCGGCGTTCGGGGGTCTGGCGCGCAATCCTTTCCGGTCAGAGCAGCGTGCCCTGACCATCCTCCCCCTCCGGCCCGCCGGCAGCAGGCGGGGCCTTCTTGCGCCGTTTCGGGCTGGCCGGCAGCGCAGGACCGACGATGAGCGTCCCATCGTGGAATTCCAGCTCCAGCGCCGGGGCTGGTTCCGCCGCCATGCGCGAGGTGACAACCTGCCCCTCGGCGCGGACGACGACATAGCCGCGGCGGAGCGTCTCCCGGTAGCCGAGCGTCTGGCGGAGCCGTTCAAGCGCCTCCAGCCGGATCTTCACCCCCTCCAGCCGTTGGGCCACCCCTGTGTCGAGCCGGGTGGAAAGCACCGCCAACCGCTCCCGCCCCCGCGCGGTCGCACGAGCATTGTCGGCAAGGCTGCGGCGAAACCCGGCCTCCAGCGCCAGCGACAGCCGCCCGAGGTTTTCCCGCCGCCGCGTCAGCCCCTGTCCCAGCAGGCCGGGCAGGCGCGCCGCCCTGTCCTCCGCCATCCGCCGCTCATGGATGAGGAATCGCGACAGCAGCGCCGGTTGCAGCCGGACGCCTGCGCGCTCGAACCCCGCCCGGCGCCGGGCCGCCAGCGCGCGGAGCGCCGCAGGAAGCCGGTGGCTCCACAGGTCCAG
>NZ_DAMDHB010000019.1:51618-67408 GCF_032102465.1 Haematobacter sp. | reverse complement strand
AGCTCACAATCCCGGAGACCTTCCGTCAGATCGGGCGAACGTCATCTGTGAAGAAGCTGACGTGGTCATCTTGGCTAATATCGAAGCCAGCTTGGCCCGACTGATCTCCGCCGAGCACAATGCAGCCCTTGCGACCCCCGCCCCGGTCAGACCCGAACTCACCGCCGCCCGCGCGCGGATCAAGGTGCTGGAGGAGGCACTGACGGATATAGCAGACGGGCACGGACCAAACCACATGAGCGCGTTTTGTCGCAATACCGCCCTACGCGCTCTCCCCGCACAGGGAGGCAGCGATGCGTAACCGGCGCTGGTCTGACAACGACAAATATTTCGGCCCCTTCACCTACGCCAAAGATGGGCTCTATCCCTTCGGGCTGGTCGCGACATCCACAGGCGAGGAAGGCGATCCCGGCTTCGCGCGGGTCCACGTCGCGAGGCGGACCATCCTGTTTCCCCTGCCATCGTGGCTGATCCGGCCCTACCGGGAAAAGGTGACGGCGAAATATTGGAGTGCGGAAGATATCCAACGCACGGGCCGGAACTGGTATTGGCAGATTGACCAGCGCCAGTTCGGGTTCGTCGTGACGGAAGGTGCGTTGCATGTCCACATGGGCAGGACGACCCACGACAGCGACACAGACCGGTCCCGCGTGTTCTTCTTTCCGTGGCGGGAATGGCGGCAGGTCCGGCATTCGCTTTATGACACGACCGGGGCGCACTTTGCCGATCTGCCAAAGGACTACGGGCCGGATCGTTGGGCGATTGAGGCCAGTTGCCCGACCATCTCCTTCCGGTTCCGCGACTTCGACGACGAAGAAATTATCGCCACGACAAAAGTAGAGGAGCGTCAATGGACGCGTGGAGCCGGGAGGTTCCGGTGGCTGTCATGGTTCTGCCCTGACCTGGTGCGGCGCATCCTTGATCTGCAATTTTCGACAGAGGTAGGCGAGCGCAAAGGTTCGTGGAAAGGCGGCACCATCAGGCATAGCATTGAAATGCTGCCAGACGAACTGCATGAAGCCGCGTTTCGCCGCTACTGCCTGCAAGAGGGGCTGACTTTCGTCGGAGCCGCCAGCCAGAAGGAGGGGAGCGATGGTTGACTGGAAGTTTCTCGCGAAGAACTGCCCCCGCTGCGGTGAGGATCGGTGACCGGTATGGGTGAGTTTCGCAATCACTCGGACCCCACTTTTGCAGATCACTGTGCCTTCGGATCGAGCCGCTGGGTCGCGGCCGTTCTGGGAAAGGGGCCGGCTTGGCTTCGCAAGAATCTCGACAGGATGACGGTCGCTGGCTTTCCAGCACCCGACCCCATCACGCGCCTGTACCTCAAGGCGGACGTCATCGCTTGGCTGGACCGGCGTCGACAAATACCGGATCGTGATCCACGCGCCCATCAGGCGGCGCGCGAGACCACGAATGGAGTGCGATACGATGCATTATGAAAAAGCGCTGTGGGACGGGTCGGACCCTCTCTATGCGCCACACACCAGTCGGTCAAAGCGCTGGTACTACTGGCGCGTGCCAGCAGCTGCCAGAAAGCTGGGCTATAGCCATCCGCCGATCCGCCTGCCCGGCGAAGATGGCGATGGCCGCGAGGCGGAACGCGCCGCGAAAGCCCGACAACTCACCATAGACATGCTTGCCGCAATCCAAGAGCAGCCGGCGAAACTGCTGTCCATTGCCGGGACGTGGCGCTGGCTTATCGGTCGATACATGACCGACACCGAATCGCCATTTCAGGAGGTGAAGGCAAACAGCCGCGATAGCTACCGCTTCCCGCTGATGCGATGGCAGGAAGCAATCGGCGACGCACAGATCGACAGCATGGATCTTGCGGAACTCAAGCGCATCCAGCGGACGATGCGCGATAACGGCAGGACCGTGGCCTACATCAAGCGGCAGTTCGGCATGCTCCGCATGCTCGTCGGCTACGGCATCATGTTGAAGAACCCCGCTTGCCTGGAACTTGCAGGCATCCTGAAGGAAATGCGCATCAAGACCCCGAAACCGAGGACGGCAGCCCCGACGCGCGCGCAAATTGAAGCGATCATTACAGCCGCCGATAGTGCAGGCGACGCCGCGTTCGCACTGGGGCTGGAATTGCAATGGTGGTTCGCTTTGCGTGCCGTAGATGTACGCGGCCAATGGCTACGCATGGGGCCAGAGGAAAAAGAGAGCGTAGCCGCCAGCGGCGGCATAACTCGCGGTCATTTCCGCTGGGCCGATGGGCTTACATGGGACATGATCGCGCGCGACCTGACCGAATTTCGAAAGGTGCCGTCGAAGACAGAAGATTCGCTGGACGAAGAGCTGATCTTCGATCTGAGGCTTGTTCCTGAGGTGCGAGAACGCTTGGCTGGCATCCCCCAAGAAGAAAGAATCGGCCCGGTAATCCGCGACCCCAAGACCGACATGCCATTTGACCGATATCGGTGGAGCGGAAAATTTCGCACCTATCGCACCGTCGCCGGCGTCCCTCGTGACGTGTGGATGATGGACACCCGCGCAGGCGCCATCACCGACGCCAAGCGCGCTGGTGCGTCGAAGGTGCTGATGCAGCACCAGGCGAACCACGCCTCCGACAAGACGACGAACCGCTACATCAGGGAGAAGTCAGACAGCATCGCGCGGGTCATTCAGCTGCGCCGATCGGCAGGAGATCAGCAGACCTGAACAGGTTGGAAACACTCATTTCCAACTCGCTTCCAACCAATTTCCAACTGCCATTTGAGACAGACAAAAAGTTCATTTTTATCATGGATTTCGGTGGTACCGCCTCCCCGGCTCGAACGGGGGACCCCCAGATCCACAATCTGGTGCTCTAACCAACTGAGCTAAGGCGGCACGGGGGGCGATTTACCCTTCATAGCGGGCTTTGGCAAGACCCATCGCTTGATCAAATGACGAAGGAGGCATATCCAACCGCTCTGAGCCCCGCAGCGGGCGCAAACCACCGGCACCAAGGGGAACAATATGGGTATCAATAAGGAAAGCGAAGTCGCCGCCAATCTCCAGATCGGTCCCACCTCTCTCGGGATGGTGCGAATCTATGTCGAGGCGGAAGGCATGGAACTGCCGCTCGACTTCGACCCCGAGGAGGCGGAGGAAATCGCCGAAGAACTCCGCGCCGCAGCAGAAGCCGCGCGTAGCATGAGCGCGTCGGAGCCTTCGCCAAAGGGCAAGCCGAAACGCTGAACGCTTTCGGCGCAAGGCTGTTCGAAGGCTAAGGCGAAGGCCGTTCGCTTCGGAATCAGCGGCTCCGACTTGACGATCACCGCCTGCGGGATCCCACGCCCCGAGGCGGAAGTCGGACTTGGAGGACGCTCCGGCTCCGCCTCGTTCCGCCGGACCTCAGGTTTGAGCGGGCGCGGGGTGGTTTCCAGTCTGCCGGAGACACTTGGTGGTGATTTGATCACGCCCGGCAGTGTGCCGAGAGGGGCTGGGGATCTCATAGGAAACCTCGGGCTCCCAGGCCGGAGGAGCAGCAATCCTCTTCCTCACCGCGGGCTGAGTGACAAGCCGCTGGCAAAACGGCATTGCAACGGGTTCTTCGGCCATGAGCCCGACCGCTTCCTGCGACATGTCGATCTGGTCCTGCCGGGTGCGGAGGGGGTGCGGCGCACCCTGGAGAAGGGGAAACTGCGCCGGTCAGTTGCTCTCCCCGGGATCAGGGTATTTGGGCAGCGATGGTGCTCTTGGCGAGGAGCGGAAAGATTGCTCTGACACCTGCGGCTCACAGCCGCTTCGCGACAGATGAATTGCCCTGTCAGGTCCGTCCGAACACTGATGGACGAGTGTCCGCGGAAGCTGGAGCAGCGACTCCGGCAAACCTCGTCCGTGATGTCAGACCGGCTTCCCGAGAAGTTGCAGGGAGAGTTTTGGCCCGTCGGTCCTGCCTGACGCCGCCAGAGTCGTGAATGCCACTGCGGGTCGGGCACGGAAAAGCATTCGAGGTGCCACCGCAATTCGCCTCTATGCCAAATGCCCGCCCCAAAAACCCGTTGCTACATCAGCGTAACCACAACCGATAAGAGCCGCAGACCCGCAACCGCCTACGCCAGTGAGCCAATCCGTCAAAACCGCGGCCCCCCGCCTCCGGCCCCGGGATCGCGAAGCGTCTGCAGCCTCAGCGCTGCGTGGCGAGCGAATTTCTGGGTCAGGAGCTTGCGGCGGGCGCCGGCCAGCGGCGCCTCCGGCCCGAGGCGGCGGATTTCCGCGTCATAGCTGTCGGCAAGGATCAGGCCGGTGCCATCAGGCAGGAGATCGGCAGGAAAATCGGCATCGACAGCCCAGAAGAATCGGTCGCACCATTCCAGATAGCCCTGCCACTTCCTGTCGCCCGCGAAATCGGCGCGGCATGACTTGCATTCGACCACCCAGATCTCCCCCTTCGGGCCGAGCGCCATGACGTCCACACGGAGGCCGGGAGCGGGCACCAGCTCCTCCACCGTCGCAAAGCCGAGGGAGAGAAGGTGACGGCTCACGCCGCGCTGCAGGAGCTGTCCGGGTTGAAGACCGGGGAGGGGAATGGGCTGGGGCTGCATGGCGCGACTATGAACAGAGAGGGAACGTCTGTCCAGCCGAGGGGCGATCACATCTTTTCCGCGACGGGCTCTTGTGGCCTCCGCAGGTCAGGCCTATTTTTGGGAAGGCGGGTTCTGCTCCTCTCGTGCGCAGGCTTTTTTCCAGTGGCCGATAAGCATTTCCGAGGGGGCTGGCTCTGCCGGGATCTTGGTCCCGGTATCTGGCACCCACCTGGTTAGTCCAGGCTCTCGGGAAATCACGCCGGCACGGTTGCTGCGGTTCCCGCCACTCGCCAGCCAAGATAGGCGAATCGAAAAGGGCCGGTCGATCCGGCCCTTTCGTCACCTGACCAGGATAAATCCGTGAATCAGCGGCGACGCATCGGCCGTTGCTCCACCCGGATCGGCACGGGCAGCGCATCTGGCGCCCGCATCGGCCCGGCTACCGCAGCTTTCAAAGCCTCTCCCATACGTTTAATGAGCGACCCGGCACGAGCCAGCGACCCAGAGCGGCGGACGGAGCGAACAGGCATAGGAGCAGTCTCCTGAAGGTTGCCCGATCAGCGTAAGGCCGAGTCGCCCCCGACGCCAAGCGAAATCGCGTGATCGCCTTTCTCTTGGCCTTCTTCCGCCGTGCCGCTAGGCACGTATGAGGCAACAGGAGGGAACGGCATGGCGGTTCGTGTGGCGATCAACGGGTTCGGGCGCATCGGGCGGTCGGTGCTGAGAGCGCTGGCCACGCGACCGGGCGACATCGAAATAGTCGCCCTGAACGATATCGCCACGCCCGAAATCTGCGCCTATCTGTTTGAATACGATAGCGTCTTTGGCCCCTACTCCGGCAGCGTCGCCCTTCGCGCGGGGCATCTTGTGGTCGACGGGCGGGAGATTCCGCTGCTCCGCCAGTCAGACCTGTCGCGTGCCGATCTTTCCGGCGTCGATGTGCTGATGGAGTGCACGGGCCGCGCTGACAGCCGGGAGGTGGCGGAACGCGGGCTGAGCGCGGGGGCAAGACGGGTGCTCGTCTCCGGCCCGTCGCGGGGCGCGGATATCACAGCCGTGATCGGCGCGAACGAGGGGGAGGTGACGCCCCTGCATCGCATCGTCTCCAACGCCTCCTGCACGACCAACGCTCTTGCACCGCTGCTCGGGCTTCTGGATGCGGAATGGGGGGTGGAGACGGGCTACATGACCACCATCCATTGCTATACCGGCAGCCAGCCGACAGTGGACAGCCCCGCCGCCGACTTTGCGCGGAGCAGGGCTGCCGCGCTCTCCATGGTGCCGACGACGACCTCGGCCTCCCGGCTGGTGGATATCGTGCTGCCACATCTGGCGGGGCGGGTGGAGGGGTCTGCGGTGCGGGTGCCGACAGCTTCCGTCTCTGCCGTGGACCTGACATTCATGCCCCGTCGCCCGGCCAGCGTGCAGGCGGTCAATGCTGCGCTGCGCGAGGCGGGCGGCGTCATCGGTTGGACGGAGCGCGCGCTCGTCTCCACCGACCTGCGCGCGCGGCCCGAAAGCGTGGTGATGGCGCTGCCGGAAACCGCCGTGACCGGCGGCGGCATGGTGCGCGTCTTCGGCTGGTACGACAACGAATGGGGCTTTTCCAACCGCATGATCGACATGGCAGTGCGGCTCGCGCGGCAGGATCAGGAGCAGCCGGTAGGAAGCCCGCCTCAGGGCGAAACGACGGTATAGGGCTCGTCGAACCAGTATTCCTCAAGATTGGGCGTATCGCCGATCCTGTCCACCACCGCGAACAGACCGGGCGCGTGGAGCGGCGTCAGCACCCCGTGCCAGGTGCCCCGGTGAAAGTTGATCGCCTGCCCCGCCGTGGTCAGGAAGGCCAGCGGCACCCCGGGGTGCCCCCCTTCGTCCGGCGCGACGATGACCAGGAACGGGTCGAGCGACATCGGCACGAAGGCCTGGCTGCCGTCCGGGTGCCGCTCGACCAGATCGAGCACCAGCGGCAGCGCCCGAGGCTCCGCCTTGAAGATCGACAGACCTGCCCGCCCCTCCGGCCCGAAATCCAGCCCCGCCCGGTCGTGCCAGCGGCCACAGAGACCCTGGTTGATGATCCGGTCGGCGGTCCCATCGGCAGAAAGGATATCGCCAAAGGGCGCGAAGGCGGCCGCCGTCAGCGGCTGTATGGTGATCCTGCGCAACCTCAGCCCTCCGCCAGCGTCTGCATGAGCGGCAGGAAGTCGGGGAAGGATGTGGCGATGGGGCGCGCATCGTCGATCGTCACGGGCTGCTGCGCGGCAAGACCCAGCACGTAGAAGCTCATGGCGATACGGTGGTCGAGATGGGTGCGGACCGTGGCCCCTCCCGGCACGCCCTCCGCGCCCCGGCCATGGACGATGAAGATGTCCTCTCCCTCCTCCACCGTGACGCCGCAGGATTCCAGCCCGCGCGCCATGGCGTCGATCCGGTCGCTCTCCTTCACCCGCAGCTCACGCACCCCGCGCATGACGGTCCGGCCTTCCGCAAAGGCGGCGATGGCGGACAGCACGGGGAATTCGTCGATCATGGAGGCCGCGCGGTCCTCCGGCACGTCCACGCCCTTCAACGCAGAGAAGCGGACGCGGAGATCGGCGACCGGCTCCCCCCCCTCCTCACGCTCGTTCTCGAAGGCGATATCGGCCCCCATCTCGACCAGCGTCAGGTAGAACCCGTCGCGCGTCGGGTTGCGGCTGACACCGGGGACCCGGATATCCGACCCTTCCACGATGAGCGCGGCAGCCACGGGAAAGGCGGCGGAGGACGGATCACGCGGCACCGCGACGGTCTGCGGGCGCAACTCCGGCTGCCCGGTGAGGATGATCGCCTGCCCCTCTGCCGTTTCCTCCACGCGGAGGGTGGCGCCGAAGCCGCGGAGCATCCGTTCGGTATGATCACGCGTCGGCTCCCGCTCGATCACGACGGTTTCACCGGGCGCGTTCAGCCCGGCGAGCAGCACGGCGGATTTCACCTGCGCCGACGGTACGGGCAAGGCGTAGCGCACCGGCACCGGATCCCGTGCGCCAAGGACGGTCATCGGCAACCGCCCGCCCGCGCGACCATGCGCCACCGTTCCGAACAGCGCCAGAGGATCCGTCACCCGCGCCATGGGACGGCGGCGGAGGCTCGCATCCCCGGTGAAGGTCGCAACGATGGGCGAGGTCGCCATCGCGCCCATGATGAGCCGCACCCCCGTCCCCGAATTGCCGCAGTCGATGACATTCTCCGGCTCGGCGAAGCCGCCGACGCCCACGCCGTGCACGCTCCACGCGCCTTCGCTATGGCGGGTCACTTCTGCCCCGAAGGCCCGCATCGCCTTTGCCGTGTCGATGACATCCTCGCCTTCCAGAAGGCCGCTGATCCGCGTCTCGCCCACGGAAAGCGCCCCGAATATCAGTGCGCGGTGGGAGATGGACTTGTCCCCCGGCACCGTCGCCTTGCCCCTGAGCGGGGCGGAAGCGCGGACGACAAGCGGGACGGGCGAGGCTTCGGCAGTCATGGGGGATCCTCCGTGGTCTGGCCGCCTCATAGCCGAACTGACCGCGCCGGTCTATCTGGGGTCTATCTGGGCCGCTACAGGCGACGGAAGGTGAGGTAATGCGGCACCCGCCCCTCGCGGAGCGCCTTCTGCTCATAGCGGGTGGAGTGCCAGTCGGACCACGGCTCCCGCCAGTCGGACGGACCTTCGGCCAGCCATTCGAAGCCCGCCTTCGGCACCTCCTCCAGCGTCTGGCGCACGTAATCGGGAATGTCCGTCGCGACCCGCAGGATGGCCTGTGGCCGCAGCACCCTGTGGAGCGGCGCAAGGAACTCCGGCGTCACGAAACGGCGGCGATGGTGGCGCTTCTTCGGCCAGGGGTCGGGGTAGAGCAGGAAGGCCCGCGCGACGGAGCGGTCGGGCAGCACATCGAACAGGTCGCGCACGTCGCCCGGATGCAGGCGGAGGTTGGTGACACCCGCCTCCCGCACCTTGCCAAGCAGCATCGCCACACCGTTGATGAAGGGCTCGCAACCGATCAGCCCCACTTCCGGGTTCTGCGCGGCCTGATGCACCAGATGCTCGCCGCCGCCGAAGCCGATCTCCAGCCAAACCGGCCGGTCCCCGAAAAGCTGTGTCAGGTCCAGCTCGGCGCGCTCCGGGTTCTCCTCATGGGTCACGCCGGGAAGGCGCAGCTGGCCCAGATCCTCGCTGAGATACCCTTTCTGGCTGGGCCGCAGCGTCTTGCCATGGCGACGGCCATAGAAATTGCGCCAGGGACGGTCGGCACCCGCGGCGGAATCGCTCTGGTCGTCAGTCATGAAAAGGCCCCGGTCGCTGATACCGGGGCCTCTTCGCGCGGCATGGCCCGCGCGTCAAGCAAAAGGGGGTCAGACGGCGCGCTTCAGCGCCTCCACCAGGTCGGTCCGTTCCCAGCTGAAACCGCCGTCATTGTCGGGTTGGCGCCCGAAATGGCCATAGGCCGCCGTCCGGGCATAGACCGGGCGGTTGAGCTCCAGATGATCGCGGATGCCGCGCGGCGTGAGGTCCATGACCTGCGCGACGGCACGTTCGATCTCCGCCTCATCCGCAACGCCGGTGCCGTGGGTATCGACGTAGATGGAAAGCGGCTTCGCCACGCCGATGGCATAGGAGAGCTGAAGCGTGCAGCGCTGTGCAAGCCCGGAGGCGACCACGTTCTTTGCCAGATAGCGCGCGGCATAGGCGGCGGAACGGTCCACCTTGGTCGGATCCTTGCCGGAGAAGGCACCGCCCCCGTGCGGCGCGGCGCCGCCATAGGTATCCACGATGATCTTCCGCCCCGTCAGCCCCGCGTCCCCATCCGGGCCGCCGATGACGAAAGTGCCTGTCGGGTTGACCCACCATTCGGTGTTCTCCGTCAGCCAGCCGTCGGGAAGCACCTCGCGGATGTAGGGCTCCACGATGGCGCGGATGTCGTCGGAGGTCTGATCCTCGCTCGCGTGCTGGGTGGAGAGGACAAGCTGGGTCACCTCCACGGGCTTGCCGTCCTCGTAGCGCAGCGACAGCTGGCTCTTGGCATCCGGGCGGAGGCTCGGCGCCTCACCGGATTTGCGCGCCTCGGCCAGACGGCGCAGGATGGCGTGAGAGTAGAGGATCGGCGCGGGCATCAGCTCCGGCGTCTCGTCCACCGCATAGCCGAACATGATGCCCTGATCCCCCGCCCCGTCCCGGTCGACGCCTTGGGAGATATGGGCGGATTGCTCGTGCAGGTAGTTGTTCAGCTTGAAGGTCGCCCAGTGGAACTTGTCCTGCTCGTAACCGATGTCCTTCACGCAGGCGCGCGCGATGTCCTCGATCTTCTCCATGTAGCTGTGGAGCTTGTCCTTGTCGGACAGGCCCACCTCGCCGCCCACCACGACGCAGTTCGTCGTGGCGAAGGTCTCGCAGGCGACGCGGGCATTGGGCTCTTCGGTGAGAAAGGCATCAAGGACCGCATCGGAAATCCGGTCGCAGACCTTGTCGGGGTGACCCTCCGAAACGGATTCGGAAGTAAATACGTAATTCTGTCGGGACATCGGGAAGCGCTCCATTAAGACAACCCCGTCACGCCAGGAAGCCGTTGTGACGGGTGCGATGCCAAGCCGTAGCGGCGGCGGCGGCGGAGTTCAATCTCTTTCTCTGCGCCGCAACAAAAGCAGGCCCGCTCCAGCCACAAGAATGAGGCCCGCCATGGGCAGATCGCCCATGCGCGCATAGGGTGTGGGGGGCAGGGCCGCGGGAACGCTGCCGTCCAGCGTGCCCTCCACGTTCAGCGGCAGGGCGGAGACGATCGCCCCCCTCGCGTCGATGATGGCCGACACGCCGGTATTCGCGGCGCGGATCAGCGGCAGGCCCTGCTCCACCGCGCGGAGCCGCGCCTGCGCCAGATGCTGATAGGGGCCGGAGAGGTTGCCGAACCACGCGTCGTTCGTGACCTGCAGGATCCAGTCCGCCCGGTCGGGCGCGCCGCGAAGGTCCTGCGGAAACACCGCCTCGTAACAGATGAGCGGCAGCACCTTTCCCAGCGGGCCAAGGTCGAGGATGGCCGGTCCCGGCCCCGGCGAATATCCGTCCCCCTCCCGTGCGGCGAGACCGTGGATCCCGAACCGCGCCGCGATGTCGCCGAAGGGGATATACTCGCCGAACGGGACGAGGTGGTGCTTGTCGTAAAGCCCGGTAACCTGTCCCGCTCGATCCAGAACCGCGAGAGAGTTGTAGTAGCGCCCGCCATCCCCGCGCTGCACGCCGAGTGCGACGGGACGGCCCCCGGAGGCCTCCGCGATCATCGCCAGAGGCTCGGCGGCATCCTCCAGCAGCCAGACCAGCGCCGTCTCCGGCCAGATCGTGAGGTCCGGTGGAGGATCGGCGGGCGTCGCCGTCTGTTCGAGCTGCTGGCGGAACTGCGGACCGATCAGCGCCGGATCCCATTTTAGATGCTGCGGAATATTGGGCTGGACGAGACGGACATGGATCGGCGCCGCCCGCGGCGGGAGCGGCTCCGCCAGCCGTGCGAGGCCACCCAGCCACAGCAGCCCGATCACGACCGCGCCTGCCACCGCGCCGGGCAGACGCAGCACAAGCGGCAGCGCGGCGAGAAGGGTCGTGAGAAGGGTCAGACCCACCGGCCCGACATAGGCCGCCGCCTGCACCACCGGCGTGTCGATCCAGACGTGCCCGATCAGCGCCCAGGGGAAGCCGGTCAGCACATAACCGCGCATCAGCTCGACCGCTGCGAAGCTCACGGCGAGCGCGACCGGTCGCGACCGGCCCCGGCCAAGTCCCCAGCCGACCCCTGCTGCCAGCGCCCAGAACAGCGCCATGCCGGTGGCCAGAAACACCAGCGCGAACGGGGCCATCCAGCCCTGCCGCGCGGCATCCACCATGAAGGGTTCGACGATCCAGAAAAGCGCCGCGGCGAAATAGCCCGTGCCGCCCATCCAGCCCCGCCACAGAGCGGTGCGGAGGGTCTCGCCCCCCGAGATCTGCGCCATCAGCCACCACAGCGCCGGCAGGGCCACCCACCACAGGCCAAGCGGCGCCTGGCCCGATGCCATCAAGGCACCGGCCAGCAATGCGGGAAGCGCCCCGCGCAGGGCGGGCCGAAGCATGAGCCCTCGGGCCGGATGACCAGCCAGCGCCGCCGGGCCTTCGGTCATGCTATCCGGCCGCAGCCGCCGCCGCGGCGGGCAGACGCAGGCGAAGCCGCTTGATCCGGCGCGGTTCGGCGTCGATCACCTCGAACACCGCACCGCTTTCATGCTCGATCTCCTCGCCCTCTGCGGGAACACGGCCCGACAGCATGAAGACAAGGCCGCCGACCGTGTCGATCTCCTCATCTTCCGTATCGGCAAGCTGCATGCCGATGGCTTCCTCGAAGGCCTCCAGCGGGGCGCGCGCTTCCACGATCCAGACGCCGGGACGCTCCTGCAACCACAGCCGACCCTCGACGATGTCGTGCTCATCGTCGATCTCGCCGACGACTTCCTCCAGCACATCCTCGAAAGTCACCAGCCCGTCCACGCCGCCGTATTCGTCGATCACCAGCGCAAGATGCGTCCGCTCCGCCTGCATCTTCTGCAAGAGGACCGAAAGCGGCATGGAAGGCGGCGCATAGATCAGCGGGCGGAGAAGCGGGCGGAGGTCGAACGGCCCGGTATGACCGTTGAACCCGTAGCGGAGCGCCAAGTCCTTCAGCAGCAAAAGGCCCAGCGGCCTGTCCAGCGTCTGCTCGTAAACCGGCATGCGCGAGAAGCCATGTTCCCGGAACACCTCGACCAGAGCGTCCTTGTCGATGTCCACATCGACCGCGACGATCTCTGCCGCAGGCACCATCACATCCGACAGGCGCATGGTCCTGAGTTTGCTGAGTCCGCCGAAGCCCGACCGCGCCACACCTGCTCCGGCAGAGTTGCGCGCCGCGTCCTCGGCATCGTTTGAGAGAGCATTCAGGATGCGGCCGAAAAAGCCGCGCTGTGAATTCTCTTCGGAGTCCTGCGCGCGGTGCGCCGCGCTAGAAGACCCATCGACGGAATCGCCCATTGTTCCTTTCCAGATTGCGAGGGTCTGTGCCCCCGATCAAGCATATGGGTCAGATATGCCCATCGTGGCAAGTATCCTGACCTCAAGTCCTTCCATCAGGGAAGCATCGGCCTCCCTCACATGGTCATATCCAAGCAAGTGCAAAATACCATGAATGACCAGATGCGTCACGTGATCCTTGAGCGGGATGCCCTGTTCCGCCGCTTCGCGACCGCAGGTTTCCCAGGCGATGGCGATATCGCCCAGCTCCTCCGGGTCGTCCGCATCGCCGGGCTCCGGCTGGTCGGGCGCGCCGCCATCTTCCTCCGCGCCCCGCTCCTCGGAGGGCCAGGAGAGCACGTTGGTGGGCTGCGGCTTGCCGCGGAAGTCCGCGTTCAGCACCGCGATCCGCGCATCGTCGCAGCCGAGGACGCTGATGAGAAACCCCTCCCCGCCCAGATCCAGCAGGGCCAGCACCCTTTCGGCCGCGGTTTCGGAGATCGCCGGAAGGTCGATCTCCTCCCAGCGATCATCCTCGATGATCGTATCCACAAGCGCCATGCGCACCCGTGCGGACAGAAGGGCGCCGCCCGCCCGGACGGGTCAGCCCGCCTCGGACCGCTCATACGCCTCGATGATACGGGCGACAAGCGGATGGCGGACGACATCCTGCGCGGTGAAGTAGTTGAAGGACACGCCCTTCACCCCCGCGAGAATCCGCTCCGCATCCGACAGACCGGAGGCGGTGCCGCGCGGCAGGTCCACCTGCGTCCTGTCGCCGGTAATGACCATGCGGGAGCCCTCGCCCAGACGGGTGAGGAACATCTTCATCTGCATGGTCGTGGCGTTCTGCGCCTCGTCCAGCACGACGAAAGCGTTGGCCAGCGTCCGCCCGCGCATGAAGGCCAGCGGCGCGATCTCGATCCGCTTCTCCTCCAGCATCTTCTGCACCTGCTTGGCAGGCAGGAAGTCGTTCAGCGCGTCGTAGAGCGGCTGCATGTAGGGATCGACCTTCTCCTTCATGTCGCCGGGCAGGAACCCCAGACGCTCGCCCGCCTCAACGGCGGGACGGGAGAGGATGATCTTGTCCACATGCCCGCCGATGAACATGGTCACGCCCACCGCCACGGCGAGATAGGTCTTGCCTGTCCCCGCCGGACCGATGCCGAAGCAGAGCTCGTTCTTGAACAGGTTCTCGACATAGGCCTTCTGGGCTTCGGTCCGCGGCTCCACGTGCTTCTTGCGGGTGCGGATCTCCATCGGCGTGCCGTGGAACATCTCGAACTGGGCGTCGCCGCCCCGCGCGAAGGTCTGATCGCCCATGCGAATCACGGCGTCCACGTCACCGGGCTCCAGCGGCTTGCCGGATTCCAGCCGCGCATAGAGGGCGCGGAGCGCGGCCGACGCGGCATCCCGCGCGCCTGCTCCCCCCATCACTGCGAGCTGGTTCCCCCGTCGGAGGATGTGCACCCCGATCTTCTGCTCGATCCGCGCGATGTTCCTGTCGAACTCTCCGCACAGGTCGATGAGCAGCCTGTTATCGGGAAATTCCAGAAGCGTTTCCGAAACGTCTTCCGGGCGGGGCGGGGGTGTCAGCGCGCTGATGCCCAATAAGGACTCCTATGGCAAAGGGTCGCAAGGGGATGGTGCCAAGACGCCCGGCTTCACGCAAGCGCGCTTTGGCTCCCGCAGCGAAAAAACGCCATGCACTGCGGCATGGTTCCCGCAGGCATCGCAATCAGGCGACAAGTTCACCGGCGAGGGAGTTCGGTCCGGCCGCCACGATCCGCACCCGGGCCAGCGTTCCCGGGGCGGCGTCCGTCACGGCGTGGACGGCGTGAAGATAGTCCGACTTGCCGACCATCTGCCCCGGCATGCGGCCCTTCTTCTCGAAAAGCACGCTCACCTCGCGGCCCACCATGCCCTGCTGCGCCGCCCTCTGCTGCGTGGTCAGCAAGGCCTGAAGCCGCTGGAGCCGGTCGTCGGAGACATCGGCAGCCACGGGCGGGCGATCCGCGGCGGGCGTGCCGGGACGGGAGGAATACTTGAACGAGAATGCCATGCCGTAGTTCACCTGCCGCACCAGCTCCATCGTGGCCTCGAAATCGGCCTCCGTCTCACCGGGGAAGCCCACGATGAAATCGCCCGACATCATCATGTCGGGGCGGGCGGCGCGGATGCGGTCGATCAGCCGCAGGTAACCCTCGGCGGTGTGCCGCCGGTTCATCGCCTTGAGGATCCGGTCGGAGCCCGACTGCACCGGCAGGTGGAGATAGGGCATGAGCTTCTCGACCTCGCCATGCGCGGCAATGAGGTCGTCGGACATGTCGTTGGGGTGGGAGGTGGTGTAGCGGATCCGCTCCAGCCCGTCGATCTCAGCCAGTGCACGCACCAGCCGGGCGAGCGACCAGTCCCCGCCCTCCCCCCCGCCGTGATAGGCGTTGACGTTCTGGCCGAGCAGCGTGATCTCCCGCACGCCGCGCTCCACCAGATCGCGGGCCTCCCGCAGGATGCGCTCCGCTGGGCGGGAGACTTCCGAGCCACGGGTATAGGGCACGACGCAGAAGGCGCAGAACTTGTCGCAGCCCTCCTGCACCGTCAGGAACGCCGCGGGCGGGCGGTTCGGGAGGGGGCGCCTGGGCAGATGCGCGAATTTGTCCTCCTCCGGGAATTCGGTATCCACGGCGCGGGCGCCCTGCTCCACCTTCTCCATCATGGCGGGCAGACGGTGATAGGTCTGCGGCCCGACCACCAGATCGACCAGCGGCATCCGCCGCATGATCTCCTCGCCCTCCGCCTGCGCGACGCAGCCCGCGACACCGATCTTCAGGTCGGGCTTCGCGAGTTTCAGCGGCTTCAAACGGCCAAGGTCCGAATAGACCTTCTCCGCCGCCTTCTCCCGGATATGGCAGGTGTTCAGCAGAACCATGTCCGCCTCCTCCGCCACTTCCGTGGTGACATACCCCTTCGCCCCCAGCGCCTCCGCCATGCGTTCGCTGTCATAGACGTTCATCTGGCAGCCGTAGGTCTTGATGTAGAGCTTCTTGGGCGTGGCCATGAGAGCTACTCCGGGGCGAACGGTGAGGAAGGGCGTCTGCTACACCGGAACGCCCGAAATCGCAACAGAGGGGTGAGGCGGCACCTGCAACGGCGCCCCTTCCGGAAGCAGCCGGCTGTCACTTTTGGCTGTGAGGCTGTGAGGCTGTGAGGCTGTGAGGCTGTGAGGCTGTGAGGCTGTGAGGCTGTG
>NZ_DAMDHB010000019.1:45453-51518 GCF_032102465.1 Haematobacter sp. | reverse complement strand
AGGCTGTCTGCCGATGGCAGACCGAAGCGTCAAGCCGCATAGCCGGAAATGGTTTGGCGCAGCCTCATCGCGCCCTGACATGAGAAAGCTGTCCATCGCCAACCGTCCATCACAGTCAGCGGCGCTTCCGCCGACCATGACACCCGAAAATGAAATCAGTCCCGACGACGGAGACGGATCACGACATCCACGCGGCTCACCTCCATGCCCTCCGGCACTTCGGGAATGCGGGCGATCTCAAGCTGATCGGCGGGAGCGTCGGACAGGGATGCGGTGTCTTCCCAGTAGAAATGCGGGTGATCGTCGATGCGGGTGTCGAAATAGGACTTGTTCCCGTCCACCAGCACTTCCTGCATGATCCCCGCCTCGCAGAACGCGCGGAGCGTGTTGTACACGGTGGCGAGGGATACCTTCTCCCCGCTGTCGAGCGCGGCGGCATACAGGCTTTCAGCGGTGACATGCCGGTTCTTGCCGTCTCCGACCAGCAGGGCGGCGAGCGCGACACGCTGCCGCGTGGGCCGCACGCTCCCCACCGCGAGCCAGCGGCTCCCCCGGTCAATTGCGTCGGCTGACATGTTCTGGCTGGCTGACATAAGGCTTCTCCTGCCCTTCATCTAAGCCCCGTGCGACACTTTTGCAAACCCAAATCCCAATGCAACAAGGTCTCCGGCTGCGGAGGCCGGGGCGTGGACTTGCTTTGGCGGCAGGCGCGGTGATAGAGGGAGGCAGCCCAGATCAAGGACAAAGGACGCCTGCACCCCATGCCGGACTACCCGACGAGCTTCGACAAGGAAGGTCTTCTTCTCTGCGCACGAGGGGAGCTGTTCGGACAGGGCAATGCCCAGCTTCCCGAACCTCCCATGCTGATGATGGACCGCATCACCGATATTTCGGCCGATGGCGGGCTGCACGGCAAGGGCCACGTGGTGGCGGAATATGACATTCACCCCGACCTTTGGTTCTTCAAATGCCATTTCGTCGGCGATCCGGTGATGCCGGGATGCCTCGGCCTCGACGCGCTGTGGCAGCTCACGGGCTTCAACCTTGGCTGGCGCGGGATGCCCGGTCGCGGTCGCGCGCTGGGTGTGGGAGAGGTGAAGTTCACCGACATGGTGACGCCCGCCACCCGGAAGCTGACCTATCTCGTTGATTTCACTCGCGTCATCGACCGCAAGCTGAAGCTCGGCATGGCCAATGGCCGGATGCTGGCGGACGGCAAGGAAATCTACAACACTACCGACATGAAGGTCGGACTCTTCACCGACTGATACAGGGGGAGGACCAGCCATGCGCCGGGTCGTCATCACGGGACTGGGCATCGTCTCACCGCTCGGCAACAATGCCGGCGAGGTCGAGGCCTCCCTCCGGGCCGGGCGCTCGGGCATCGTCTTTGCACCGGAATACGCCGAACGCGGCTTCCGGTGCCACGTCCACGGCATGCCGCAGATCGTGCTGGAAGACCACATCGACAAGCGGAACCTGCGCTTCATGGGCGCAGGCGCGGCCTACAACTTCCTCGCCATGGAACAGGCGGTGAAGGATTCGGGCCTGCCGGAGAACGAAGTGTCGAACGAGCGCACCGGCCTCATCATGGGGTCGGGCGGATCGTCCACGTCGAACTTCCTCACCGCCTTCCAGACGGTGATCGAAAAGGGCGGGCCGAAGCGCATGGGGCCGTTCATGGTCACGCGCTGCATGTCCTCCACCAACTCCGCCACGCTGGCCACGCCCTTCAAGATCAAGGGCGTGAATTATTCCATCACCTCCGCCTGCTCGACCTCCGCCCATTGCATCGGCAACGGGGTGGAGCAGATCCAGATGGGCAAGCAGGACGTGATCTTCGCCGGCGGCGGCGAGGAGGTCCACTGGACCCTGTCCTGCCTGTTCGACGCGATGGGGGCGATGTCGTCGAAATACAACGACACGCCGGAACGCGCGTCCCGCCCGTTCGACGCGGCGCGGGACGGGTTCGTCATCGCGGGCGGCGCGGGGGTCGTCGTGCTGGAGGAACTGGGCCACGCCCTGGCCCGCGGCGCGAAGATCTACGCCGAAGTCACGGGCTATGGCGCGACATCGGACGGCTACGACATGGTCGCCCCCTCCGGCGAAGGCGGTGAGCGGGCCATGCGCCAGGCGCTCGCCACCCTGCCGGAAGGGCGCAGCATCGATTACATCAACGCCCATGGCACCTCGACCCCCGTCGGCGACGTGACGGAGGTGCAGGCCGTCCGCCGCGTGTTCGGAGAAGGCAAGGTGCCGCCGATCTCCTCCACCAAGTCGCTTGCCGGTCACAGCCAGGGCGCGACGGGGGCGCATGAGGCGATCTATTCGCTGCTCATGCTGAACGGCAGCTTCATCGCCGGCTCCGCCAACGTCGAAAACCTAGACCCCGCCATCCATGCGGGCGAGATCGCGACGACAGGGCGCGAGAACGTCGCGCTCGACAGCGTGCTGTCCAACAGCTTCGGCTTCGGCGGCACCAATGCCACGCTCGTCATGAGCAAGTACCTGGGGTAAACCATGGCCGGATTGATGACGGGCAAACGCGGACTGGTGATGGGTGTCGCGAACGACCACTCCATCGCCTGGGGCATTGCCAAGGCGCTTCATGCAGAAGGCGCCGAGCTGGCGTTTTCCTACCAGGGCGAGGCATTCGGCAAACGGGTGGAGCCGCTGGCCGCCTCGCTGAACTCCGAATTCCTGATCGACGTGGATGTGCAGGACGATGCTTCGCTCGACGCCTGCTTCACCCGGCTTCAGGCGGAATGGGGGCAGATCGACTTTCTTGTCCACGCCATCGCCTATTCGGACAAGAAGGAGCTGACCGGCCGGTTCATCAACACCAGCCGCGAGAACTTCAAGACATCGCTGTCCATCTCCTGCTTCAGCTTCATCGACGTGGCCCGCCGCGCCGCGGCGCTGATGCCGGAGGGCGGGTCGCTCATCACGCTGACCTATCAGGGCTCGACCCGCGTCACGCCCTATTACAACGTGATGGGCGTGGCCAAGGCGGCGCTGGAAAGCTCTGTCCTCTATCTGGCGAACGACCTTGGCCCGCAGGGCATCCGGGTGAATGCGATCTCTCCCGGGCCGATGCGGACGCTGGCCGGCGCGGCCATCGGCGGCGCGCGCAAGACCTACCGCTTCACGGAGGAGAACGCCCCGCTCCGCGCCAATGCCACGCTTGAGGCGATCGGCGGCACGGCGGTCTATCTGCTCTCCGATTATGGCGCCTGCACCTCGGGCGAGATCATTCGCGTCGATGGCGGCTTCCATGCCATAGGCATGCCGCAGCCGGAAAACCTCTGACAGGGGGCCGCAGCGCGGCGCCCCTTCCGTCCCGCCCGCCGCTGTGCCAGTCTCCTCCCCGCATCATGGGGAGAAGCGGCATGACGACATTCAAGGCCTCGGACGGCGCGGAAATCCACTACACCGATGAAGGCTCCGGGCTTCCGGTCCTCTGCCTGTCGGGCCTGTCGCGCACGGGGCGGGATTTCGACTATCTCGCGCCGCATCTGCCCGATGTCCGCCTGATCCGGCCCGATTACCGCGGGCGCGGGCAATCCGCATGGACGGGCGAAAAGACCTACACCGTTCCACGCGAATCCCGCGATGCGGTGGAATTGCTCGACCATCTGGGGATCGACAGGGCGGCGCTCATCGGCACCTCCCGCGGCGGGTTGAACGGGCTGTTTCTTGCTGCGACGCAGAAGGCGCGGCTCCGGGGCCTGTGCCTCGTCGATGTGGGGCCGGAAATCGCGAAACCGGGGCTGGACGCCATCTTTGCCTACATCGGCCGCAATCCGAGATGGAAGACCTATGCGGAGGCGGCAGAGGCCATGCCCTCCGTCATGACGGGCTTTGCCAATGTCCCCGCCCACCGCTGGGAGGAGGAGGTCCGCCATCACTACATCGAAACGCCCTCGGGGCTGGAGATCAACTACGACCCCGCGCTTCGCGACGCGTTCCTCGCCGCCTTCCAGGGGCCGCCGCCTGATCTGTGGCCGCTGTTCGACGCTTTGGCGGGCCTGCCGGTCGCTTTGATCCGCGCGGCCAATTCCGATCTCCTCACGCCGAAGATGGCGGAGGACATGCGGGCCCGCCGCCCCGACATTCTGTTCGGCGAGGTTCCCGACCGGGCCCATGTGCCCTTCCTTGACGAACCCGTCTCTCTCGCCATCGTCCGAGCTTTCCTGAAAGCATGCCAATGACCTCCCTCTCCCTCATCGAAGCCGCCCGCTCCCGCTTCCCGTCCGAAGTCAGGCGCACGCCCCTCCTCTCCTCCCCGTTCATCGACGAGATCGCGGGGCGGCGAGTGCTGGTAAAGGCGGAATGCCTTCAGCACACGGGGTCGTTCAAGTTCCGCGGGGCCTGGTCGGCCATCTCCGCGCTGCCGGAGGTCCAGCGCGCGAGCGGGGTTCTGGCCTTTTCCTCCGGCAACCACGCCCAGGGGGTTGCGGCGGCGGCGGCAATGCATGGGGTTCCGGCGGTCATCATCATGCCCGCCGACGCCCCTGCCCTGAAGATCGCCAATACGCGCGCCTACGGGGCGGAGGTCGTGCTCTATGATCGCGGCGGCAACCGCAGCCGCGAGGAGATCGGGCTGGAGATCTCGACCGCCCGGAACCTCACCCTCGTGCATCCGTTCGATGATCCGCAGGTGATCGCCGGTCAGGGCACCGTGGGGCTGGAGATCGCGGAACAGGTGGCGGAGCTTGGCCTGACCACCGCGGATGTGATCGTCAACTGCTCCGGCGGCGGGCTGACGAGCGGCATCGCCCTGGCGCTGGAGGCGAAGGCGCCGGTCCTGCGGGTGCGGACGGCAGAGCCGGAGGGCTTCGACGATGCCGCCCGCTCCGTCGCCTCCGGCAAGCGGGAGCGCAACCTGAAGCTCACCGGCTCCATCTGCGACGCGATCCTCTCACCGGAACTGGGGCAGAACACGTTCCCGGTCATCAAGCGGCTCTGCGGACCGGGGCTGGTCGTGTCGGACGAGGAGGCCCTCTCCGCCATGGCCGAAGCCTTCACCCGTCTGAAGCTCGTTCTGGAGCCGGGCGGCGCGGCATCGCTTGCGGCAGCGCTCTACCGGACGGATGAGATCGAGGGCGATACCGTGATCGTCGTCGCCTCCGGCGGAAACACCGATGCCACGATGTTCAGCCGCGCCCTTGCCAAGGCGGGCTGATGCGCGATGGGCTGATAGATGCGGGCGGCGCCACGCTCTACTGGCGTGAGGATGGCGCGCCGGAGGGGGCGCCGCTTGTCCTTGCCCATGCGCTCGGTCTCGACCACACGATCTGGGATGCCGTGGTGCCGCTTCTGCCGCCCGAGTTGCGGATCATTCGCTATGACCTGCGGGGGCATGGCCGGTCCTCCGTGCCGCCTGCTCCCTATGGGATGGGCGCGCTCGTCCGCGATGCGGAGGGCTTGATGGATGGGCTGGGCCTGCACGACGCCATCTTCCTCGGCCTGTCCATCGGCGGAATGGTGGCGCAGGGGCTGGCGGTGAAGCGGTTCGATCTGGTGCGCGGACTGATCCTCTCCAATACAGCCGCGCGGATCGGAGGTCCGAACGTGTGGGAGCGGCGGATGGAGACGGTCCGCCGATCCGGTCTTTCGGCGCTGGCCGATGAGACGATGGCACGCTGGTTCTCCCGCGCCTTCCGGGAGGAGGGGCTGGACCTGCCGTGGCGTGCCAAGCTGCTGGCCACGCCGGTGGAGGGCTATCTCGGCTGCTGTGCGGCATTGGCGGGTGCCGATTTCTACACGACGACGGCCTCGCTCACCCTGCCAACCCTTGCCGTGGCAGGGACGGAGGACGGCTCCACGCCGCCCGATCTGGTTCGGGAAACCGCCGATCTGGTGCGCGGTTCCGACTTCGCGCTCATCAGGGACGCAGGGCACCTGCCACCTGTGGACCGCCCCGCCGCATATGCCGCGCTGATCGCGACCTTTGCCGCGCGCATTGCTCATGCAGGCCCGCGCGAACCGCAGATCCGGGCTCACAGCCACCACGACCACGACCACGACCACGACCACGACCACGACCACGACCACGACCACGA
>NZ_DAMDHB010000019.1:0-45353 GCF_032102465.1 Haematobacter sp. | reverse complement strand
ACCACGACCACGACCACGACCACGACCACGACCACGACCACGACCACGACCACGACCACGAGGATGGGCGCGGCAAGAACGGTCCGCAAGGCCATCGCGAGGGATGACGCGGTTCGTGCTGGTCCACGGCGCCTGCCATGGCGCATGGTGCTGGCGGGCGGTGGAAGCGGCGCTCCGCCGTCGGGGCCATGAGACGCAGGCCATCGACCTTCCCTGCCGCGGAGAGGACCACACCCCCGCGCGGGAGGCGACGCTCGCGGGCTTCGCCGAATGGGTGGCCCGAGCGATGGAGCGGCCCTCCGTTCTGGTGGGGCATTCCTTCGCGGGCTTTCCGATCACTGCGGCGGCGGCGCTTGTGCCGGACAGGATCGAGCAGCTCATCTATGTCGCGGCCTATGTGCCCGCACCGGGACGATCGCTTCGGGATATGCGCAAGGCGTGGCCGGGCCAGCCGCTTCGGGGCAGCTATGTCATGGCGGAGGATGGCGCAGCCTTTACCTTTCGCACCGAGATGGCCGGACCGCTTTTCTATCACGACTGCGCGCCGGAGATCGCCGCCGATGCGGCTGCGCGGCTCTGCCCGGAGCCTGTCGCCCCGCAGGAAACGCCGATACCGGATACGGATGCCGCGACTGCGCTGCCGCGCCGGTATATCCTCTGCACCGAAGATCGCGCTATACCGCCCACGTTTCAGGCGGCGATGGTGCACGACTGGCCGGAGACCGCGGTCATGCGGCTGGCGACCTCCCACTCGCCGTTTCTGTCGAAACCCGACGCCCTCGCGGAGCTGCTCTGCTACGAGATGTAGAGACAAGTCGATATAATCCGGCGGTTGCAATCCCTTGCCGCATAGGGTTTACCCTCTGAGATGCGATTTCTGTCCCTCCTCATCCTCGCCCTCCTGCCTGCGGCAAACGTCGCGGCGGAGCCCCGTTCGCTCGCCTATCTTTCCGCGGAACGGTCGGCGGGAAGCACCTATGGCGGTGTGGGACTGATGGGAACGTTCAATGGTCTGGACAGCTCCGGCCCGGTCGGGACGGTCGAAATCGGTCGCCCGGACGACGGCGGCACGCGCTTCGCCATTGCGGGGGGCTGGCGTTTCGTCGGGCATGGCGCCTATCTCACGGCCCTGGCCGGAGTGGAACAGCAGGATAACGCGAACCCGCTCGGCGCGCTGGATTTGTGGTGGGACAACTGGGATTGGATGACCAGCTTCCGCGGGCAATGGGTGAAGGACACGGATCGCAACCTCCGCGCCGCAACCGGCTTCAGGCTGGGCGGGAGCGGGCCGTGGTTCGGGCCGGAAGTCTCGGACACATGGCAGGGAAGCCGCTTCGGCCTGCATGCGACGGGCATACCGCTGCCGCTCGCGTCTGAAAGCCGCATTTCCGCCGGTCATGGCAAACAGGGCAACTACGTGGAGCTGTCGCTCTGGCGGCGTTTCTGAAGGCGGTTCACAGGCGGGACAGGCCCCAAAAGACATCTGCGGGAATTGTTTCCGAAAAGCGGCGCGGCTCGACCATAAGGGCGCCCGACTCTGGGTGACGGGATGCCAGGGGCTGTCCGGCGCCATCTGGTAATGCGGCAGAATGCGGGCAGCGTCACCGTTTTTCCTTCGCCGTTTTGCATTGTCGATAACAGGGGTGCGCATCCGACCGGCTGTGCCTCCAGTCGCACCAAAATGGGATCAGCGGAGCGGGATGACATCCACCGCCTGTCCCGAACTCTGGCCGCCCGCTGTACGGAGCGCACCGCGAACGGGGGAGACATCGGCATAATCGCGCCCCCGCGCGATGACGATATGGTCCTCGCCCACCACCATCGCATTGGTGGGATCGTAGTCGCGCCAGCCCATCTCGTGCCCGCACCAGGCCCGCACCCAGGCATGCATGGCATCCGCCCCCTCAAGCCGGGGGGCACCGGGCGGCGGTTCGGTGCGCAGGAAACCCGAGACATAGCCCGCCGGAATTCCGATCCCGCGGAGCGCGCCTATCATCGCATGGGCAAAGTCCTGACACACGCCGCGGCGTGCGGCGAATGCCTCCAGCACAGGGGTGTCCACCTCCGTCGCCTCCGGATCATAGATCATGTCGCGGTGGATCGCGCGCCCCAGGGCCATCACCGCTTCCCATGCCGTCGGATCAGGCAAGGGCAATGCGCGCCCATAGTCGGCAAGCGCGGCAGCGCGGGGAACACGGGCCGAGGGGCCCAGAAAATGATGCGGGGAGTCCGGCCCCAGATCGCGATGCTCCACCACCTCCCGCGCGATATCCGCAAGCCGCGGCGAAACGTCGAGCACGGCGCCCTGCGGCAGCCGCTCCACCCGCGCATCGAGACGGAAGCATGTCTCCTCCACCAACCCGTCGAAGGCGAGTTCGATCACCCTGTTGCCGAAGAAATCCGTCCGCTCATGCCATTCCGCCGGTTGAGGATCGACCGACACGCGGCTTTCCTCCACGCGCTGCTCCCCGGCAAGCTGAAGCGGAACGATGCGGAGCAGGTGCCGCCCGGCCTCTGCCCCGCCCTCATAGACATAGTCGAGGCTCATCTTCAGCTCATAGCGCATGCTGCCCCCTGCTCAGATCAACCATTTCCGCCCGATGAGAACGGAAATTTCCCCCAGACCCTCCGCCACGACATCAAGCGCGGGGCCGGTCAGTTCCTCCGGCGTCGCGGTGGCGACGCGGGTGCGCAGGCGCAGAACCGCCCGCTCCACTTCGCCCATCGGCGCATTGCCCTGCCCCCGCCAAAGCACGCCCATACGCTCCTGTATCAGGTCGAGTTGATAAAGCACCGCGCGGGGGTTCAGACGGTCCAGCGCCAGCAGGTCGATGACGGTTGCCCGGTTCGCCTCTGCGGCGAAGCGGCTGCGGTGGGTCATCACGCTGTCACCGACCTCCACCGCGACATCGAGCGCGCCTTCGGGCGCTGTCTCATCCGCCAGAACGGCGAGCAGCCGCGCGGTTCCCAGCGCACGCTCCAGCGCCCGCCCGGTGGAGAGGAAGCGCCAGCCCATCGTATGATACATGTTCTCATGCACCAGCCCGGAGAAGCCGGTGATCTTGCGGAGCAAGACGCTCATCCCGCGCGCGCCGTCATCGCCCGGTTTCAGCACGCCTGCCAGCCGCCCCGCAGTACCGTCCAGATCAGTCAGCGCCATCCAGCCATCGACGGAGAACCGGTCGCGCACATGGCTCGCCGCCGTCAGCGCCCCGCGGAGCATGTCGCGAAGCCCGGCGGGCACACCCGCGCCCGGCTTTGCACCGCGATCCTCAAGGCAGTCGCCGATCAGCGCCTGCAGCGGCGCGTCCTCCTCCCCCGTCTCGGCCACGCGGGCGTGCCAGGCGCGCAGCAAACGGACCGTCGTTTCCGCACGCTCAACATAGCGGCCCAGCCAGTAGAGATTGTCCGCCGCACGCGCGGGAAGCAGTGGAGCCTGCCGCCGAAATTCAGCCACGCTTGGCCGCTGGATCATGGTATCGGCTTCTACCGGCGCATCGGCCACCACCCAGACATCCGCGACGGAGGCCCCCTGACGGAGCGCGACGGCCGTCGGATCCTCCGACGTCCCGATCCGGGCAAAGCCGCCGGGCATGACCGTCCAGCCCTCCGCCGTCCGCGCCAGATAGACGCGGAGGCTGTAGGGCCGGGGCACCAGCCGCCCCTCCACCAGCGCGGGCATGGTGGAAAGGTGCACGGCCTCCTGCCCCACCAGATCGCCGCTTCCCGCCATGATCCAGTCGTCGAGCGACGGCGCGGGCGGCGTCCCCCGGAACCGGCCGGCGACGGCGGCCTCCGCCTCCAGATCGAAGAACAGCCGGTTGGAGAGCGCGGGGGAGATCGTCATCTCGTCCGCGTGGCGCCGGACGTGATCCCGCTCCGCCGCCTGCCCGCACCACCACGTGGCGATGTTCGGCAACAGGAGCGGCGCGCCGGTCATCGCCTCGGCAATGCGCGGCAGAAAGGCGAGGAGCGCCCGCATCTCCACGACCCCTGACCCGAGAGCGTTCACCATCGCGAGGTTGCCCGCGCGGATGGCGCCGATCAGCCCCGGCGTACCCAGACGGGACGCCTCATTCAGTTCCATCGGATCGGTCCATGCCGCGTCCATCCGCCGCCAGAGGACGCTGATCGGCCGCAGCCCCGCCACCGTGCGGATCAGGAGCGCGCCGTCCCGCACCGTCAGGTCATCACCCTCCAGCAGGCTGAAACCGAGATAGCGGGCGATGAAGGCATGTTCGAAATAGGTCTCGCTCATCGGGCCGGGGGTCAGGATGCCGATACGCTCCTCCTCCCCGCCCCGCAGATCCATCAGGCGGTCGCGGAAGGCGCGGAAGAACCCGGCGAGCCGGTGGACATTCTGCTCCGCGATCGCATCCGGGAAGGCGCGTCCCGTGGCGATCCGGTTCTCCAGCGCGAAGCCCGCACCGGAGGGCGCCTGCGCCCGGTCGCTCAGCACCCACCAATCGCCATTCGGGCCGCGTCCGAGGTCGAAGGCAAGGAAATGCAGGAAATCCCCCGATTTCGGCGTGACGCCGACCAGCGGGCGGAGCCACTCCGGGTTGGCCGCCACCAGCTCCGCCGGCAGGTGCCCCTCCCGCACCAGACGGTTGGGACCGTAGAGATCGGCCACCAGCGCTTCCAGCAGGTTTGCCCGCTGGATCAAGCCTGCCGACAGGGCGCGCCATTCGCTCTCGGGCAGCAGCAGCGGCACGGGGCTGAGCGGCCAGTCGCGGTCGGCCGCATCGGCCGTGCCGTACTGCCGATGGAACACGCCCGCATCGCGGAGATACTGATCCGCCCGCGCGCCCCGCGCACGGATCTCCTCCTCCGTCATGAGGGAGAGACGCTCCATGAAGGGGCGCCAGACCGGACGCACCCGGCCCCCGGCATCGATCAGTTCGTCGGGAACGCCGGCCTTCGGCCGATAGACGGCAAGAAGCCGGGCTAGCGCATCTTTCGCGACAGGGGCGCTTCGGCTTCCCATCCTAAAGCCCCGGCGCCCTCCGCAGGTCGAGCGTCATCGGATACTCCCGGTTGGGCGCTTCGGCAGGCGGCATGTAAAGGCCCGGAGTGTGGCCCCGCGGCTCGAACCGCGCGAGACGGCGGGCCTCGGCCTCGTTGCCGTTGACGGGGAAGGTATCGTAGTTCCGCCCGCCGGGATGCGCCACATGATAGGTGCACCCGCCCAGCGCCCGCCCCGTCCAAGTGTCGAAGATATCGAGCGTGAGCGGCGCATTGACCGGCAGCACCGGATGCAGCGCAGCCGCGGGTTGCCACGCCTTGAACCGGACCCCGCCAACGGCAACGCCGCTGGTCCCGACGGGTGTCAGCGGCACGCGGCGCCTGTTGCAGGCCACCACGTAACGCCCCGGATCGGAGGTCGTCAGCTTCACCTGCATCCGCTCCACCGAACTGTCGGTATAGCGGACGGTGCCGCCGATGGCCCCGGTTTCACCCAGAACGTGCCACGGCTCCAGCGCCTGCCGGAGTTCGAGGTGGACGCCCTCATATTCCACCTCCCCGGCGAAGGGGAAGCGGAACTCCTGCTGCGCCTCGAACCATTCCGACCGCATGGGGAAGCCATGCCGGTCAAGGTCACGGAGCACGTCCAGAAAATCCTCCCAGACGAAATGCGGCAGCATGAAGCGGTCGTGCAGCGTGGTGCCCCACCGCACCAGCTCGCCCGTGACCGGCGAATGCCATAGCCGGGCGATGAGCGCGCGGATGAGCAGTTGCTGAGCCAGCGACATGCGCGGATCGGGCGGCATCTCGAAACCGCGGAACTCCACCAGCCCCAGACGCCCCGTCGGCCCGTCGGGGGAATAGAGCTTGTCGATGCAGATCTCCGCCCGGTGGGTGTTGCCGGTGACATCGACCAGAAGGTTGCGCAGCAGCCTGTCCACCAGCCATGGCATCGGCGCCTCTCCCTGCCCCGGAGGGGGCATCTGGGCAAGCGCGATCTCCAGTTCATAAAGCGCATCGTGCCGCGCCTCATCGATCCGCGGGGCTTGTGAGGTCGGCCCGATGAACAGGCCGGAGAACAGATAGGAGATGGAGGGGTGCCGCTGCCAGTGCAGGATGATCGAGCGCAGCACATCAGGGCGGCGCAGGAACGGGCTATCGAGCGTCGTCGCCCCGCCCACCACCACGTGATTGCCCCCGCCTGTGCCGGTATGCTTGCCGTCGATCATGAACTTGTCGGCGCCCAGACGCGTCTGACGCGCCTCCTCATAGACGCCCTCGGTAATGGCCACACAGTCCTCCCAGCTCGCGGCGGGGTGGATGTTCACCTCGATCACGCCGGGATCAGGTGCGACGCGGATGACGTTCAGGCGGCTGTCCTGCGGGGGGGTGTAGCCCTCGATATGGATGGGCAGCCCCATGCGGGCCGCCGTCGCCTCTGCCGCCGCCAGCAGATCGAGGTAGTCCTCCACCCGCTCCGTCGGCGGCATGAACACGCAAAGCCGTCCGTCCCGCGGCTCAACGGAAAGGGCGGTCCGCACGACACCCCCCACCTCCCCCGAGGGTGCGGGCGGAACGACGTTCTCCCGCGGCGTGCCGGTGAAACGCATCACGGGCTGCTGGCGCCGGGCGCGGTCCACCGCATCGGCCACCGGGAGCCCCACCGGGAGGGGGTCGCGCGGGATCGTCGGATCGGCGGGGTTCACATAGGGGAACTGCGAGGGCGAGACATAGGGCAGCGAGCCGAGCGGTAGGCGGTAGCCCACGGCGCTGTCCCCAGGGACGAGGAACAGGTTACCCCGCCGCGTCCGCCACTTCTCCGAGAACCAGCGCCGCCCGGCCCGCGCCTGCCAGCTCTGGATCGGCAGCACATAGCCCGAGGGTGTCGTCAGGCCCCGGTCGAAAACCCTGGCGATACGGTGGCGCTCCTCCGGGTCCTTGATCATGGAGTTCTGCGGGGTGACGTTCTCCGGCAGGCGTGCCTCCCGCACCATCCATTCGGCGGGGTCTTCATAGGCGGGCATCACATTGTCCGAAGGCACGCCGAGTTCGGTCGCCATGACTTTCAGGAACTCTTCTGCCTGCTCCGGCGTGGCCCCCGTCTGCTCCCCTTCGGGCGCGATCAGCGCGCCATCGCCCCAGAGCGGCCTGCCATCCTTCCGCCAGTAGAGCGAGAAGGTCCACCGCGGCAGCGTCTCGCCGGGATACCACTTGCCCTGCCCGTAGTGCAGAAATCCGTTCGGCGCGAAGCGGTCACGCAAGCGGCGGATGAGCCTGTCGGCCAGCACCCGCTTCGTCGGACCGACGGCGGCGGTATTCCACTCCGCGCTCTCGAAATCGTCGATGGAGACGAAGGTCGGTTCACCCCCCATCGTCAGCCGCACATCCCCCGCGGCAAGCGAGGCATCGACCTTGCGGCCAAGGTCGTTCAGCGCGCTCCATGCCTCTTCCGAGAAGGGCTTCGTGATGCGGGGATGCTCCGCCACGCGGGTCACGCGCATGTCGAAGTTGAAATCAACCTCCGCATAGGAGGCCAGACCGGAGATCGGCGCGGCATTGCGGAAATGCGGCGTGGCGGCGAGCGGGATATGGCTCTCCCCCGTCAGCAGGCCGGAGGTCGGATCCAGCCCGATCCAACCCGCGCCGGGCAGATATACCTCGCACCACGCATGCAGATCGGTGAAATCGACTTCCGTGCCGGAGGGGCCGTCCAGTGCCTTCAGGTCCGGTTTCAACTGGATCAGATAGCCCGAGACGAACCGCGCCGCGAAGCCCAGATTGCGCAGCGCCTGCACCAGCAACCATGAGGAGTCGCGGCATGATCCGAGACCGCTGGCAAAGGTTTCCTCCGGCGTCTGGACGCCCGGCTCCATGCGGATGACATAGCCCACCTCACGCGCGACGCGGGCGTTGAGACCGACGATGAAATCCACCGTCCGCTGCCGTTCCCGCGGCACGCCCGCCAGAAACGCGGCAAGCAGCGGCCCGACAGGTTCCGGCGCGCGATAGATCGACAGATCGGCCTGCACATCCTCCGGGTAGTCGAAAGGCCAGGATTCCGCGCTTTCCTCGACAAAGAAGTCGAACGGGTTATAGACCGTCATGTCGGCGACCAGATCGACCTCTATCTTCAGCTCGGTCACCGGTTCGGGAAAGACGTAGCGGGCGAGCCAGTTGCCGTAGGGGTCCTGCTGGTAGTTCACGAAATGTCGGTCGGGCGACACCCTCAGAGAGTGGGATATGACCCGCGTGCGGCTGTGCGGAGCGGGGCGCAGGCGGATCACCTGCGGTCCGAGAATCACCGGCCTGTCATAGCGGTAATGGGTGAGGTGATAGATCGCCGCCTTGATTGCCATGGTCTTGCCCCCGTCCCGCGGCTTCGCCGTCATGTCGGGGAAACCGTTTCACACTTTTCCGGGTCGTTCCAGCCTGTTGCGGCCAGCCCCGCCAAGCTGCCCGCGGAACGTGCAGAGACGGCGGCGACCGCCACTCCCTTGGGCGAATATATCCCGGCTCCCCCAAAAAGCGGCGCGCTAAGCCACCGATGGTCATGGAATTGCAGGCCCCCGGCGCTCAACAGTCTTTCGGACAGCGGGAGCGGGCCGGGGTCAGGGCAGCCCCAGTGTACAAGAGCCCGTCCGTCGCGCAACGCGGTCAGAACCCACCGGATGTGACCTAGGTGAAACCGGAGCTGGTATGGCAGGACAAGTCGGGCTTTACGTGAAAGATGGGGGGAAAGCCCCCAAGGCCTCTCGCCTAGGGTTTGGCGGGGGTGATGGAGCCATGAAGGAGCGACACTCGAAAGCTCTCGAAGACCGAGAATGCGAGGCACAGGTCAGTTGAAGGAGTCGGTCATGTAGTGGCGATCTTCGCCCCATGTGCGCTGCTCACTGCCCGTCCGTCTCCAAATGGAGCGATGGGTGGTTCCATATAGATGGCTAGCTGTTTGATCCCACGGTTTGATGGTGCGCTCCTTTCTTTGGAATGGAAGGATGCTCTATGGGACAAGTTCGTCACGGCAGCGCCACGATCAGAGCAGCAATACGAGCCGATCCCAAGCTTCGCTCGCGCAGCTAAGTCGGGAGCTGGGGGTCAATCCCGAGACCGTTGCGAAGTGGCGCAAGCGCGCGACGGTCGAGGATATGAAGACCGGGCCGTCGGAGCCGCGTTCGACGATTTTGACAGAAGCCCAGGAGGCGGCCGTGGTCGCGCTTCGGCGCCATACGCTGCTGCCATTGGACGATTGCCTTTACGCCCTGCAGCCTTCGATCCCCCCTGACGCGATCTGCGTTGCACCGCTGTCCGGCACGCGGCATGGCAATTCGCGCCTGCCTGATATGGAGGGCGACAAGCCGAAGCGTTCGAAGTTCAAACGCTAACCCCCTAGGGTTCTTCCACATCGATATCGCCGAGGTGCAAACCACTGAAGGCAAACTATACCTGTTCGTCGGCATCGACCGCACGAGCAAGTTCGCCGCGACCCAACTCGTCGACAAGGCTGACAGAAAGACAGCCTGGGAGTTCCTTCAGCACATGCTCGAAGCCGTGCCCTATCAGGTCCATACCATTCTCACCGATCGAGCCATTGGAACGCCATTGGTCCGAGTGACAATGGCGAGGGGAATTCAGTTCGCAGAGCAGCCGCGGAACCGGAACACCGTCTACTCCCGGCCGATGCACTTCGACATGATCTGTGAGGCAAACGGCATTGAGCACAGGCTGACCAAGCCCAACCACCCATGGACCAACCGGCCAGGGAGAACGGATGAACAGCACGATCAAGGAGGGTGACGCGGATCAGAAAACGATCCGGGGGATCGTTTTCCCGCTCAACGTCAAACGCTTCCACTACGAAACCCATGACCGGCTGCGGACACATCTTGCGGACTTCATCTTGCGTCGGGGCCGACAGTCCGCTGGACTGTCATCTGATCCCTCCTCACCTACAACTTCGCGCGCAGGCTCAAGACCCTCGGCGGCCTCACACCTTACGAATACATCTGCAAGAGCTGCACTTCAGAGCCTGACAGATTCATCCTAAATCCGTTCCACCAGGCGCCGAGACTGAACAGGTAGTCTCAATATGAGTTGGATGAGTTGGGTAGTCCCATATAAATACCGAATCCGCTGGACGAGCACGGCCATGCTGACAAACCCGGCAGGCGCAGACGACTTGTCTCCTTTAGTCGGCTGCGGCGGAGAGCGTTTCGCGATCAACCGCGCGCTGTCGGGTCGCTTTCCTCCACAAGCAACCAGTGTTTCGCAGTCGGGTGCAAAGGATTTCAGGGCTGCGCTGGAACGGAAATCGTTCCGCAGTCTGAGGAACTCTGGCCGAAAATCTACACATTCCGGGTGAGATTTCGCGAACTCCAGAGCACAGGCATGAGGGTACAGGACTTTTTCAACAGCCTGACGCAGAAGGCCAGCTTCAGACCAGCGGGCAGCGGGCAGCGGGCACAGGATCAACCATGCCCGCGGCCCGGACAAGCCCTCAGACGGTTGCCAGCATTCCCTTTTCGCGCGCCAACTCGGTCATCCGCTTCTGGAGCTTCTCGAAGGCGCGAACCTCGATCTGCCGGATACGCTCCCGGCTCACGTCATACTGGCCGGAGAGATCCTCCAGCGTCACCGGCGCTTCGGACAGCCGGCGCTGGACGAGAATGTCCTTCTCCCGGTCATTCAGCACGCCCATCGCTTCCTCAAGCAGTTCGCGTCGGGCCTCCAGTTCATCGCGTTCGGCAAAGTCGGAAGCCTGATCGGCATCCTCATCCTCCAGCCAGTCCTGCCACTGCGTCGCACTGTCACCTTCGGAACCGATCATGGCGTTGAGCGAGGCATCGCTGCCGGAAAGACGACGGTTCATCGCGATGACCTCATCCTCCGTCACGTTGAGGTCATGGGCGATCTGCTTCACATTCTCCGGCCGCAGGTCCCCCTCCTCAAGCGCGCCGATGCGGGCCTTGGCCTTGCGCAGATTGAAGAAGAGCTTCTTCTGCGCCGAAGTGGTGCCGAGCTTCACAAGGCTCCAGGACCGCAGGATGTATTCCTGAATGCTCGCGCGGATCCACCACATCGCATAGGTGGCGAGGCGGAAGCCCTTCTCCGGCTCGAACCGTTTCACCGCCTGCATGAGGCCGACATTCGCTTCCGAGATTACCTCGGCCTGCGGCAGGCCATAGCCGCGATACCCCATGGCGATCTTTGCCGCGAGGCGCAGGTGGGATGTGACAAGCTTATGGGCGGCGCCAGCATCCTGATGATCCACCCAACGCTTGGCGAGCATGTATTCCTCATTGGGATCCAGCATGGGAAACTTGCGGATCTCCTGAAGGTAGCGGTTCAGCCCCTGCTCCGGGCTGGGGGCCGGAAGATTGGTATAGGTTGCCATCGCATCTCCCTTCTTGCCCCTGTCGGGCGGGTTCCGTCCGGGGGCAGCAAGATATGGTTACCGGGTCCGTCATGTTCAAGACCCCGCTTCACTTGCCCTATTAACGCAGGAAGGTTGGCGTTTCGTTCCAAAAGCAGCGATGTTTCGCGAGTCTCACGCCGATGTGCGCAGCGTTACAGCACCGGCCCGAGCGTCGCCATGGCGCTGTTGAGCAGACGGCGCGGCAGCGACCATGCCCGAACCTCCTCCAAGGTAAGGCGGTTGCAGTCCGCAAGCCAGTCTTCCTGCCGCGCGCGGAGCGCCCGGTTCAGGTCGGGCGAGAAGACCAGAACATTGTTCTCATAGTTGAGGTCGAGACTGCGGCGATCCATGTTCGCCGATCCGACCAGCACCGCGTCATCGTCGATGGCCATCGTCTTGGCGTGCAAAAGCCCGCTGCGGTATTCGTAGATCTCGATACCGGATTCCAGCAAGGCCTCGTAGTAACTCTGACTGGCCCAGGCCACGAAGCGGCTGTCGTTGCGCGCGGGAAACAGGATACGGACCCGCACTCCTCGCATGGCGGCGGAGCAAAGCTCATCCTGCAGCGGTTCGTTGGGCACGTAATAGGGCGTGGTGATTGTCAGGTCCCGCTGTGCCGCGCCGATGGCAAGCTGAAAGCTGTCGGAGACCGCGTGCGGATTGATGCGCGGCCCGGTGCCATAGGCGATCGCCACCTCCTCTCCTTGCGGGGGCGGCAACGGCGCGGACAGGAGCGGTGACAGATCCTCTCCCATATGGGTCAACCAGTCCGCCGCGAAGATCATCTGAAGCTGCCGCGCCACCGGGCCTGCTCCACGAAAGAACACGTCCACCCAAGGCGCATAGCGCGGCTTCACACGGAAGGCCGCGTCGGCACAGTTCTGACTGCCGAACCAGCACACATCACCGTCGATCACCGCCACCTTGCGGTGGTCGCGCACGTCGATGCGGGAAATGAACATGCGAAGAAGCGGTTGCGATGTGGGAAAGGCGACGCCCATCGTCGCGCCGGCCTTCTCCATCCTGCTCCAGACCGCGGAGGACAGCATGGCGCGGGAGCCGAAAGCATCCACCATGACGCGGCAGGTCACACCGCGACGCGCGGCGCGCTCCACGGCCTCGGCGACCCGGAGCCCGTTGTTGTCGGTCAGCCAGATGTAGAACATCAGATGCACATGGTCCGTCGCCCCGTCGATGTCGGAGACGAGACCCGCGACCGCATCATCACTGTCGCGGGCCAGCAGGATGCTGTTGCCGCCAACCGCCTGAAAGCCGTTCACGGCACTCACCCGCTGAAAGCTGGAGACGAGCCGTTCGGGCAGCACGGGTGGCGGATCGGGCGGCGGCATCTTGGGTAGAACCCGGATGGCCCGTTCCATCCGGGTCAGCGTTTCCCGACGGATCGTCACTTCTCCGAAGAAGAAGTAGAGCACCATGCCCAGCAGGGGCACGGTACCGACGACCATGATCCAGGCGAGCCGGGCAGCCGGTTGCCTGTCCTTGCGGATCAGGACACGGGCAATGACTGCCGCCTGAGCGAGAAAAAGCAGGATGAGGGGGAAATAGCTCTGCATGTCACTCCCCATGTCATTCCGCGCGGTTCTTTGAATATATGGCGTGGCCGGGGATGGTGGCCAGCCATACCCACGCGATGACGAAGCGGCAGTCTCACTTCACGGTGTGACCTTGCCGACCGGCGCGAAGACGCAGGACAGGTGGCGACCGGCAGCAGCGTTCGAGGCAGCATCCTCCCTTGAGCAAAAGCGCAGCGGGTGGTGCGAACGCGTGGTCAGCCGCGCAGGAGGGCAACCAAAGTTGCCATATCTTCCGGCAGCGGCGATTCGAAGGCAAGCTCCTCGCCGGTTACGGGATGCGTGAAGCCCAGCGTCGCCGCGTGGAGCGCCTGCCGCGGAAAGGCATCCACTGCTGCAGCGATCTCAGGCCCCAGCGCGCGCGCAGAAGCCTTGCGCCGCCCGCCATAGACCGGGTCTCCGACCAGCCCGTGCCCCGCATGGGCCAGATGAACGCGGATCTGATGGGTCCGCCCGGTCTCCAGCCAGCAATCCATGAGCCCGATGACGGGCGGCTGTCCAAAACGCTCCTCCAACCGGGCGCGCGTCACCGCATGGCGGCCGCCGGTGAAAGTCACGGCCTGACGCTGACGGTCGGTGCGGTGGCGGTCGATGCCGGTCACGATGCGCAGGATGCCCCCCGGCTCGAACCCCACGCCCCGCACGCCCCGGAGCCGCGGATCGGCCGCGTCGGGAACTCCATGAACCAGCGCGCGGTAATGGCGGTGGACGGTATGCGCCTCGAACTGCCGGGCAAGGCCGTGATGCGCGCGATCGGTCTTGGCGACGACGAGCAGGCCGGATGTCTCCTTGTCGATCCGGTGGACGATGCCGGGCCGCCGCGCGCCCCCGATGCCGGAGAGGCTGTCACCGCAATGGTGGAGCAGCGCGTTCACCAGCGTCCCGGAGACGGAGCCGGGCGCGGGGTGGACGACCATGCCCGCGGGTTTGTCCACCACGATAAGGTCATCGTCCTCCCACACCACGACGAGGGGGATCGCCTCCGGCAGCGTCTCCAGCTCCTCCGGCGGGTCGAGCAGGATGGTGATCTCCTCTCCCGCCGCCACGCGGGCAGAGGTGTCGGTCAGCGCCTCCTCCCCGCGCCGCACGGCGCCGGCGGCAATGAGCCGCGCGAGGCGGGAGCGCGACAGCGCCTCCCCCTCTGGCACGTCGCGGGCGAGCGCCTTATCAAGGCGCGCGGGCGGCTCCTCTCCGATCAGAACGGAGAGAACCCTGCCCGATGGCGCTGAACTGGAGGCCGACATGGATGATGCTCCCCCCCCGGAGGCGCTGCCCCCGAGCCTGCGTTTCCTGAAACTGCTGGTCACCGTGCTGACGGCGACGCTGATTATCGGCGTCTTAACGATCGTGGTGCTGCTTGTCACCCGCCTGCCGCGCGCCGCCGCACCGCCACCGCTGCCGGAGACGGTCACCCTCCCCGATGGAACGACCCCGATCGCCTTCACGCAAGGGACGGACTGGTATGCGGTCGTGACGGCGGAGAACGAGATTCTGATCTTCGACCGTGCGACAGGTGCCCTGCGGCAACGGGTGGAGATCCGGCCCTAGCCACAGGACCGGCTCTGGCGCACAAAAATCCTGCACAAGCGAAAGTGAAGATCTGCCGCCCCACCATCTTTGACGTTGAGTTTCCGGGTAGAGACTGCTCCCTTGGTAAAAAAGACAAGCGGGGACGGTAACCATGCGACGCGGACTTCCGGCACTTCTGGCGGCGATCCTCACGGTGAGTCTCGCGGTGACCCTGACAGGGGGCATCGCCAGCGCAGGAACGCCCTTCACCATAACGACGGGGGAGGAAGGCGGCAGCTACTACCCCATCGGCCAGACCATCGCCACAGCCGTCTCCGGCCCGGAGACGGAGGCCGACTGCCCCGACCCGATGGATTGCGGCGTTCCGGGGACAAGCGTCGAGGCAACGACCTCCACCGGATCGGTCGCGAATGTGGAGGCTCTGGCCAGCGGCAAGGCGAATTCCGGCATCGTGCAGTCCGACGTGGCAACCTGGGCGGAAACGGGCACCGGGCTGTGGGAGGGGCGGCAGGCGGCCACGAACCTTCGCGCCATTGCCACGCTGCACAGCGAAAGCATCCATCTCGTCACCCGCGCCGACAGCGGCATCCGCTCTCCCGCGGATTTGAAGGGCCGCCGGGTTTCGCCGGGCGAATCCGGCTCGGGAACGGCCTTTGACGCGCAACTGGTGCTTTCCGCATGGGATGTCCCGCAGGAGGAGGTCACACTCACGCCCATGGCCGCGCGGGATGCCGCCGCGCAACTGGCGGCCGGGGAACTCGACGCCTTCTTTTTCGTCGGCGGCTTTCCCGCGCCCTTCATCGCGGCACTGGCGGAAAAGACGCCGCTGGCGCTCGTCCCGCTGGAAGGGTTTCCGGCCGAGGCATTGGCCGTCGATCTCGGCTTTCTGGGAGAGGGGGTGATCCCAGGTGGCACCTATGCGGGTGTCGAGGAAGATACCCCCACCCTCGCCCTCGGCGCGGTCTGGGTCACGCGGGCCGAGGAGCCGGAGGAACTGGTCTATGCCCTGACCCGCGCGCTCTGGAACGACAGGACAAGGACCGCCCTGGACAAGGGTCCGCCGCAGGGTGCCGACATCTCCATCGAAACCGCGCTCGACATGCTTCAGATCCCCCTTCACCCCGGAGCGGAGCGGTATTACCGGGAAGCGGGTCTGCTGGAATAGGAGGCGGCCCGCTGCCTCTGCCGCGGAGGGGGAAAGCCTGGCGGCCCGGCAAGAGAAATGCACCGTTCCGGCGATACGCCCCGCCACGATCTAACAGGCTGTCGGCAAAGGTTTTCAGTTCTGCGCTGGAGCGCAAAATCTGACGAAATCCAGCCGGAGATCTGAACATTTCGTGTCATTCCCGGGCCGATTTCCACATTTCCCGCCTATGGGTGCGGCGCTCCCGACCTTTTCGCCAGCCTGCCAGGTCAGTAAAGCCGCCCCCCGAGCGGCACGTCCTGATCCGGGGCGATCAGCACCACGCCGCCCGTGCCATCGGGCACGCCCAGCACCAGAACCTCCGACATGACCTTGCCGATCTGGCGGGGTGGAAAGTTGACCACGGCCATCACCCTGCGGCCCAGCAGCGATTGCGGCGTATAGTGATCGGTAATCTGCGCGGAGGAGCGTTTCTCGCCGATCTCCGGCCCAAGATCGACCCAGAGCTTGATGGCGGGCTTGCGCGCCTCCGGGTAAGGCTCGGCCCGGACGATCCGGCCGACGCGGATATCCACCTTTGCGAAATCATCCCAGCCGATCTCGGGCGCCCTCCCGCCGCTCATCGGGACAGCTCGCGGGAGCGGTCGGCGGCGGCTTTCACCGCACGGCGAAGGAGCGGCGGGAACCCGGCCTCCTCATTCATGAGCACCTGAAGCGCGGCGGCGGTGGTGCCGTTCGGGCTGGTGACGTTGATGCGAAGCTGGGAGGGCGTCTCGCCGCTTTCGATGGCCAGCGCGCCTGCGCCCGCGACGGTCACCTTGGCAAGCCGCAAGGCAAGCTCGGGCGGAAGGCCCTCTGCCTCCCCCGCCGCCGCCAGCGCCTCGATCAAGTGGAACACATAGGCAGGGCCGGAACCGGAGACGGCAGTGACCGCATCCATCTGGCCTTCCTCCTGCAGCCGCACGGTTTCGCCAACGGCGGAGAGCAGGCTTTCGGCCAGCGCAAGGTGTGTCTCCGTCGCCGCCCCGTTGCCGATCAGCGCGGTGATCCCCCGCCCGATGGCGGCCGGTGTATTCGGCATCGCCCGGATGATCGGCGTCGCCGCGCCGAGCACGCTTTCATAATGGCTGATGGGCGTGCCCGCCGCGACGGAGACGAACAACGTCTCCCCTCCCCCAAGCGGCTTCAGGACGGGCAGTGCCTCCGCCATCATCTGCGGCTTTACTGCAATGAGCACGATGGCCGGCGCGGGCGGCAGGTCACTCCCCAGATGGACGCCCGCCTCCTTCAGCCAGTCGGAGGGGCGCGGGTCGATGACCGTTACACCCGACGGCGCCAACCCGCGGTCCAGCCAGCCTTCCAGCATCGCAGAACCCATCTTGCCGCATCCGAGCAGCACGAGGCCGCGCGCCGAAAGCTCATCCATCTTCATTCCGCCGTCTCCATCAGTCAGACGGCGCAGAGACTAGGCGCGACCGTAAGCCTCGGCAATGGCGACCTGCAGGGCCTCCTTCGCGCTGCGGTCTCCCCAGCCGACAAGCTGGAACGCCGGATAGTAACGCTCCGCCGCCAGCACGGACGTGGCGATCATCCTGTCGATCTGTTCGGGCCCCGCCACCTGCCCGCCGGTCAGCACGAGCCCGTAGCGCCAGACCATCAGCCGCTGCTCCGCCCAATAGGCGAAGGCGCCCGTCCAGCATTGATCGTTCACGCGGTTCAACAGGTCGTGCAGATCCGCGGACCGGCCTTCCGGCGGGTCCATCTCAAAGGTACAGAGCAGGCGCAGCACCTCATCCTGCGGGGACCAGGCGAGCGTGATGGAATAGCTCCGCCACTGCCCCTCCACCGTCATGGCGATCTGATCCTCCGCCACACGCTCGAAATCCCAGTCGCGGTATTCGGCCAACGTTTCCACGATGTCGATCGGGTGGATTTCCGTGCTGTCGATGAAGTCCTCGGATAGCGACATGGCCCGACCTCTCTTGATTGGCCTTGGGGAAGAGACCCCACAAGACGCTGGGTGTCCGACAAGAAGGAGCGGGGAAGCCTGCTCTTTCTACCAGATATGGTGCGGTCAATGACCCATTCTGTAAAGCGATATTTCGGTGACAGTCGTGGATGAACCGCAAAATCCTGTGGGTAAGGCTATGGATAGGCAGAGGTGGAAAGAGGGAGGAAAAATACCCCCGGACGGGTGCCGGAATCCGGCCGGTCGAGGGGAATCGCCCCTCAGACCATGAAGCCGTCATGAAGCCGGCCCAGCGCTTCTCCTGTGGCAGAAAAAGCCGGGCATCGGCCCGGGCCTACGCCGAAAGCCAGAAAACCGGTCCGGTCACGCGCCGAAACCTGCGGTTTCCGGGGCGCGCCCTTCAACAATGAGGGGAAGATTTCCGCCGCAGGGGAAACCCGGCATGTTTTCCGGCAGGCTGCTGGGAGCGGCTTCCGCCATGCCACCGCGATCTTGCAGGAGTGCCGTCGCCGACGTTCTGTCAGAAAGGGCGCGCCTCACAACATGGCTGCCCGATCGGTCAATGTCGCAATGCAGGAAGGGGATGTGTTCGCAAAGCTGCGAACTGCATCGCAGGGCCACCAGCCGGAAGTTGGCCAGGCTATTGTACATCGGTCAGACCTTCGCCGCCGATAAATTCCGTGGGGAAAGGACGCCGAACCGCCTCCTCATGCCCGCAAGGCCACGCGCCGCGGGCGCGTGACATCATCATTCCGCAACGGCGGCAGTCAGGCGTCCGGCGCGCCGGTGTTCGGAGGCAGTTCAGGCTCCGCACGTTCGGCCGCCTCCGCGAAGCGGGCCTCCAGAGCGTCGAGCCGCGCCTTGAGCGTCGCGTTTTCCTCGCGCGCCTTCTGGGCCATGGCGCGGACCGCGTCGAATTCTTCCCGCGTCACGAGATCACGATCGGCAAGGAAACGATCAACCCAGCCCTTCATGGCTGTCTCGGCCTCCGACCGCGCGCCCTGCGCCACGCCCATGGCGTTGGTCATGAGCTGCGACAGATCGTCGAAAATGCGGTTACGGGTCTGCATCCGGGCCTCCTTGACAGGTTTCCCTTATATGGACGCGCGCGCGCCATGCACAAGCCATGCGCCGACGATAGCCCCGCCACCTCGCCGGTCCTGCGGCGGAGCCACGCATGTCGCGCGCGTCACCTTGACTTGCGGCGGACAAGCGGGAAGGAAGGCCGTCATGCAGGCCGTGCTCCCCTTCCCCGACATTTCACCGGAGATCTTCTCCGTTACCATTGGCGGTTTCAGCTTCGCGCTCCGCTGGTACGCCCTTGCCTATATCGCAGGGCTCCTGATCGGATGGCGGATGATCGTCGCGCTGGTCCGCAGACCCGACCTCTGGCCCCACGATACCGCACCGATGACGGCGGAGCAGGTGGAGCGGTTGCTCACATGGATCATCTTCGGCGTGCTGCTGGGCGGGCGGCTTGGCTTCGTGCTGTTCTACCAGCCGGGCTATTATCTGGCGCATCCGGCGGAGATCCTGCGCGTGTGGGAGGGGGGCATGTCCTTCCACGGCGGGCTGATCGGCGTGACGCTGGCTGCGCTCTTGTTTGCGCTGAAGGAAAAGGTGCCGCCACTGTCGCTCGGCGATGCGCTGGCCGTTGCGACGCCTCCCGGGCTGATGCTCGGGCGGATCGCCAACTTCATCAATGCCGAGCTTTGGGGTCGCCCCTCCGACCTGCCGTGGGCGGTGATTTTTCCCGGTGCCGCCGCGCAGGACTGTCCCGGCTGGAGCCTGCCCTGTGCCCGCCACCCCTCGCAGCTCTATGAGGCGCTGATGGAGGGCGCGATCCTTGGTGCGCTGCTGCTGTGGCTTGCCTGGCGCAAGGGCTGGCTCAAGGCGCCGGGACGGCTGATGGGCGTCTTTGCGGTGGGCTACGGCATCGCGCGGTTCATCGTGGAATTCGTCCGTGTGGCGGATCATCAGTTTATCGGCCCGGGCAACCCGCTGGGCCATGCGGTGCAGTTCGGCGGCGGCTGGGGACTTTCCATGGGGCAGCTTCTGTCGCTGCCGATGATCGCGCTCGGCCTGCTGCTCATCCTCCGGGCACGAGCGCGGTGACGCCGCTCGGCCGGAGGATCGCGCTCAGGATCGCCCGGACGGGGCCGATAACGCTTGCCGATTACATGGCCGAATGCCTGCTCGACCCGCAATACGGCTATTATACCACCCGCGACCCGCTGGGCCGGGGCGGCGACTTCGTGACCGCGCCGGAGATCAGCCAGATGTTCGGAGAACTGCTGGGCCTGTGGCTGGCGCAGTGCTGGCTGGATCAGGGCGCGCCCGCTCCCTTCGCATTGGCGGAGCTCGGGCCGGGGCGGGGCACGCTGATGGCCGATGTCCTCCGCGCGACGCGGGGCGTGCCGGGCCTGCACGAGGCGATGCGTGTCTGCCTGATGGAGGCATCCCCCACACTCCGCGCGGCCCAGGCGGCAGCGCTGGCCGGCTACGACCCCCAATGGCACGACAGTGTGGCGACGCTTCCCGAACTGCCGCTCTTCCTGCTGGCCAACGAGTTTCTGGATGCTCTCCCCATCCGTCAGTTCCACCGCCACGCCGCAGGCTGGCAGGAGGTGATGGTGACGGAGGAGGACGGCCGCCTCGCCTTTGCCCTCTCCCCGCCCATCCACGTCTCTCTGCTGGCTGACCGGATCGCGGATACGCGGCCCGGCGATATCGTCGAGCTCTGCCCGGCGCTCCGCACTGTTGTGGGAGAGGTGGGCGCACGGCTGTCGCGGCATGGCGGCGCAGCGCTTTTCGTGGATTACGGCGGCTGGCATTCCCGGGGGGACACGCTGCAGGCCGTACGGAACCACGGCTTCACCGACCCCCTCGCCGAACCCGGTCTGGCAGACCTGACGGCACATGTGGATTTTGAGGCCGTGGCCCGCGCCGCGCCGCCCGCCCGTGCGACCGGAATGGTTGAGCAAGGCGCGTTTCTCGAACGGCTCGGCCTTCATGCGCGTGCCCGACAACTCGCGCAGGGGATGAGCGGAGATGCCCTCCTCATCCACCGGGCGGCAACGGAGCGCTTGACCGCAGCCGATGCGATGGGAACTGTGTTCAAAGCTCTCGCCCTCTATCCCCAGACTGCCCCCCTGCCCCCCGGATTTGCCGCATGACGCTCGACCCGATCACCTCTCCTGCCCTCGCCCCCCTCAGACACGGCTTCTTCACCCGGAAGGGAGGCGCGTCATCCGGCATCTTCCACGGGCTGAACTGCGGTCCCGGCTCCAGCGATCTGGCGGAGGTTGTCGCGATCAACAGGGCCCGCGCCGCCAAGGCGCTGGCGCTGCCGGCGCAATCGCTGGTGACGCTGGCGCAGGTGCATTCTCCCGATGTGGTCGTGCTGGACGCGCCGCCAGAGGCGCCGATCCGCGCCGATGGCATGGTGACCCGGACGCCGGGCCTCGCTCTCGGCATCCTCACCGCGGATTGTGAGCCGGTGCTGTTTGCGGACCGGCAGGCGGGCGTGATCGGCGCGGCCCATGCAGGTTGGCGGGGGGCGCTGGAAGGCGTGCTGGAAACGGTGCTCGACCGGATGGAAACGCTGGGCGCCCGGCGGCAGGATACGGTCGCCGTTATCGGCCCAACGATCAGCCAGCGCGCCTACGAGGTCGGCCCGGAGTTCTTCTACACCTTCACCGATGAGGACCGCGCCTATTCCCGCTTCTTCTCGCAGGGAAAGGGCGACAGGATGATGTTCGACCTGCCGGGCTTCGGCCTCCACCGGCTCCGCGAGGCGGGAATCGGTGCGGCGGAATGGACGGGGCATTGCACCTATTCGGACCCGGAACGATTCTTCTCCTACCGCCGTACCGTCCATGCGGGGGAGGCAGACTACGGCCGCCTCCTCTCCGCCATCCGGCTGTAGCAGGCTGCTGAAAAAGCCTTATGGGTCCGTTTTGAAAGGGAGAGCGTTTACAATCCGGCGGAATCCCGCCGGAAATCTACATGTGTCGGATCATTCCGAGGCCGATTTCCTGTTCCATGAAGCATGGGCATGACGCTTCAGAGCTTTTCAGCAGCCTGTTAGCCGCTCCGCCGGATCACGCGGCCCGCGGCGGCGCAATTCAGGCCAGCCGCTTCAGCCGCTCCTCCAGCACCTCAAAAGGTACGCCCGGTTCGTCCTTCGCACCCCGGATGACCAGTGATGTCTTGACGCTGGCCACGTTCGGCGCGGCGGTCAGATCACCGGTCAGGAAGCGCTGAAAGCTGGTCAGATCGGGAGCCACGCATTTCAGGATGAAGTCGATCTCACCGTTCAGCATGTGGCATTCGCGCACCAGCGGCCAATCCTGACACTGACGTTCGAAGGACTGCAGGTCCTTCTCCGCCTGGCTCGTCAGGCGCACCATGGCAAAGACCTGCACCTCGAAGCCCAGCATCTGGCCATCCACCTCGGCATGGTAGCCGCGGATAAAGCCCTGTTCCTCAAGCGAACGCACACGGCGCAGGCAGGGCGGCGCGGAAATGCCGACACGGCGCGCAAGCTCCACGTTCGTCATCCGCCCGTCGGCCTGCAACTCCGCGAGAATCATCCGGTCAATCTGGTCGAGTTTCTCGCCTGCCATTGGCGGCTCCGCTCCATCTGATGCGTAAAAGGGGAGGCCGGGGCAAGATTGTTGCCCGACGCCGGTGGGGGTGTATTCCCCTATGGCGGACAGGGCAAGCCTTCCGGGCGACGATCGCGCTGCGTCACTCTCCCGCCCGCACGGCGGCTTCCGTCGCGCGCCCGGAACGCTTATATCCCCTATCCGACAAAGATGGAGATCCCCATGGCCGACACCCGTCATACCCGTGTCCTGATCATCGGCTCCGGCCCGGCCGGCTATACTGCCGCGATCTATGCCGCGCGGGCGATGCTGGAACCTGTGGTGATCGAGGGTCTGCAACCCGGCGGCCAGCTCACCATCACCACGGATGTGGAGAACTGGCCCGGCGATACCGCCGTAATGGGGCCGGACCTCATGCTCCGCATGGGCGATCACGCGCGCGAGATGGGCGCGGAAGTGATCCCGGACATGGTGTCGCAGCTCGACCTCCGCTCCCGCCCGTTCCGCGCGGAAACCGACAGCGGGCAGACCTTCACCGCAGACTCGGTGATCCTTGCCACAGGGGCACAGGCGAAATGGCTCGGCCTGCCGTCGGAGGAGACGTTCAAGGGGTTCGGCGTCTCCGCCTGCGCGACCTGCGACGGCTTCTTCTACCGCGGCAAGCATGTGGTGGTGATCGGCGGCGGCAATACCGCCGTTGAGGAGGCGCTGTTCCTGACGAACTTCGCCAGCAAGGTCACCCTCGTCCATCGCCGCGATTCGCTCCGGGCGGAGCGGATCATGCAGAACCGCCTTTTCGCCAATCCGAAGGTGGAGGTGCTCTGGAACCGTGAGGTGGAGGAGATCCTTGGCACCACGGATCCGCTGGGCGTGACCGGTGTCCGGCTGCGCGACGCCGTGACGGGAGAGGAGCAGACCGTGGCCTGCGACGGCTTCTTCGTGGCGATCGGCCACCACCCGGCCTCGGAACTGGTGAAGGACCAGCTCCGCCTGCATTCGGGCGGCTACGTCTGGGTGGAACCGGGCAGCACGCAGACCTCCATCCCCGGCGTCTTCGCCGCGGGGGACCTGACGGACCACACTTATCGGCAGGCGGTGACCTCGGCCGGCATGGGCTGCATGGCCGCGCTTGATGCGGAGCGCTGGCTCGCGCAGCAGGGCGAGGCGGAGCCGGTCACCCCGGACCTCGGGCTGGGAACCATCTCCAACGACATGCCCGCCGATGTGACGCAAGCAACGGGCAGAGTCGCGCGCCCCGCGGAGTGAGGGCCTGCGCAGGACGAATAGTCCAAAAACAGCGTTGCGCATTTCGGGTTTTCAGAAAGTTTTTCTCCCGACCCGCATGGAAAAGGCGGATCATCCGCCTTTTCGCAATCCCCCTCGTCTGTCCGTGCTTGATCGAAAGGCCAGCACGGCTCTAAGCCCCGGCACGCCGCGATTTCCCCGCGGCGAGGAAAGCCGAGGGACAGCATGAAAGATCTCGTCGCAGACGCCTCCGTCGCGCGCATTGCCTATCAGGACAACCATTCGCCGATCCGGGAGCTTTATGCCGCTCCCGAGGATGTCCCGGCGCTGAAAGCCCATGCTGCGGGCCTTCTGTCCTGGGATCTGACGCCGCGACAGCTCTGCGATCTGGAGCTTCTGATGAACGGCGGCTTCGCGCCGCTGGAGGGTTTTCTGGACCGCGCCGACTACGACAGCGTGGTGGAGACGATGCGGCTCGCGGATGGCCAGCTCTGGCCGATGCCGGTAACGCTGGATGTGTCTCCGGCCTTTGCGGAGCATATCGCGCAGGGAACGGAAATCGCGCTTCGCGATGCGGAGGGCGTGATCCTCGCCATTCTCAGGGTCAACGACAAATGGTCGCCTGACAAGGTGCGTGAGGCAGAGCATGTCTTCGGCGCGAACGACCCCTCGCACCCGGCTGTCGCCTATCTCCACGATATCGCGGGCGAGGTCTATCTTGGCGGGCAGATCACCGGTCTTCAGGCCCCGGCGCATTACGATTTCCAGTCGCGCCGCAAGTCGCCCAACGAACTCCGCGCCCTGTTCCGGGAACGCGGCTGGAACCGCGTCGTGGCCTTCCAGACGCGCAACCCGCTGCACCGCGCGCACCAGGAACTGACCTTCCGCGCCGCGCGGGAAGCCGGGGCGAACCTGTTGATCCACCCCGTCGTCGGCATGACCAAACCGGGCGACATCGACCATTTCACGCGCGTGCGCTGCTACGAGGCGGTGCTGGACCAATATCCGACGGAAAGCACGGAGCTCAGCCTCCTGAACCTTGCCATGCGAATGGGTGGCCCGCGGGAGGCCGTGTGGCACGGCCTGATCCGCCGCAATCATGGCTGCACGCATTTCATTGTCGGCCGCGACCATGCAGGTCCGGGCAAGAACGGCAAGGGGGAGGATTTCTACGATCCCTATGCCGCGCAGGATCTGTTCCGCACCCATGCGGATGAGATCGGCGTGACGCTCGTCGATTTTCGCCAGATGGTCTATGTGGCGGAGCGCGGCCAGTACGAGCCTCGTGACGAGGTGGAGGATGGCGCGACCATCCTCAACATTTCCGGCACCGAACTTCGCCGTCGTCTGCGCGAGGGTCAGGAGATACCGGACTGGTTCTCCTTCCCTTCCGTCGTGACGGAACTGCGCCGGACCTCTCCGCCCCGATCCAAGCAGGGCTTCGTGGTGTTCATGACCGGGCTTTCCGGCTCGGGAAAATCGACCATCGCAAACGCGCTGCTCGTCAAGCTGATGGAGATCGGCGGGCGGCAGGTGACCTTGCTGGACGGCGATCTGGTGCGCAAGCACCTGTCGTCCGAACTGGGCTTCTCGCGCGAGCATCGGGACATCAACATACGCCGCATCGGGTTTGTGGCCTCGGAAATCGCCAAGAACGGCGGTATCGCCGTCTGCGCCCCGATCGCGCCCTATGCCGCGACGCGGCAGGCCGTGCGGGACATGGTCGAATCGCACGGGACTTTTCTGGAGGTCCATGTCGCGACGAGCCTGGAGGAGTGCGAACGGCGCGATCGGAAAGGGCTCTACCAACTCGCCCGCGCCGGAAAGATAGCAGAATTCACCGGGATTTCCGACCCTTATGAGACACCCGGTTCGCCAGACCTTCGGATCGAGACCGAAGGTCGGGACGTCGCCGAATGTGCGTCCCAGATTCTCGAAAAGCTGACGGGTCTGGGTCTTATCCGGCACTGAACAGCCCCGATCTGGGGATGTGGACCCGATTTTCGGGCGGCGCCTTGCCAGCGCCGCCCGTATCCTTTTGGCGGGCGGGTGTTGCACGCCGGACGCATTCTTATGAATTGCTCAATGTCTTGCGCGGACAGTCGGTTTTAGGAACCAACGCGGGAACTCTCCTGCCTGTCTTGGCGTTCCAACTGAAATCCAATGGCGTCATTGACCCGTGGTACAACGAACAAAGGTCGGATCGTGCCAGCTACAACCTCGGAAGCATTCGGCCAGAAGAATTTCATGATCGTCCTTCGGCAGGCACGGACGGCGAGCGGAAAGGATCGCGATGAGCAGCGCGATTAGTGGCAAAATGTTAAGTGGAAAGAATATTCTCATCGTGGAGGACGAAGCCATATTGGCGCTCGACCTCACTTTCGTGATGGAAGACATGGGGGCGAGCGTGATCGGCCCCTGTCACCGCCTCAGACGCGCGCTCGAAGTGCTGGGTCAGGGGCAGATCGACGGCGCCATCCTGGATGTCGATCTGGCAGGGGAAGCGGTGTTTCCGCTGGCCGACGATCTGGTGCTGCGGCACGTTCCCATTGTGTTTCACACCGGTCGGCACAATTCCGGCGAGCTGACACGCCGCTACAAGGGCGCTGCGGTCTGCGCCAAGCCCACGCAGCCCGAGAATGTCGCCCTCACCCTCGCCGCATTGATCGAGAACGACATGGAAATCGCTCCCGGCTCCTCCGGTCACTGAGGGTCCAATAGACAAACGGCCCCCGGGTGCTTCCGGGGGCCGTTTTTCATTGTTGATTAGTGCGATTTCAGTGAACGCTCACAGGGGCGAGGTTATTCTCCCGTGCCAGCGCAAAGGCGATGCGGCGATCCCGCACGAGCGCGAGACGCTCGCCGTCCTCATCATAAAGCGCATAGAGCTGTTTCGCGCCCAGCGCCTGTTCCTGGACGATTTCCGGCAGCTCGGACACTTCGACGGGGCGGACATAGACGATGCGTTCCGCGCCAGCTTGGGAAAGTTCAAATTCCGCGTCCATGATGTCCTCCTTCAACTCTTGTTGATTTCGATGGTCCGGACAACCGATTCCGGGCGGCTCCGCGCCAGGTCAAGGTGCAGCAGCCCGTTCTCCAGGCTGGCGCCCCGTACCTCCACGCCTTCGGCAAGGACAAAACTCCTCTGGAACTGTCGGGCGGCTATACCACGATGAAGGAAGACGCGTTCTGCCTGCTCATCGGCCTGACGACCCCGAATGACGAGCTGGCGGTCTTCCAGCGTTATAGACAGATCCTCATCCCGGAAGCCCGCAACGGCGAGCGTGATCCGGTAGGCGTTCTCACCCGATTGTTCGATGTTGTACGGCGGATAGCCGTCATTGCCGTTTTTCGCCGTCCGCTCTACCAGCCGCTCAAGCTGATCGAAGCCCAGAAGATAGGGATGGGCAGCAAAAGTCAGTTTCGTCATCGTGGCAAGTCCTTGAAAAGCGACGTTGCTTGGAGTCCCGGAGATCGGCGACCCTCAGATTTGAATATGGGGCGCACTTTCCGCTCCCGCAAGTGCTGCGGCTTTGCCTTCATGGCTCCGCCCCGCTATATTCGGCCTCCCAGGCCAGTCGCACGGATTTCAGGATGAACGCTCCGCAGGAATTCGAGACGGAAGAAGCCATGCGCATCAGGCTTGAGCTGCTGAAGCGCGAGCACCGCGATCTGGACGCGGCGATCCTCGCGCTGGAGGAGACCGGCCGCAGCGATCAGCTTACCCTTCGCCGCCTGAAAAAGCAGAAATTGCTGCTGAAGGACCGCATTCAGCGCTACGAAGACCTGCTTACCCCCGACATCATCGCCTGAAGCCCCCGGGCGAGGTTGCCCGCCGCCACGTGATGGCTATAGTCCCGCGCCATCAGACGGGAGATCGGGATGGACTTTCAGGTCGGCATCATCATGGGCAGCCAGTCGGACTGGCCGACGATGCGCGAAGCGGCGGCGGTGCTGGATGAGCTCGGCGTGGCTTACGAAAAGCGCATCGTTTCGGCACACAGGACGCCCGACCGGCTCTGGGACTATGGTCGCACAGCCGCCTCGCGCGGCTTGAAGGTCATCATCGCGGGTGCAGGCGGCGCCGCGCATCTGCCGGGCATGATGGCGTCCAAGACGCGGGTGCCGGTGATCGGCGTGCCGGTGCAGACGCGGGCGCTCTCGGGCGTGGACAGTCTCTATTCCATCGTGCAGATGCCGAAAGGTTACCCGGTGGCGACCATGGCGATCGGAGCGGCAGGCGCGGCGAATGCCGGCCTTATGGCGGCAGGTATACTGGCGCTCGGCGATGCAGCACTTGCTGCCCGCCTGGATGCCTGGCGAGAGGCGCTTTCCGCCTCCATTCCCGAGGAGCCGGTTGATGAGTGACGCACTTCCCCCCGGAGCCGTGATCGGCATTCTTGGCGGCGGTCAGCTTGGCCGCATGCTTTCCGTCGCGGCCGCGCGGCTGGGGTTGCGCTGCCATATCTACGACCCCGCGCCGAATCCGCCCGCCGGTCAGGTCGCCGAGCGCGTGACGACCGCCGCCTGGGAAGACCGGCAAGCGCTGGTGGCCTTTGCCGGCTCCGTCGATGTGGTGACCTATGAGTTCGAGAATGTGCCGACCGCCTCTCTCGACACAATCGAGGCTATCCGCCCGATCCGCCCCGGCCGCCGGGCCTTGGCCATCAGCCAGGACCGCATCGCGGAAAAGGACTTCCTGACATCTCTGGGCCTCGTCACCGCGCCCTACCGTCGTGTCACGACGCGGGACGATCTGACGCAGGCGCTGGCGGAAATCGGCACTCCTGCGATCCTGAAGACAACCCGCCTCGGCTATGACGGCAAGGGGCAGGCCCGCATCCGCAACCCGGAGGAGGCCGATCATGCCTTTACCGCCATGGCAGGGGCGGAGGCCGTGCTGGAGGGTTTCGTCAGTTTCAGCCGGGAAGTGTCGGTCATTGCCGCGCGCGGGCTCGACGGTTCGGTCGCCGCCTACGATCCGGGGGAAAATGTCCACCGGGACGGGATATTGCACACCACTCGCGTCCCCGCCACCCTCAGCCCGGCGCAGAGAAGCGACGCCGTTCTGGTTGCGGCGCGTATCCTGAATGCCCTCGACTACGTGGGCGTGATCGGCGTGGAACTGTTCGTCACCGAAGCCGGGCTGCTGGTGAACGAGATCGCCCCCCGCGTCCACAATTCCGGCCACTGGACGCAGAACGGCTGCGTCATCGATCAGTTCGAGCAGCACATCCGCGCCGTCGCGGGCTGGCCGCTGGGCGATGGGCACCGGATCGCGGATGTGGAGATGGAGAACCTGATCGGCGACGATGTGCTGCGCGTCCCCGACCTTTCCCGGCAGGCCAATACCGCGCTGCATCTCTACGGCAAGTCCGAGGCGCGGCCGGGTCGCAAGATGGGGCATGTGAACAGGATCATTCCAGCGGGGCGCTGAACAGCCCCCCCGGCCCGGTGGTGAGGCTGCGGAGCGCCGCGCTGCCGGTCATTGCATGATCGAAGGCGCCGGTTTCAAGGAACCGTATCGTCTCGGCGATCACCAGCGGGTTGTTCATCATGAATGTATGCGTGACGTGCAGCACGATATGATCGGTCATGCCTGCCACCTTTGTGCTCTCAACCGAGACCTTTCCATCATCCGGCCCCTCTATCAGCGATGAGAAGATCGGATTCAGCGACCGGTTGCCCGCGATGATGCCAAGCGGAAAATCCACCGGCGGCAAGCGGTTCGGCAGGCTCTCCGGGCCGGTTCCGAGCTCCATGCCTGCGGGGCCGTTGATATAGCGGAACAGTTCGAGCCCCGCAAATTCGTCCACGATCTCCGACCCGCCGTTGGGAGGCGCCAGCATCACGACGCGCCCCAGCCGGTCGGGCCGGGACTGCGCGAACCATGCGCGGAGCAGGATACCGCCCATGGAATGGGTGACAAAATTCACCTCCGCCCCGCCGCAGGCCGCAACCGCGGTATCGACATCACCCAGAAGGGCCTCCACCGGCGCGTCCGTGGAGGGATAGCTGGAATTCACGACGTGGTAGCCGCGATGCTCCAGCGCCTCCTCCATCAACAGAAAAGACGTCTCTGTCCGCGCCAGCCCGTGCAGCAGCACCACGCAGTCACGGTCCCGCCCCGGCTCCTGCGCACCGGCACAGGCGGGGGGCAGCAGACAGAAGACGAGGAGGAGAGGGAATCGCATCCTTCGACGCTAGCAGCGCCGGAATATCTTGGCGACAGTCGTCCGCTCCGGCTGATCCCCGGGCGATCCCAACCCGCGCCCGACAGTCACCCGATTGGCCTCCAGCGGGCCGAAGTGTCATGCCTGTGCGCCGGAGATTGGAGAATCAGCTCCTGAATGAATGCGAAATGTGCGGCCTTCCGACCGGACGGTGCCAAGTTGCGAACGATTTCCGCTCCAAGGCAGACCTGAAAGCCGTTTTCAGCTGCCCACCAGGAGGGGCCGGAACCTTGAAAAGGCTTTGGGATGAAGCAATCTGGTGAGAACGGGAGCACCCCTGCCCCGCTTCCAGAACTTTCTTTGCATCAAACCAAGAAATTTTAACTTGCCCACTCGCAATTATTTCCCCAACACTTATATACGACCGGCATCTATGCTTTTCGAACCTGTTCCTTTCGGCTCAGCTTTCGATTTTCAGCTTTGCCGGGTCGCCGCCTCCTGCGGGCGACATCTATGATAAGGAAGTATTACGATGGCCAATGGCACCGTAAAATGGTTCAACTCCACCAAAGGCTTCGGCTTCATTCAGCCCGAAGGCGGCTCCAAGGACGTGTTCGTCCACATCAGCGCGCTTGAGCGTGCGGGCCTCCGCGGTCTCAATGACGGCCAAGCCGTGACGTTCGATATCGAGCGTGACCGCAATGGTCGCGAATCGGCGACGAACCTCTCGCTGGCCTGAGCGTCCAGTCTCTACCATACCAAGGCGGGACCGGCGACATGCCGATCCCGCACCTTCATGGACTGCCTCGACATCAGGGATGCGGGCGATCCACCTTCCAGAAAGAAGTATATTTTGATCGAAATTAACTGGGGTGAACCCCTGTCTTTTGTCACGTCTCCCGACGGCGACGTGCAGAAATTCAGCACCATCGAACAGGCAAGTTACTGGCTGCGCCGCAAGTGGCCGATATCCGACGACGCGCGCCAGCAGGCTGTCGATCAGCTTGATGCGGCCATGGACTGCATGGTCTCTGTCGGCACGGCGCGTCGCGCGTTCATTGCGGCAGCACGGAGTGCTGGCTTCGTATCGGAAAACCTGGTCGCCGGAGCGCGGCGGCACAACGCCTGAGTGAACGTCCGGCTTACTTGACCTTGCGGGGCTTCTCCCGCCCCTTGCCGAGGGTCAGTTGCCAGACTTCGTCTCCCTCGGCCGCTTTCGGTGCCGGGCGCGGGGCGAAGTTCCTGCCTTTTCCCCACTGTGCGTCGTCATAGACATCATCGAAGATCGACTTGCGGGCAACGTGTCGTGCATCTGCCTTCGCGGTCCCTGCCTTCGCGGTCATGAAAAACTCCTGATTTTGCTGGTTGGCGCTGCTCTGGCCGGGGGCAAGGCTGGAAACCAGCTACCCTTTCGGCAGTTCGCGTAACGCTTGAACATTAGGGTTACAGGTAGCGCTCCCTGACGAATTGCAACGCACCCCTGCCGATGGGTCCGGGCGGGCTTCATACAACGTCCGTCCGCCCATAGGGTCATCCGAGCCGGGAGGGGCTGGGCAACTCACATTGCGCTAAGGACCGGCTCCCGCCCGATGGAGCCGCAAGCGCCACGAGAAGCGCGTTGGACGTGTCGATCAGCGCCTCGAGATGAGTTCTGGCGTCCGGGCTGAGGCCCTCAACCGTCGCCTCGAGAAAGCCCTTCAGGAACTCGTTAATGTTCCGCACATGAAGAATGAGCTGCAAATCCGCGTCGGATTCCATGAATGCACCTGAAAAATACCTGATGCAGCACAGCCCGAACCGGAGCTGTTTGCAATCCAGGCAAACGCATGGGTGCCATGCGTTCTCAATGTGCTGTCGCGGCGGGCAGGGTTTCGTCCCTTTGCCGGGATACCGACGTTCGGACGAATGCCGCAACGACGACGATACCTCCCGGGCACAATCTCTGCCGGTGATTTCCATCACCCGCAGGTCCGGAAGCACAGGAATATGGAAGGGTTAAGCCGCGACCATCGATATCAAGTGCTGGCTATCGGCGACCACCGGAGCCCCGTTGGGGGGCTTCTGGTAGCGGAGGAGGGATTTGAACCCCCGACACAAGGATTATGATTCCTCTGCTCTAACCAACTGAGCTACTCCGCCGAAGTGGCGCGTAGGTATTCCAGCCCCGGTGGCGCGTCAAGCCCGGGTGCCGCTTTTTTTGCAGTTCCATGCCGTCGGCGGTATCTTTCCTCCGCCTCACGGCGATATGGCGGGATTTTGCCCGTCGCGACCTTTTCACGGATCGAATCCCGGCCTACAGCGTTAGCCGCCAAAGGGTTCCGCTTTCCGAACCCTGATTTTCATTCGGAGAGATCCCATGCGACTCACGCTAATTGACGGATTTCGCGGGTATTTCCTGCTGTTCATGATGATCGCGCATGTTGCGCCCATCGTGAACGCGCCCATCGGGGTTCTGACCCACCACTCCATCGGCTGGGTGGAGGACGCGCAGGGCTTTGTCTTTGTTTCCGGGCTGGTGGTGGGGCTTGTCTATGGCAAGATCCTCCTCAAGCGCGGGTATGAGACGATGACCAGCAGCATCTGGTCCCGCGTCCGCAAGATATACGCTTATCAGGCCGCGCTGATCGGTGTGTTTCTCGTGGCGGCGCTGGTGTTTGCGGCCTTCGCCGACGTTCCGGCCATCCTGTCCTCCTATGCGCGGGAGCCGGTATTGTTCACGCTTGTCTCGCTGCTGCTCGTCGGTGGTTCGATGCATATGGGCATCCTGCCGATGTATGTGTTCTTCATGATCGCCACGCCTTTCGTGCTCTGGGCCTTCAAGACGGGGCGTGGGCCGGTGGTGCTCATCACATCCGTCCTGCTGTGGCTGGGCGCGCAACTCGGGCTGACGGACATCCTCCAGCCGCCGATAGAGGGTGCGCTGCGCGAGATGGGCCACCCGGTCAACATCGGCATCTATTTCGACGTTCTCGGCTGGCAGGTTCTGTTCTTTGCGGGGCTTTATCCGGGCTATCTCATGGCGAACAAGACGCTGTCGCTCGAGTTCCTGAAGAAGCCCGCCTATGAGCAGGTGTTCTTCGTCGGACTGGTCGGGTTCACCGCGCTGGCGGTGTTCGACATCGCGGTGCGCCAGCACTGGTTCGGGCCAGATTACAGCAACACGCTCTACTGGACGTCCGACAGGGCGATGCTCGCGCCGATCTATGTGGTGGCGTTCTTCCTCGACCTGTTCCTGATCGTCTGGCTGATCTCGGCCGGGCAGGACAGCAGCCTCCGGTGGATCAACAAGGCCTCGGTCTTTGCCAACTGGCTCTTCACCCGGCCCTTCCTGACGACGCTGGGGCGGCACTCGCTGCAGGTGTTCACCATCCACATCCTCGCCGTCTATGTGATCGAGATCTGGGCGGAGGGCCGGGACGTCTCCGCAATGACGGCGAACATCATCGTGCTGCTCTCGCCCCTCCCCCTCTACATCACCGCGTGGATGCATGAAGAGATCAAGCGCAAGCGCGCTGCGGCTGCCGTGGTGTGAGAATGAATGGGCCGCCGTTGCGGCCCGGCAGTCAAAGCGATCAGGGCCGCCCGTAAAGGCGGCCTTTTTCCGTTCAGCCGCGCGTGGCCGCTTCCACCGCGTCGACGACGCCCGAGACGACCGTCTCCGTCAGCGTATCATCCTCGCTCTCGGCCATCACCCGGATCAGTGGCTCCGTGCCGGACTTGCGGATGAGCAGCCGGCCACGGCCATTCAATGCGCGCTCCGCCTCCGCGATCGCATCCCGCACGCTTTTGAGGGCAAGCGGCTCCTGCCCCGCCGTATAGCGGACGTTCCGCAGCAACTGGGGAACGGGCGTGAACTGGCGGGCGAGCGCGCTCGCCTTCTCCCCCGTATCCGCCATCGCGGCGAGAAACTGCAGCGCCGCGACCAGCCCGTCCCCCGTGGTGGTGTAGTCGGTCATCACGATATGGCCCGACTGCTCGCCGCCAAGGTTGAAGCCGCCCTCCCGCATCGCCTCGACCACGTAGCGGTCACCGACCGGCGTTCGCTTCAACGCGATGCTCCGGTCCGCGAGATAACGCTCCAGCCCGAGGTTCGACATGACCGTCGCCACGAGCGTCTCATGGGCGAGCGTGCCGCGCTCCTGCATCCGCCGGGCCAGCAGCGCCATGATCTGGTCGCCATCGGCAATCGCGCCCTGTTCGTCGATCAGGATCACCCGGTCGGCATCACCGTCAAGCGCGATGCCAAGGTCAGCCCCCTCGGCCAGCACGCGCCGCGCCGCGGTTTCGGGATGGGTGGAGCCGCAGTTGGCGTTGATGTTGAACCCGTCGGGCGACACCCCGATGGCGATCACCTCCGCCCCCAGTTCCCAGAGCACCTCCGGCGCGGCGCGATAGGCCGCACCATTGGCGCAATCCACCACGATCTTCAGCCCGTTCAGCCGCCCCCGCCCGGGAAAGGTCGTCTTGGCATATTCCACATAGCGTCCACGCCCGTCGTCGATCCGCTTGGCCCGCCCGATGTTCTGCGGTTTGGCCGGCAGGATTTCCCCCGCCACCATCGCCTCGATCTCCGCCTCGGCCTCATCGGACAGCTTGAAACCGTCAGGGCCGAAGAACTTGATGCCGTTGTCCTGATGCGGGTTGTGGCTGGCGGAAATCATGATCCCGACATCCGCCCGCATGGAGCGGGTGAGGAAGCCCACCGCAGGCGTCGGCACAGGCCCGAGCAGCAGAACGTTCATGCCGGTGGAGGTCAGCCCCGCCGTCAGCGCGTTCTCCAGCATGTAGCCCGACAGACGCGTGTCCTTGCCGATCACCACCTGATGCCGGTTCAGCCCGTCGCGGCGGAAATAGCGCCCCGCCGCCGCGCCAAGACGCAAGGCCATTTCGGCGGTCATCGGGTAGGTGTTGGCCTGCCCCCGTACTCCGTCCGTGCCGAAGAGCTTGCGTGTCATTCTTCCGTCTCCCAACCTCTGCCCGTCATGGCGCGCCACAACCGCAGCGCCTGAACCGTCTCGGCCACATCATGCACGCGCAGGATCTGCGCCCCCTGCCCGGCGCAGGCAAGAGCCACGGCGACCGATCCCGGCATGCGCTGGCGAGGCTCTGCCGCACCGCCGATCGTGCCGATGAAGCGCTTGCGCGAGACGCCGATCAGCAACCCGCAGCCCAGCCCGTGAAACAGCGACAGCCCCCGCAGCAGAGCCACGTTCTGCTCCGCCGTCTTGGCAAAGCCGATACCCGGGTCCACCACGATCCGGCTGCGCGGAATACCCGCCGCCTCCGCCCGCAGGACGGCGGCCTCCAGCCAGTCATAGACATCGGCAAGCACATCGTCATAGGCGGTCAGGCCATTCATCGTCTCCGGCGTGCCCCGCGAGTGCATGACACAGAGCGCCGCGCCCGTCTCCGCCACCGCAGCCGCCATGCCCGGGTCGAAGTCGAGACCTGTCACGTCGTTGACCAGCGCTGCCCCCGCCGCGACCGCGACCCGCGCCACGACCGCCTTCCGCGTATCGATGGAGAGCGGCACCGCCCTCCCGGCGTTCAGGGCGGCGATCACCGGCTCGGTCCGGGCGATCTCCTCCCGCACAGGCACTTCGGGGGCGCCCGGACGGGTCGACTCTCCGCCGATGTCGAGGATCTCCGCCCCGGCGGCGATCATGCTGCGGGCATGGCCCAGCGCGGCGTCCGGGGTATCGTGGCACCCGCCGTCGGAGAAGCTGTCGGGCGTGACGTTCAGGATCCCCATCACCACCGGATGGTCGAGCTGAAGCCCCCCCACCGGCGCACGCGGTTCTGTAAGCCGTACCCGCATCTCAGACGGCAGATCACGCGCGGGAAGCAGGCTCCTCGGCCCGCCCCGCTCCCACATCTCCACCCGGTCGAACCAGAGCGGGCCGCCCGCCAGCGGCAGCGCCGCCTCCGGCATGGCAGGGTCGCTCATCACAATAGGACGCCAATAAGTCATGCGGTTTCTGTGGCGGAAAGCAGCTCTGGAGGCAAGAGCTAGGCCGGTCGGCGCGTAATGGCGACGGGTCCCGACGGCACCGAAAGACCCTCCGGGGCGATGATCCGCTCCGCCCCGTGCCGTACCGCCAGCCACATGGCGAGCGCACCGGGATCGTCCGGCGCGGGGAGACCCTCCCCACCCGCATCCAGAAGCATCTTGGCAGGCGCCCAGACTGTGGGCCGCCCCTGACGGAGCGACCAGTCCATCTCTGTGCGGGAAGCCACGACGGAAAGCTGCGGATCCGCCGCAGCGATGAGCCAGGCCGCCTGATCGAGCGCGAGGAGGTCGATCCGCCATTGCGCCGCCGGGCTGGCCGCAACGGGGCGATCTCCCGGAAGGCCCGGACAGATCACCACGGCCTCTCCGACCCCGCCCAGCAGCTCCGGCGTGCACGCAGCTTCCCCGGCGGTCACCAGCAGCAGGGCAAAGGCGGGAAGCGCACTCTCCGTCCGGGTTTCCTCCCCCGGCGTCCGCATGATCTCCACCCCAAGCGCGCCCGGCCCGCGGTCGAGCTTCTGGATGCGGATGAAGGCGCGCCGCGCCAGGCGATGCGACAGGATGCGGTCCGCCACGCCCTCTGCCAGCGTCTCGAGCAGGTTGACCCGCCCCTCCGCCAGTTCATCGCGCACGGCCTCCGCCAGCCGGTCGTAGGACAGGATGTGATCCACGTCGTCGTCGCTGCCCTCCGGCCGGGCCGCGACCTCCACCACGATGTCGAACCGCAGTCGTTGCCGCCTGCCCCGCTCCTCCGCAAAGGCGCCGATATCGGCCTCCACCACATGATCGCGCAGGCTGATCCGGTCGAGCGGCGGGTCCGACGCTGTGGCCGCCGCGCGCGCCTCCGGGTGAGCAAAGGCGAGGCGGGTTTCATCGGTCATCGGAGGCTCCTCGCGCGGCATCTGCAAGGCACCGATCCTAAGACGATGCCGCCGAAGATGCCAGCAATGCCGTTCGCGACCTCAGTCCCGCCCTCAGTCCACTGCCACGCGTTGCGTCGCGCCGGGCAGCCGGTAGAACAGATGGTCGCCGATGAGGGTGGTCCGCGCCATCTTGCGCGACCAGCCCGGCTTTACATGGACCGTGTGAAAGAAGGTCGCGCCATAGGTGAGCTGGCGTGGAGCACCGTCCAGCATCAGCCGCGCGATCTTGCCCGCGCGCTCATACGCCTTCCGTTCCGCAATATGGTCGGGCGTGCCGTCGCACATGAAGGAGAACTGACAGCCCTGCTTCACCACACCACAGATGGAATTCGGCCATTGCCGGTTTTCGACGCGGTTGAGGATTACCTCCGCGACGGCGAACTGTCCCTGCAGCGGCTCACCGCGCGATTCGAAATAGACGGCCTTGGCCAGACAACGCCAGTTCGCATGGCCATTCGCCTTGGGCTGGTCGTCCAGCCAGTTCGCATCGTAGCGGACACGCATCTCTCCCGCCGCGGGGGCAGAGACGGCTTTCACAAGCCATGGATCGACGGGCCTTCGCACATCATCCGCTGTATGGTTCGCATCCTGCGCTCTCGTCGCGGTTGTCGCCGCGTCGGTAAAGGCGGTCGCCGGTGATCCCAAGGCCAGAGCCAGAGCCACCGCGATACCCCGTCCTGTCCTGGTCATCCCATTCCCCGACTGGTTTTCATTCGCGCCCCGAGGGGGCATGAGGAGGGGAATTAGGCGGCAATCGCAGGGGCGGTCCACTCACGTGGCAAAAATGCAACGCTTATCGGCGGAACCCCGCCGATAGTTTTCTGCAAATAATATGAGATATTTCCGATACTAAGCGGAAACTTCTAGATAATTACCTGCGCTTCCACTTCTCTAGCGCAAGATGAGCGGCCGTCAGTCTTGCAACCGGAACACGAAACGGCGAACAGGAAACATAATCGAATCCTGCCGCACGACAGAAGGAAATCGATTCGGGATTGCCTCCGTGCTCCCCGCAGATGGAGAGGGTGAGATCGGGATTCACCCGCTTCCCCCGCTCCGCGCCGATCAGCAGAAGCTCCCCCACGCCTTCGGTGTCGAGCCGATGGAAGGGGTCTTCGGGATACACGCCCTGCTGGACGTAAGTGCTCATGAACCGGCCCGCGTCGTCACGAGACAGGCCATAGGTCATCTGGGTCAGGTCATTGGTGCCGAAGCTCAGGAAGGCGCTGTGCTGTGCAAGATCGCCCGACCGGAGCGCGGCACGCGGCGTTTCCACCATGACCCCGAGCCGGAAATCCAGCGGCACGCCCATGCGGGCTTGCACCAGCGCGGCGACGGCGTCGATCCGGGCCTTCACCAGTTCCACCTCTCGCTGAGCGGAGACGAGCGGGATCATGATTTCGGGCACAACCCGCTTGCCGCGACGGCCGATTTCCAGCGTCGCCTCAAAGATCGCGCGGACCTGCATGTCGTAGATCTCGGGCATCGCAATGCCCAGCCGCACGCCCCGCAGACCCAGCATCGGATTGAATTCGGTCATGGATTCCACCCGCCGCGTGACTTCCGACAGCGGGCGATCCAGCGCTTCGGCCAGTTCGCGCATTCCGTCACGGGTCTGGGGCAGGAACTCATGCAACGGCGGGTCGAACAGACGGATGCAGACGGGGTGGCCGTCCATGATCTCGAACAGCTCGACAAAATCATCGCGCTGCATGGGCAGCAGACGGTCCAGCGCCTCGGCGCGGTCCTCGGACCGATCGGCGAAGATCATCTCCCGCATCACGGTCAGACGGCCTTCCTCGAAGAACATGTGTTCGGTGCGGCACAGGCCGATGCCCTCCGCCTCGAAGACACGGGCCATGCGGGCGTCGTCGGGCGTGTCGGCATTGGCGCGGACACCGATATCGCGCACCGCATCCGCCCAGTGAAGCAGGCTGTAGAACGCGTCGTCCAATGCCGGTTCCAGCAATCCGGGCGCACCGGCCAGCGCCTCACCGCGCGTACCGTCTATCGTGATCACATCGCCTTCGTGAAAGATGCGCCCGTCCATCGCGGTAAGGGTCCTGTCCCGCGGGTTGAACCGGAGAGACGAGGCGCCGACGACACAGGGAAGGCCAAGCCCCCGTGCGATGACCGCCGCGTGGCTGGTCATGCCGCCACGCTCCGTCAGGATGCCCTTCGCCGCATGCATGCCGCGGACATCCTCCGGCGCCGTTTCGCGGCGGACGAGGATGCAGGCTTCCCCGCGCGCGGACATGGCCTGCGCCGCCATCGCGCTGAACACGATACGACCCTGTGCGGCACCGGGGCTGGCGGCGATACCCTTGACGATCACGTCGCGTTCGCCCGCGGGATCGACCTGCGGGTGCAGGAGTTCGGAAAGCGCGCGGGGCTGGATGCGCAGAAGCGCCTCCTCCCGCTCGATGACGCCGTCCTCGGCCAACGCCACCGCGATGGTGACCGCCGCGCGCGAGGTGCGCGCGACCTTCAGCGCGTCCAGAACGTGCAGATGGCCGTTCTCGATGGTAAACTCGATCTGCATTTCCTCGCGCAGACCCTGACGGCTCACCGCGCCCAGCCGGATCAGTTCGTCGAAGGGGCCGGGGCAAAGTTCCTCAAGCGAAGGACCCCGCGGATCGCGGGTCAGGTAGAGCGAGCCCTCGCGCCGTGCCAGCGCCTCCCGCCCCTGACTCTGGCTGAGGTAGCGACCGGTGATCCGCGGCTTGCCCGTGGTGCTGTCAACGAACTGCATGACACCGGAGCCGGATTCCGCCCGGCCCAGACCCAGCGCCATGGCCTGCACGACAAGACCAAGCCCCGCATCCACCGGCGCGCCTTTCGCCTGCCGCAGCAGCCGCGCCGACGTGCCCTCCCACGCCCGCGACATGGAGCGGAGCACATCGGCGAGCTGCCGTTCCGCCTCTTGCGGAAAGGGTTCGTCGGTCTCGTCCTCATAGGCGCGCAGCGCAAAGCGCAGCGCCTCCGCCGTGGGCATGTCGGTCTCGAACATGTCGGGGTCCAGGCGCGCAACGTTGACGGCATAGGCCTGCACGAAGCGGAGATAGAGCGCATCCGCCGCCTCCCGCCCATGGGTTTCGGACAGCGCGTTGTGGCACTCCTCGCCCATGCCGATGTTCAGAACGGCGGAGGGCCCGCCCCATTCGGTATTCTCGGGGCTGGGCCGGACGCAGATAAGCTGCCCCGGACCCAGCAGATCGGTGAGTGCGGAGGCATCCAGCGGATAACCAGCCGCCAGCGCCCGCACCGCATCGAAGGAGAGCGCCACCGTCGGCGGAACCGGCATCTGCAGACGCACAAGCCGCTGGAGGCATTTCGCCCGCCAGCCGTGGCTCTGGACGGCGATCGTCGCCGTCGGCGTGATGGAGACGAAATCCGTCACTTTCTGCACCGCAGCAATCCCCCCTTTTACATATCCGCGCTTGCCGATCCGGCAAGTCCGGCGGTCCGAAAATTGCCGCGACGCAGCGTCAGCCTTCGATGCGGCCCAGATCGGCCACCCGCGTGCAGATGGTGCGGATCCGGTTCAGCAGGTTCAACCGGTTTCTCCGCAGCACCTGATTCTCGGTATTGACCTGCACTGCCTCGAAGAACGCGTCGATCGGCTGGCGGAGGGCGGCTGTCGCCGTCATCGCGGCGGCAAAATCCCCGGACGCCAGTGCCGGCGCGATTTCGGCCTCCGCCCTGTCCAGCGCGGCAAAGAGCGCCTTTTCCTCGGGCGCTTCGGCATATTTCACGTCCGGCCCGAAGGAATATTCAACGCCGTCCTTCTTTTCCTCCGCCGTGAGGATGTTGTTGGCGCGCTTGAACCCCTGGATCAGGTTTTCGCCATCTTCCGACTTCAGGAAGGCAGCGACCGCCTCCGCCCGCTTCACCAGCAGCGTGAGATCATCGTTGCCCGGCATTGCGAGGCAAGCGTCGATCACGTCATGGCGGATGCCCTGATCCCGCAGGTAAACCTTCAGCCGATCGTGGAAGAAGGCGAGCAGATTGGGCGTAAGATCTTCTAGCTCGTAGCGATTAAAGTTCCCTAGTTTAAGGGTTTTGAGTTGTTCCGCTTCTAAGACTTTAAGTTCTTCCTCCAACTTCCTGCGCATTAAAAGAATATCATCCAGGTTATCTATATATTGAGATTCTGCTTCGATAAGCTCCTGTATTTTTAACTCAATACGATACATTTCAGGCTTATAGCCATGGCCATCGGCATTCAGCCGCATTTCGTGCGACATCCAAATCCAATCTATCACCTTCGTGAGAGATAGCCGCAGCCCGTTCGTCAGCACGAGCCGGATCACCCCCAGCGCGGCGCGGCGGAGCGCGAAGGGATCCTTCGAGCCCGTGGGTTTCTCGTCGATCGCCCAGAAGCCGGTGAGCGTGTCCAGCTTGTCCGCCAGCGCCACGGTGACGGAGACCGGCTCCGTCGGAACCTCGTCGGAGGGCCCGAGCGGCGAGTAATGCGCCTTGCAGGCATCGGCCACCGCATCGGGCAGGCCGGCAGCCCGGGCATAATAGCCGCCCATCACCCCCTGAAGCTCCGGGAACTCCCCGACCATGGCCGATTGCAGGTCCGCCTTCGCGACCCGTGCGGCCTCCGCCGCCAGATCGGGAGAGGCGCCCGTCACCGGGGCCAGTTCCCGCGCCAGCGCCTCGATCCGGCCGATCCGGTCGGCCTGCGAGCCCAGCCGGTTGTGGAAGGTCACATGGGCCAGCCCCGCGGCCATGCCCTCCAGCCCCTCCGCCTTCACGGTGCGCAGGTCGTTTTCCCAGAAGAACCGCGCATCCGACAGGCGGGCGCGCAGCACCTTGCCATTGCCCTGAAGGATGGTCGCGCCGTCATCCGCCGTCTCCCGGTTGGCGACGGTCACGAACTTCACGATCCGGCCCGCCTTGTCGCGGACGGAGAAGAACTTCTGATGCTCCTTCATGGAGGTTTGCAGCACCTCCGGCGGCAGGGTCAGGAACTCCTCCCCGATCGGGCCCATCAGCACGACCGGCCATTCGACCAGCCCCGCGACCTCCGCCAGAAGGCCCGCATCCTCCACGATCTCCAAGCCCTGCGCAAAGGCCATCTGGGCGGCGTCGTTGCGGATGTGATCGGCCCGTTCGGCCGGGTCGAGCATCACCTTCGCGGCCTTCAGCTTGGCGGCGTAGTCCTCGAACCCCGTGACGGCAAAGCGGCCCGGCGCCATGAAACGGTGGCCTTCGGTGATGGCGCCCGCCTTGATCCCGTCCACCGCGAAGGGCACGATCTCCGCCCCCGCCTCGCTGGTGAGCAGGCAGAGGATCGAATGCAGCGGCCGCACCCAGCGGAGCGACCCGGACCCCCAGCGCATGGATTTCGGCCAGGGGAAGGTGCGGATCGTGCGCTCCACCACCTCCGCCACGATCTCCGGCGCGGGGCGCCCGGGCTTTTCGACCACGGCGAAATAGACCTGCGCCTTCTTGTCGGCGCGGATCTCAAGCTGCTCCTGCGTCAGCCCCGTGGCGCGCAGGAAGCCCTCGATGGCCTGCGCCGGTGCATCGACCCGCGGCCCCTTGCGCTCCTCCCGCACGGCGCGGCTCTCGGCGGTCAGGCCGTGAACCGTCAGCGTGAGCCGCCGCGGCGTGGAAAAGGCCGCAGCCCCGGCATAGGTCAGCCCCGCCTCCACCAGCCCGTCGGTGACGAGCTTCCTCAGATCGTCGCGGGCCTTGGCCTGCATCCGCGCCGGGATTTCCTCGGAGAAGAGTTCAAGGAGCAGGTCTGGCATCGGTCTCTCGCGCGAAAGTCGGGTTGATTTGCTGCCAGGCATAGGCCCGGCCGTCGGGATAGAGGGCAATGACGCGGTCATACCCTTCGGAATGCGCCGCGCCAAGGAAAGCCTTCGCCGCGCCGGAGGCAAGCGCCGCGCCGATGGCGGGGGCGTCGAAGCAATCGAACCAGCGCGGCGCGATCAGCGGCTCCGCACCGGGATAGGGGGCGAAGCGCTCCACCTCCTGCGCCGTCAGGCGGGTGCGGAAACAGGCGCGGAACCGGATGGGGGAGGAGGAGGCGTCGATGGCGCGAAAGTCGCTGACCGCCAGCGGCTCCACCTGCCCGTTCCGGTCGGTCAGCGTGAGCGCGGCTTCCGCCTCCGGCACGTCGCGATAGAAGGCATAGACCTGCAACCAGTAGATTGCGGCGCCCGCGATGAGCGCCGCGCCGATCAGTATCCCGCCGACGAGCCTGCCATTCACGCCGCTTCCCCTGCTCCGCCCGCCTCTGTCGTAACGAAGGCATCGGCACATTTCTTGGCCAGCGCGCGCACCCGCCCGATATAGGCCTGCCGCTCCGTCACGGAGATCACGCCGCGGGCGTCCAGCAGGTTGAACAGGTGGCTGGCCTTGATGCACTGGTCATAGGCCGGATGCGCCATGACGATCCGACGGCCTGCCTTGTCCACCTCCGGGGCGGAGAGTATGCGTTCGCACTCCGCCTCCGCATCCTCGAAATGCCGGAGCAGCATCGCCGTATCGGCCTGATCGAAGTTCCAGCGGCTGTATTCCTGCTCCGTCTGGCGGAACACGTCGCCATAACTGAGCGGAATGGGCGCGGCGGGGTCGTTGAAGGGCATGTCCATCACGTGGTCGATGCCCAGGACATACATGGCCAGCCGTTCCAGCCCATACGTCAGCTCGCCCGAAACGGGCTTGCAGTCATGGCCGCCGACCTGCTGGAAATAGGTGAACTGGCTCACCTCCATCCCGTCGCACCAGACCTCCCAGCCCAGCCCCCAAGCGCCCAGCGTCGGGCTTTCCCAGTCATCCTCCACGAAGCGGATGTCATGGAGCGCCGTGTCGATGCCGATGGCATCGAGCGAGCCCAGATATAGCGCCTGAAGATCGGGCGGCGACGGTTTGATCAGCACCTGATACTGGTAGTAGTGCTGAAGCCGGTTCGGATTCTCACCATAGCGGCCGTCCGTCGGGCGGCGGGAGGGCTGCACATAGGCCGCGGCCCAGGGCTTCGTTCCCAGCGCGCGGAGCGTGGTTGCCGGGTGGAACGTGCCCGCGCCGACCTCCATGTCATAGGGCTGCAACACCGCGCAGCCTTTCGCGGCCCAATAGGATTGAAGCCGCAGGATGATCTCCTGAAAGCTCCGGGGGGTGGTTGCGGGTGCCATGCTGCCTCCTGAAAGGTCGTCATCTCCATAGGCGCGGGGCGCGGGGCGGTCAACGGCAGCCCCCGTTTTCGCGGATGCGAAATGGCGGCGGGCGCGCTAATGTCGCCTCCAAAGCCGGGAACACGGCAGAAGAAGGGGCAGAGATGCGGATTTTTGTGGTGGCGGCATGGGTTATCGCTCTCGCTCTCGTGCTGGGCCAACCCGCCCGGGCCGAGGATGCGGTATGGATCCAGATCGAGGCCCGCCCGGCCGAGGCGGAGGCACTGGATCGGGCGCATCTTTGGCAGCGGGAGTTTCCCGATCTGGCCGGCTTCCTGCTGCCCACCGGCTGGCACGCGCTTGCCATCGGACCGTTTTCCCGCGCGGAGGCGGAGAAGCGGCTGGCGGAGCTGCAGGGCGAAGGCCGGGTTCCGCATGACAGCTACCTGATGCGCGGTGCGGCCTATGGCGCGCGCTTCTGGCCGCAGGGCGTACGGGCCGAGGCGCAGGCAATGCTCGCCGCCAGTCCGCCACGCCGCCCGGCGGCGCCCACCGCTCCGACCGGCCCCGATAGCGCGCGGCGGGCGGAGAGCCAGCTTTCGCTGGAGGAACGCAGGGAGACGCAGACGGCGCTGGCATGGCTCGGCCTTTATGACGGTAGGATCGACGGGGCTTTCGGTTCCGGCACACGGGCCGCCCTTTCCGCATGGCAGCGCCTGAACGGAGAGCCGGAGACAGGCTCGCCCGGCCCCGAAAGCCGTGCGGCCCTTGTGGCCCGCTACCGCGCGCAGGTGGCCCATCTCGGCATGACGGAGGTCACCGAAGGCCCCTCCGGGATCCGCGTTACCCTGCCGCTCGGGCTTTTGGCGTTCCGGGGTTATGAGCCGCCCTTCGTACGCTATGCGGGCGACGACGGGGTGGAGGTGCTGCTCATCTCCGCACCGGACGGCCCGCTGACACGCACCTTCGAGGCGACAGAGACCCTCGCCCTTCCCGGTGGGCGCCTGAACAGCTTCGGACCGGAGGGGTTCACCCTCAGCGCAAGAGACGGCAGCCGCGCGGCGGAAGGAGAGGCCCGGCTCGAAGGCGATGTCATCAAGGGCTGGATCGCGGTCTGGCCGCTGGACCGGGAGGCGGAAATGAAGCGTGTCGTGGCGGAAATCCGGCGCAGCTTCCACCCCCTGCCCGGCCGCGCATTGGACCCCACGGCGGGCAGCATGGGCGAAGCGGATCGCGCGGCCCTGCTGGCCGGGGTGGACATCGGCAGGCCCACGCGCCGTGCCACCGGCTTCCGGCTCGATGCGGCAGGGCGTGTGGCGACCGTCACGGAGGCCGTGGCCGGCTGCACCCGGATCACCGCGGCGGCGGAGGGCTTAGCCCCGGCTACGATGGTGGTTGAGGAACAGCGCGGCGAGCTCACCATTCTGCGGCCGGAGGGCCAGATGGCACCCGGCCCCGTCGCCCCGCCTGCGGGCGCGCCGCTGAAGCCGCTGGGAAGCGGAGAGATCGTCGCGGCGGGCTATGGGGCGACGCCGGGCGGGGCGCGGGCTGCGATCCTCAAGGGGCGCTACAACGGCGAGACGGATGGGCGGGCGCGGCTGGCCCTCCGCACGACGCCCGGGGACGCGGGCGGGCCGGTGCTCGACC
>NZ_DAMDHB010000018.1:0-70640 GCF_032102465.1 Haematobacter sp. | reverse complement strand
GTCGCGGCGGCGCGGCCCCCGGTCGCGCCCGCTCCACCCGCAATCGGCGATGAGGTGCTGCGGGCAGCGGGGCTGGCGCGGCGCTTCCGTCTGGCGCGGGGAGGCTGGCGCGGGACGCATATCGCCGCGGTGGAGAGCGCGGATCTGGCGCTGCACGCGGGGGAGGCGGTCGGCCTCATCGGGCCGTCGGGCTCCGGCAAGACCACCTTGGCCCGGATGATCTGCCGGCTGGTGCAACCCGATGGCGGGAGGCTGCGCCTCATGGGGGAGGATGCGCTGGCCGTCCCCCTTCGCCGTTTCGCGCACCACCCTTTGCGCGTCGCCGTGCAACTGGCGCTTCAGGATGCGCAGGGTGCCCTGCCGCCGCGCTGGACGGCCCGGCGTGCGATAGGCGATCCGCTGCGCCTGCTGCGGCCCGCGCTCGGTGAGGCGGAGCGAGAGGAGCGGCTGCGGGAGGCAGCCCGGCTTGCCGGCCTGCCGGAGGTGCTGCTGGACCGTCCGTCGCACACCCTTTCCGGCGGGGAGAGGGCGCGGGTCGGCCTGGCCCGTGCCCTCGCGCCCGAACCTGCGGTTCTGGTGCTGGATGAGCCGACCTCCGCGCTGGATGCGACGCTTCGGGCAGAGCTGCTGGAGCGGCTGGACGCGCTGCGGCGGCAGCGGGCTCTGGCGCTCCTGTTCATCAGCCACGACCTTTCCGCCGTCGCGCGGCTGTGCGACAGGGCGCTGGTCATGGACGCGGGCCGCGTGGTGGAGGCGGGGCCGGTGGTGCGCCTGCTCTCTCATCCGCAGGCGGACTGCACCCGTGCCCTGGTCGCGGCTATGCCGGTGCTCGCCGCCTAGCAGGCTGTAGAAGTTCTGCAGTGCCGCTGCTTGGGAAACCGGGAAATCGGCCCCGGTATGACCCAAGATGTGCCGGTTTCCGGCCGGAGTTGGTCCTATCGCGAACGATTTCCACTCCGGCGCGGCCCTGAAGGTCTCCTAGCCCCGCGACAGGGTGCGCAACTCCAGCATCCGGTGGAAGATGAAGCTGTAGCCCTCCACATCCCGGCGCATCGCGACATCCAGTGTCGGATGCCACAGCAGGATGATCGGCATGTCCTCCTTCACCATCTGGATCATGCGGGCCACATCGGCCTCATAGGCTGCCCTGTCGGTTTCGAACCGCGCCTTTTCCACCAGCTCCGCGAATTCCGCGTTCTGGTAGTTGCCGAAGTTCCACCGCGTGGTGCCGGTGTAGAAGATGCGGAAGAAATAGTCCGGGTCGCGCAGGAAGGCGATAGAGGCTTCGAAGTAGAAGGGAACCTTCTTCTCCTGCAACAGCGTGCCGAGCTGCCCGGAGGGCACCTTCTCGATCGTCACCCGGATGCCGACCTTGCCGAGTGCGTCCTGCAGCAGCAGCGCCACGGGCTCCGCCACGCTCGCCTGCGACAGATCGTAGGAGAAGGTCGTGTCGAACCCGTCCCCCAGCCCTGCCTCCACCAGCAGCGACTTTGCCCGCTCCGGGTCCGTCATCGTGCCGAGCGGCTGCGGGAAGGACAGGTCGCCCTCCGACGCGGGGCCGAACAGCGGGGCCCCCCGGTTAAAGAGGGCGGTGCGGAACATCTCCTCATAGGGCAGGGCATGGGCGATGGCCTGCCGGACGCGCACATCGTCGAAGGGAGCGATGCCGCCGTTCATGCCGATGAACTGGAAGGCGGCGGTGGGCATCCCGGCGACCTTCAGCTCCGGCTCCTCCTGAAGGCGGGCCACGTCGGGGGCGGGGATGTCCTGCACGATATCCGCATCCCCCTTGCGCAGCGCAGCGAGGCGGGTCTCGGGCTGCGGCACCGTCTGCCACAGCACGCGGCGGATGCCGGGGAGCGGGCCGCTTTTCCAGTCCTCGAACCGCTCGAAAAGCACGCGTTCGCCCAGAGCGGCATCCGCCACGCGGAAGGCGCCGCCCCCCGCCGGGTTCATGCGCAGCCATTCGGAGGCGAAGGGATCGGCCTCCGTCGCGTGCTGCCGGGCGAGAGCGGAGTTGACGATGATCGGATAGGTGAGGGCGAGGTTCGGCAGCGCCAGCCGGTCCGGCTGCGGCAGGTCGATGCGGAAGGTGTGGCTGTCCACCACCACGAATTGCGCGGGATCGGTCAGGGAGCCGGTGGCGAACTGCGACCGTCCGATCGGGCTGGCGAGAACGCGGTCGAGCGAGAATTTCACATCCTCGGCGGTGACGGGCGCTCCGTCGTGGAAGGTGGCGTCGGGGCGCAGCCGGAACAGGATCTCCCGCCCGTCTGCGGACACCTCGTAGCTTTCCGCCAGTTCGGGCCGGATGTCGTAATAGTCGAAGCTGGCGAAACCGTCGGGCTGCGGCTTGTAGCCGAATGTCAGCAGCCGGTCATAGACGTTCCAGGTGATCTGAAGCGCGTTCCGGTTCACCCCGGCGGAGAAGCTGTCGAAGGCATTGGGCGCGCCTTCGGACAGGACGCGGAGATCCTGCCCGCGGCCCTGCGCCATGGCCCATTTGGCCGGCAGAAGGGCGGCACCCGTTCCCATGGCGAGCGTGGCAAGGAAGTGGCGTCGGTCCATGTGTCTTTCCTCGGATGGACAGCCCTGTGCGGGCGTTGTCGAACTGCTGCTCGATTTCGTCTGCAATGTCGTCAGATTTCGGTCGCGAGGACCAGTTCAGCTACGCGGTAGGGCATACCGGCCTCATAGCTGTCGGGGAAAGCTCCTGCAGCGGCGCGGGGGGAGATGGTCTCTGCCGCCATTGCCGCCTCCGTTCTGCCGAAGGCTTCTGGCGGGAGCCGTGGCGGGGAGAAGCTGAACCGGCGCCCGACATGAAAGCCGGATATGAAAAAGGCGCGGGGAGAGGACCCAGCGCCTTTCGCGTTTCGCCGTCAGCGGCTGAACTTCTTGTACTTGACGCGTTTCGGCGCCGCCGCGTCCGGGCCGAGGCGGCGGATCTTGTCGGCCTCGTAATCCTCGAAGTTGCCCTCGAAGAACTCCACATGCGCATCCCCCTCGAAGGCGAGGATATGGGTGCAGAGCCGGTCGAGGAAGAAGCGGTCGTGGCTGATGATCACGGCACAGCCCGCGAATTCCTCGATCGCCGCCTCCAGCGCCTGAAGCGTCTCCACGTCCAGATCGTTGGTCGGTTCGTCGAGGAGCAGCAGGTTGCCGCCGGATTTCAGCAGTTTCGCCATGTGGACGCGGTTGCGTTCGCCGCCCGACAGCAGTCCCACCTTCTTCTGCTGGTCCGCGCCCTTGAAGTTGAAGGCGCCGACATAGTTCCGGCTGCTGATCGTCGCGTCGCCCAGATGGATCATCTCGGCCCCGCCGGAGATCTCCTCCCACACGTTCTTGTCGGGGTCGAGCGCGTCACGGGACTGGTCCACATAGGACATCTTCACCGTGTCGCCGATGGTGACGGTGCCCTCGTCTGGGGTCTCGTTGCCCGTCAGCATCTTGAACAGCGTGGATTTCCCGGCGCCGTTCGGGCCGATCACGCCGATGATGCCGCCCGGCGGCAGGGTGAAGGACAGGTTCTCGATGAGAAGCTTGTCGCCCATCGCCTTCTTCAGCCCCTCGACCTCGATCACCTTTCCGCCCAGACGCGGGCCGTTCGGGATGACGATCTGGGCCTTGCCCACCCGGTCCTTGACCGATTCCTCCACCAGCTTGTCATAGGCGGAGATACGGGCCTTGGATTTCGCCTGACGCGCCTTGGCGCCCGCGCGGATCCACTCCAGTTCCTTCTCCAGAACCTTCTGCTTGGCCTTGTCTTCCCGCGCCTCCTGCTCCATCCGCTTGGCCTTCTGCTCAAGCCAGTTGGAGTAGTTGCCCTCGTAGGGAATGCCCCGCCCGCGCTCCAGCTCCAGGATCCAGGAGGTGATGTCGTCGAGGAAGTAGCGGTCGTGGGTCACGCAGAGGATCGTGCCCTTGTATTCGATCAGGTGCTTCTGCAGCCAGGCGATGGTTTCCGCATCGAGGTGGTTGGTCGGTTCGTCCAGCAGCAGCATGTCGGGCGCTTCGAGCAGCAGCTTGCACAGCGCGACGCGCCGCCGCTCCCCGCCCGAGAGGGTGCTGACATCGGCGTCGTCCGGGGGGCAGCGCAGCGCTTCCATCGCCACATCCACCTGGCTGTCCAGATCCCAGAGGTTCTGGCTGTCGATGAGGTCCTGCAGTTCCGCCATCTCCTCCGCTGTCTCGTCGGAGTAGTTCATGGCGAGGTCGTTGTAGCGGTCGAGGATGGCCTGTTTGGACTTCACCCCTTCCATCACGTTGCCGCGGACGTTCAACTGCTCGTCGAGCTGCGGCTCCTGCGGGAGATAGCCCACGCGCGCGCCCTTGGCAGCCCAGGCCTCACCGGTGAAATCCTTGTCGATCCCGGCCATGACGCGCAGCAGCGAGGATTTCCCCGCGCCGTTCACGCCGACCACGCCGATCTTGACCCCCGGCAGGAAGTTCAGGCGGATATTCTCGAAGACCTTCTTGCCACCCGGATAGGCCTTGGAGACGCCATCCATGTGATACACATACTGGTATGAAGCCATTTCCGTTCCCTTCGTGGCGCTTTGCCCCCCATCTAGGGGAGATGCGGACAAAGGACAATCGCGGAGCGGGGGCGGAACGCCGGGAAACCGCTGCCGCGCGGGGTGAAATCCGCAACGATCGCCCGCCGGTGTGGGCCGACTGTCGCCCCGGGAGCGCATGTGTCGGCCACGTGACGCCGCTTGTGGATTGTGCGGGCGAAGGCTGCTAGGAGGCGATGCGTCCAGCGGAGACCTCCGTTTGTCCATGTATGGCTTTCCCCATGCCCGCCCGGGGCAGAAGATCGGCTTGCTCGGCGGTTCCTTCGATCCGCCGCATGCGGGCCATGTCCATATCACGCTGGAGGCGCTGAAGCGGTTCCGGCTGGACAAGGTGTGGTGGCTCGTCTCCCCCGGCAATCCGCTGAAGCGCGAAGGCCCGGCCCCCCTGCATCGGCGGATGGAGGAGGCAGCGCGCGTCATGCACCATCCCCGCGTCGCCATCACCGACATCGAGGCGCGGCTCGGCACCCGCTATACGGCGGAGACGCTGAAGCGGATGCAGGCGATCTATCCCGGCGTGGATTTCGTCTGGCTGATGGGGGCCGACAATCTCGCCACCTTCCATCGTTGGGAAAACTGGCGCTGGATCATGGAGCATGTTCCGATCGGGGTCTTTGCCCGGCCCGGCAGCGGAATCGCGGCGCGCACCTCACGGGCGGCCAACCGCTATGCGGGTTTCCGCATTCCGCCCTCGGAAGCCGGGCGTCTGGCGCGGACCCATCCGCCCGCATGGTGTTTCCTCGACATTCCGATGCGGCCGATCTCCTCATCACAGATTCGTGCGCGGGGGGAGTGGCGGCGGTGAGAGGTGCTTGCGGGATGCACGGCGCTGCATTTAACTCCCGCCGATGACCCGCTTTCCGTCTCTCAGCCGCCGTTCCCTGCTGGCACTTCTCCTCGCCGCTCCCGCCGGGGGGGCCTGCGCCCGCGCGCCGGAAACGGCGGCGCGTCCGCCGTCACGGCCGGGGCCTGACGATCTCGACGCGCTGCTGGCCCGCGCGCGGCTGGGGGCGGAGGTCTCGTTCCTGCTGGTCGATCCGGCGACGGGGGAGGTGCTGGACGCCCGCGACCCGACCGCCTCCCTTCCGCCCGCGAGCGTGGCCAAGACGATCACGACGCTCTACGCGTGGGAGACGCTTGGCTCCGCCCATCGTTTCACCACGCGCCTGCTCGCCACCGGGCCGATTCGCGACGGCGTGGTGCAGGGGGACCTGATCCTCGCCGGGGGCGGGGATCCCATGCTCTCCAGCGACGATCTGGGCGACATGGCGAAGGCTCTGCGCCAGCAGGGCGTCCGCGGGGTCAAGGGCGCGTTCCTCACCTGGTCGGGCGCGCTTCCCTATGTGGAGCAGATCGACCCGGCCCAGCCCGCGCATGTCGGCTACAACCCCGCCGTCTCGGGGCTCGATCTGAACTTCAACCGGGTGCAGTTCTTCTGGCAGCGGCAGGGTGGCGGCATCACCACCCGGATGGAGGCCACGGGCGACCGCTTCCGCCCGGAGGTCAGGATGGCGCGGATGCGTCTGGCCGACCGCGACACACCGCTGTTCACGTTCAGCGGCGGCAAGGGCACGGACGACTGGACGGTCGCGGCGCGCGCGCTGAACGCGAAGGGAAGCCGGTGGCTGCCCGTCCGCTCCTCCGCCGCCTATGCGGGCGAGGCGTTTCGCGCGCTGGCCGCGCAGAAGGGCATCACGCTTGGCCCGCCCACACCCCTCGCCGGTGCGGCCCAGGGCACGGCGCTCGTCTCGCATTCGAGCGACGACCTTGCCGCCGTCGCTGCCGACATGCTCAAATTCTCCAACAATCTGACGGCGGAGACGCTGGGCCTGACCGCCACGCTGGCGCGCGGGGGCAGGGCGGGCTCGCTCGCCAGTTCGGCAAGCGAGATGTCAGCCTGGGCAGCGGCCCGGTTCGGGGCCGCAGGGATAGACCTGGTGGATCACTCGGGCCTGGGCGGAGAGTCGCGCGTGACGGCGGCTGCCATGGTCCGGGTGCTCTCTGGCGGCGGCGTGCTGCCGACGCTGCTGCGCCGCTACGACCTGCCGGCGGGCTTCGGCCGCGGGCCGCAGCCGGTGGAGGTGCGGGCCAAGACGGGGACGCTGAACTTCGCCTCCGGCCTTGCGGGCTATATCCTGACACCGGGCCGGCCGCTGGTCTTTGCGATGTTCATGGGGGATCTTGACCGCCGCCGCGCCCTCTCCCGGCAGGAGCGGGAAAATCCGCCGGGCGCGCTGGAATGGACCTCCCGCGCCCGCCGGTTTCAGCAGGAACTGCTCGCCCGCTGGATCGCGGTCAGTACCTGAGCCGCGCTGTCAGAGGTGCCGGTAGCGCGCGCGCGCCCCGTATTCGATGGCAGCGGCATGGAGCCGGTCGATATCCAGCTCGTGGCGCATCTCCTGCAGCAGCCGCAGTTCGGTCTGCCGCGTGGCGCCATCGGTCGCGGCCACATCGCAGGCCAGCGCATAGGCCGTCTCGCGCAGGCGCTCGGGCAGGAAGCGGCGGATCAGGCCGAAGAACGCGTCCAGCCCGTCCTCCTCCTCGAACAGGTCGAGCACCACGCTGGACACGAAGCCGATGCGGTCCGGGTCGTAATTCGCGAACACCGGCAGATGGCCCACGATATCCTCGATGGCCAGCAGTTCCGAGGTCGGCATCTGCTGATCGGAGGCTGAGACGGCGACCATGACCGCGACGAGGCAGTCCTGGGGTGTCATTCCGGCGTCGTTCTCGGTCTTGGTAGCCACGGAGGTGCCTCCCTCGATTCGGGTTTCGCATTGCTTAGAGAGGCGGCTTCTGTCCGGCAAGAGGCGGAGGCGCACCGCCAAGGGGTGCTTGACCGGAGCGCGGTGACGCGACATTAGGGTCTTTCCCCTGCGGGAAAGCCTGCGGGGCAGCATTTGACCCAGGCGCCTGCGCCGCGATCCGGGCGACCGCCCGCGTGGCCACGGCACCACCCTTCTGTCCGAAAGGAACGATCCCATGAGCGCCCTCAGAGACGCCGCGATGACCTCAAAGGCCTGGCCCTTCGAAGAGGCCCGCCGCCTGCTGAAGCGTTATGAGAAGGCGCCGCCGGAAAAGGGCTACGTGCTGTTCGAGACGGGCTACGGCCCCTCCGGCCTGCCGCATATCGGTACGTTCGGAGAGGTCGCGCGGACCACGATGATCCGCCGCGCCTTCGAGGTGATCTCCGACATCCCGACGCGGCTCATCTGCTTCTCGGACGACATGGACGGGATGCGCAAGGTCCCCGAGAACGTGCCCAACCGAGAGATGCTGCAGCGCAACCTTCAGCGGCCGCTGACGGAGGTGCCCGATCCGTTCGAGGAATTTGCCTCCTTCGGCGCCCATAACAATGCGATGCTGCGCCGGTTCCTCGACACCTTCGGGTTCGAGTATGAGTTCATCTCTGCCACCGAGTTCTACAAGTCCGGCCAGTTCGACGCGACGCTCCTGCGCGCGGCGGAGCGTTACGATGCGCTGATGAAGGTCATGCTGGCCAGCCTGCGGGAAGAACGCCAGCAGACCTATTCCATCTTCCTGCCGATCAGCCCCAAGACGGGCCGCGTGCTCTACGTGCCGCTGAAGGAGGTGAACGCCAAGGACGGCACCATCACCTTCGACGACGAGGACGGCGAGGAGATGACCCTGCCCGTCACGGGGGGCAATGTGAAGCTGCAGTGGAAGCCCGACTTCGGCGCCCGCTGGGCCGCGCTGGACGTGGACTTCGAGATGTATGGCAAGGACCATTCCACCAACACGCCGATCTACGATTCGATCTGCGAGATTCTGGGCGGCCGCAAGCCGGAGCATTTCACCTATGAACTGTTCCTCGACATCAATGGCGAGAAGATCTCCAAATCCAAGGGCAACGGCCTGACCATCGACGAATGGCTGACTTATGCCTCGACGGAGAGCCTCAGCTATTTCATGTATCAGAAGCCGAAAACGGCGAAGCGGATGTCCTTCGATGTGATCCCGAAGGCGATGGACGAATATCACCAGCAGCTCCGCGCCTATCCGGGGCAGGATGTGGCCAAGCAGGTGGACAACCCCGTCTGGCACATTCACGGCGGCACCCCGCCCGAAAGCCATATGGTGGTGTCCTACTCGATGCTGCTGAACCTCGCCTCCGTCGCCGGGGCCAGCGACAAGTCCGGGCTGTGGGGATTCATCTGCCGCTACGCGCCGGAAGCCACACCGGAGAAGAACCCCGATCTGGACGCGGCGGCGGAATATGCCGTGCGCTATTTCCGCGACTTCGTGAAGCCGACGCTGGTTTTCCGCCGCGCCGAAGGCAAGGAGGTTGCCGCGCTGGAGGATCTGCGCCGCCGTCTTTCCACCTGGGAGGGCGGTCAGGATGCGGAAGCGTTGCAGACCATGGTCTTTGCAGTAGGGACCGACCACGGGTTCGAGCCGCTGCGGAGCTGGTTCTCCACGCTCTACGAGGTGCTTCTGGGGCAAAGTCAGGGGCCGCGGTTCGGCGGGTTCATCGCGCTCTATGGCATCCATGAGACGATCGCCCTGATCGACAGGGCGCTGGCGGGTGAACTGACCGCCTAATCCGCCCAGATCTGCTGCTCAGCCCAGATCTTCGGCCGTCAGCCGGAAGGCACGGCCGAAGCCACCGTTGAGCGAGGCTCCCGTCGGGGCGAAAACCACGAAGCGGAAATCCGGCAGATCGACATAGAGCGTCGATTTCGGCCGCAACGTCAGCCAATGCGCCCGGAGGGCCTCATGCTCCGCCGTCCCGCGGGCGATGAACCGGGCGGTGGCGGAGAGCGAGAGGCGCGGATGGGTGAGCGGGTCGCCCTTCTCCCCCGGCTCGCCGATGAGCAGGCCGGCACGCGGATCCGCCGCCAGCGCGCGCGTGTGGAGAGCCAGACCGGAGACGAGGCTTACCGGCAGGCCCTCCGGCGTGGTGGCGAGCGCGACCCGGCTCACCTGCGGACCTTCCTCCGTCACCACGGCGAGCGCGGCGAACCGCGCCGCGTCCATCAGGCCGCGCGCCAGCGCGCGTGCCTCGTCATCGGTGGGGCGCAGGACATCCTTCGCTTCGGCCATGTCGTTTCCCTCTCGCCGGGCCCGTTCTTCCACGGGGCGTTCGCCTGTCTGGGCTTGCCGGAGGGCTGGCGCGACTCGTGTCGTTATCCGCGCGCTCCCGCTTCTGCGCAAGTCGCCGCGCTTCGGTTTTTCTGCGGGACAGCGGCATCCGGCGGAAAATGAACATTCATAATATTGAATTGATGCGGAAAATTCATGCCGCGATGCAGAGGATTTACAGAAATCCGTTTTCATCGTGAAGAAATTTACAGAATTTTCGCGCTATGAAAAGGGTTTACGCCTTCGTTTACTTGGGATTACACTCCTGTGATTGGCGAGGTCCGGAGGGGCTGGCGAAAGCCGGTGGACGCGCAAGCCTGAGGAGGAACAATGTCGGCTCAGACAAAGGCGCAGCATGCGCAGGAATCGGAGACTCATGTCCCGTCGGCGGATTTCGTGGCGCAATCCCATGTGACCCCCGAGAAATATGAGGAACTCTATCGCGAGTCCATCGAAGATCCCGATGCCTTCTGGGGTCGGGAAGGCAAGCGGATCGACTGGATCGAGCCCTATACCAAGGTGAAGAACACCGACTTCACCTTCGGCAAGGTGTCGATCAAGTGGTATGAGGACGGGGTGCTCAACGCCTCCGTCAACTGCATCGACCGGCACCTCGCCACGCGGGGCCACCAGACGGCGATCATCTGGGAGCCGGACGATCCGAACCAGCCCGCGCTGCACATTACCTACAAGGAACTGTCCGAAAAGGTGAACCGCTTCGCCAACGTGCTGCTGAGCCAGGGCGTGATGCGGGGCGACCGTGTGGTCATCTACCTGCCGATGATCCCGGAGGCCGCCTATGCGATGCTCGCCTGCGCGCGGATCGGGGCGGTGCATTCGGTGGTTTTCGCCGGCTTCTCCCCGGACGCTCTTGCCAACCGGATCAACGATTCCGGCGCGAAGGTGGTCATCACCGCCGATACCGCCCCCCGCGGCGGCAAGCGGACGAACCTGAAATCCAATGCCGACATGGCGCTGCTCCATTGCTCTGACCGGGTGCGCTGCATGGTCGTCAAGCATACGGGCGACCAGACGACATGGATGGACGGCCGGGACGTGGACGTGAAGGCGCTGATGGAACACGCCAGCCCTGATTGCCCGCCGCGGCCGATGGGGGCGGAGGATCCGCTCTTCATCCTCTATACCTCCGGTTCCACGGGCAAGCCGAAGGGCGTCGTGCACACCACGGGCGGCTATCTCGTCTATGCGGCGATCACCCATGAGGTGACCTTCGACTATCACGAGGGGGACGTGTTCTGGTGCACGGCCGATGTGGGCTGGGTCACCGGTCACAGCTACATCCTCTACGGCCCGCTCGCCAATGGTGCGACCACGGTGATGTTCGAGGGCGTTCCCACCTATCCCGATGCAGGCCGCTTCTGGGCCGTCTGCGAAAAGCACAGGGTAAGCCAGTTCTATACCGCGCCGACGGCGATCCGCGCGCTGATGGGGCAGGGGCCGGAATGGGTGGAGAAATACGACCTCTCCTCCCTCAAGCTGCTTGGCACCGTCGGCGAACCCATCAACCCGGAGGCCTGGCACTGGTACGACAAGCACGTGGGCAAGGGCGCGCTTCCCATCGTCGATACCTGGTGGCAGACGGAAACCGGGGGCCATCTCATCACCCCGATCCCCGGGGCGATCCCGACGAAGCCCGGCTCCGCGACCAAACCGTTCTTCGGCGTGAAGGCAGTGGTGCTGGAGCCGGAAAGCGGCAAGGAAATCGACCGGGTGGAGTGTGAGGGAGTGCTCTGCATCGCCGACAGCTGGCCCGGACAGATGCGCACCGTCTATGGCGATCACGAGCGGTTCCAGGAGACGTATTTCCAGCAATACAAGGGCTATTACTTCTCCGGCGACGGGTGCCGGCGGGATGCCGACGGTTATTACTGGGTCACCGGCCGGGTGGATGACGTCATCAACGTCTCCGGTCACCGCATGGGCACGGCGGAGGTGGAAAGCGCGCTCGTCGCGCATCCCGACGTCGCCGAAGCCGCCGTCGTCGGCTATCCGCATGAGATCAAGGGGCAGGGCATCTATGCCTATGTCACCCTGATGAACGGGGTTGAGGCGACGGATGACCTGCGCAAGAAGCTCGTCCAGTTCGTGCGCACCGAAATCGGCCCGATCGCCAGCCCCGACGTGATCCAGTGGTCGCCGGGCCTGCCCAAGACGCGCTCGGGCAAGATCATGCGCCGCATTCTCCGCAAGATCGCCGAGAACGACACCGGAAGCCTTGGCGATACCTCCACCCTCGCCGACCCGGGGGTGGTGGACGACCTCATCGCCAACCGCGCCAACAAGGGATGAACATGGACACCGCGACCCGCCCCGCCGCTCCGCCGGTCCTCATCCTGCTTGGCCCCCCCGGTGCGGGGAAGGGAACCCAGGCCCGGATGTTGGAGGAGCGTTTCGGCCTCGTCCAGCTTTCCACGGGCGACATGCTGCGCGCCGCGGTCGCCGCGGGAACGGAGGCAGGCCGCGCCGCGCAGGCGGTGATGGAAGCGGGCGGCCTCGTCTCCGACGGGATCGTCCTCTCCGTGCTGAACGAACGCCTCTCGGCGCCGGACGTGGCGCGTGGGGTCATCCTCGACGGCTTCCCCCGGACGGAGGGGCAGGCCGCTGCGCTGGATGCGCTGCTGGCGGAGCGGGGGCAGCGGATCGACGCCGTGGTGGCGCTCGATGTCGATGACGCCGCGATGGTGGAGCGCGTCGCGGGACGCTACACCTGCGCCGGTTGCGGCGAAGGCTATCATGACAGCTTCAAGACCCCGGCCGTGGCCGGGACTTGCGACAAATGCGGCAGCGGCGATTTCAAGCGCCGCGCCGACGACCGTGCCGAAACCGTGGCCGCGCGGCTTGCCGCCTACCACGCGCAGACGGCACCGCTGATCGCCTATTACGACCGCCGGGACGTGCTTGAGCACATCGACGCGATGGCCCCGATCGGGGATGTCGCGGAGAGCCTCGTCGGCATCGTGGAGCGCGTATCGGCCTGACGGGAAGGCCTTCGGCCCGGAGGAGGGGCCGGAGGGTGGCGGTTTCGCCGGCAACCTGATGAGCAAGAAGGGACAGGGATCTCCCCGTCGCGGCAGCGCCGCGATGGTCTGGGGACGCATGTCTCCGATGAATTCTGCATGCCACGGAGGAGGATACAGATGGCGATGGCAGATACCACGGTGCGCGAGCGCGCCCGTCCCATGACGCGGGAGGAGAAGAAGGTCATTCTGGCTTCTTCCGCCGGGACGATCTTCGAATGGTATGACTTCTATCTTTACGGGTCGCTGGCGGCGATCATCGGGGCACAGTTCTTTTCCGCCTTCCCGGAGGCGACGCGGAACGTGTTCGCACTGCTGGCCTTTGCGGCGGGCTTCATCGTGCGGCCCTTCGGTGCGCTGGTCTTCGGCTCGCTCGGCGACATGATCGGGCGGAAATATACCTTCCTGATGACGATCCTCATCATGGGGATTTCAACCTTCATCGTGGGCGTGCTGCCGGGCTATGAGTCGATCGGCGCGGCCGCGCCGATCATCCTCATCGCCCTGCGCATGCTTCAGGGCCTGGCGCTGGGCGGCGAATATGGCGGGGCGGCCGTCTATGTGGCCGAACACGCGCCGCAGGGGCGCAGGGGCTTCTACACGAGCTGGATTCAGACGACTGCGACGCTCGGTCTGCTGCTGTCGCTCATCGTGATCCTGATTACCCAGAGCATCGTGAACAACAACTTCGCCGCGGTGCCGCAGGTGATGAACGGCCAGCCCGTCCTGAACGCCGACGGCGTGCAGGTCATGCTCGACCCGTTCCGCGCCTGGGGCTGGCGGATTCCGTTCCTTGCCTCCATCCTGCTGCTGGGCATCTCGCTCTATATCCGGCTCCAGATGGAAGAAAGCCCCGCCTTCAAGAAGATGAAGGAGGAGGGCCGCGCCTCCAAGGCTCCGATGCGCGAGGCATTCGGCAACTGGAAGAACGGCAAGGTCGCGCTGATCGCACTGCTGGGTCTGACGGCGGGTCAGGCGGTGGTGTGGTATTCCGGGCAGTTCTACGCGCTGTTCTTCATCAACAACGTGGTCAAGGTCGATACCTTCACGTCCAACGTGCTGGTGGCCTGGTCGCTGATCCTCGGCACGGCGGGCTTCGTGTTCTTCGGGTCGCTCTCCGACCGCATCGGGCGCAAGCCGATCATTCTGGGCGGCTGCCTGATCGCGGCGATCACCTATTTCCCGGTGTTCGAATTCCTGAGCAAGACCGCGAACCCCGCGCTCTATGCCGCGCAGGAAACCCCGGTCACGGTGACGGCCTCGCCCGACGACTGCTCGTTCCAGTTCAACCCGACCGGCACCGCCAAGTTCACCTCGTCCTGCGACGTGGCCAAGGCGATGCTGGCGAAGAACTCCGTCAACTATTCGACGGTGGATGCGCCGGCCAACACGCTCGCCACGGTGGATATCGGCGGGACGGTGATCGCGTCGTATGACGCCTCCGCCCCGGATGCGGCGGAGCAGAAGAAGGCGTTCGAGACGGCGGTGAATACCGCGCTGCGCGGCGCGGGCTATCCGCTGACGGCCGCAGAGAATACGACCGTCGCGAAGGCTGCGCATTTCTTCGACATCTTCACGGCGCAGAAGCTCACGCTCGTGCTTATCCTGACCTATCTCATCGTTCTTGTAACGATGGTCTATGGCCCGATCGCGGCGGCGCTGGTCGAACTTTTCCCGACACGCATCCGCTATTCCGGCATGTCGCTGCCGTATCACATCGGCAACGGCTGGTTCGGGGGGCTGCTGCCTGCGACGGCCTTCGCGATCAGCGCCCAGAGCGGAAACATCTACTCCGGTCTGTGGTATGCCATCGTCGTGGCGCTGATGACGGTGGTGATCGGGGCGATCTTCGTGCCGAACACGCACAAGCGGGATATCTTCTCGGACCGCGACTACCAATAAGGTCCGCCAGTTCGGACAGAAGGCGCGGCGGCTCCGGTCGCCGCGCCTTTTCGTTCAGCCGAAGGGATCCAGCGGATATTCCACACCGGTGAGGTAAAGCCCCTGCGGCGGAGAGACCGGACCGCAGGCGGCCCTGTCCCGCGCCTCCAGCGCGCGCGTCACATCCTCCGGCGTCCACCCGCCCGCCCCCACGCGTTCCAGCGTGCCAACCATGGAACGGACCTGATTGTGCAGGAAGCTCCTTGCGCGAAGATGGAAACGGTATTCCGTGCCGCCGGGATAGGGCAGCACTTCCAGATCGAACCGGTCCAGCGTCTTGACGGGAGAGTTCGCCTGGCAGAGCGTGGAGCGGAAGGTGGTGAAGTCATGCCGGCCAACAAGCCGCGCCGCGCCCGCCCGCATCGCCTCTGCGTCCAGCGTCTGCCGCACCTGCCAGACCAGCCCCGCGTCATGGGTGACGGGCGCCCGCCGCGAGACGAGGCGAAAGGTGTAGCGCCGCTCCAGCGCGGAGAAGCGGGCGTGGAAATCTCCGGCCACCTCCGCGACGGCCACCACCGCCACGGGATCAGGCTTCAGATGGTGGTTCAGCGCCTCCATCAGCCGGAACGGCTGCCAGGCGCGCGCAAGGTCGCAATGGGCCACCTGGCCTGTGGCATGGACGCCGGAATCCGTCCGCCCCGCCGCGCCGATGCCCGGCGCCTCCGCCTCCAGCCGGCGGAGAGCGGTTTCCACCGCCTGCTGCACCGACGGCTGGCCGGACTGGCGCTGCCACCCGGCGAAAGGCGCGCCATCATATTCGATTTTCAGGGCATAGCGTGGCATGGTCGCCATGTGACCCCAAGCGGCGCGTTTCGCAAGCCCTACACAGCGCCCCGATCCGGCCCTATGTTTGCAGAACACGCGAAAGGGAGCGGCAGTTGGTTCTTGGCAGGATTGCGGATGGCGTCTCGCGGAGCGTCGAAACCCTGGGCGCGACCGTGTCGGAGGCGTTTTTCGAGCCCGTGATCCGTCTGGGCGTCACCGGGCTCGCGCGTTCGGGCAAGACGGTGTTCATTACCTCGCTGGTGGCGAACCTGATGGATCGCGGGCGGATGCCGCAATTCTCCCCCGCCGCTTCGGGGGCGATCAAGGCGGCCTGGCTTCAGCCGCAGCCCGATGACACGCTCCCGCGGTTCGACTATGAATCGCATCTTGCCGCGCTGAGCGGTGACAATCCCCGCTGGCCGGAGTCGACGCGCTCCATCTCCCAGCTCCGCCTGTCCTTCCGGGTGCAGCCCACGGGTTTGCTGGGCGCCGTGTCAGGACCGCGGACGGTGCATCTGGACATCGTGGATTACCCCGGCGAATGGCTGCTGGACCTTGGGTTGATGGAAAAGACCTATGCCGACTGGTCCGCGGAAACCCTGCGGCGGCTGGAGACGCGGGAGGAGGGTCGTGCCTTCCTTGCCCTCCTTGATGACACCGATGCAGGCGGGAAGTTCGACGAGCCGACGATAAAGACGCTGGCCGAGGCCTTCACCGCCTATCTCCATACCGCGCGGGAGGCGGGCTTTTCCGACTGCACGCCGGGCCGCTTCCTGCTGCCGGGAGAGATGGCCGGCTCCCCGGTGCTGACCTTTGCCCCCCTCCGCCCGCCGGAGAAGCCCGCGCGGGGCAGCCTTTGGCGCGAATGCGAACGCCGGTTCGATGCCTACAAGCGGGAGGTGGTGAAGCCCTTCTTCCGCGACCATTTCGCCCGGATCGACCGGCAGGTGGTGCTGGTCGATGCGCTTGGCGCGATCCATTCCGGCCCGCCCGCGGTGGAGGATCTGCGGCAGGCGCTGGCCGACATCCTCGGCGCTTTCCGGCCGGGACGGAACCGCTGGCTTACCTCCATGCTGGGCGGCAGGCGGGTGGAGCGGATCCTGTTCGCCGCCACAAAGGCGGATCACCTTCACCATTCCCAGCACCCGAGGCTCACCGCCATCATGGAGGCCCTCGTGCGGGAGGCACGGGACCGGGCGGATTTCTCCGGTGCCCGGACCGCGGCCATGTCCATCGCCTCCATCCGCGCGACGGTGGAGGAGCAGATCGACTGGCGCGGCCAGATGCTGGACGCCGTGCGGGGAACGCTGCTCGGCTCCGGGCGGCAGGCGGCCTATTACCCCGGCGAACTGCCCGACGACCCCGCCCGCCTGCTGTCCCCCGCGCGGGAGGGGGTGAAGAAATGGCTGGATGCGGATTACGAGATCATGAACTTCGCGCCCCCCCAGCTGCATCTGCGCCCCGGCGAGGGGCCGCCCCATATCCGCCTTGACCGCGCGGCGGAGTTCCTGATCGGAGACCGGCTGTGAGCGAGACCCCACGCAAGGGCGTGCTGATCGAATATGCCGACGACGACCGGCCGGAGGTCACGCCCGCCTCCGCCCCGCCGATCATGGACGACCCGGACGCCGACCTTCCCACCGGGCAGGCGATGCGGACGATGGCGGTGCTGGCCTCCAGCCGTCCTTCCCGCCTGGCGAAGTTCTTCTGGGCGGTGCTGGTCGCGCTGATCGGCTTTGTCGTGACGCTCGCCACATGGGATTACATCACCGGCCTTATCCAGCGGAACCCGACGCTCGGCACCATCGCGCTGGTGCTGGTCGGGCTGTTCTGTCTCGCGCTGCTGCTGCTCATCGGCAAGGAATGGGTCGCCTATCTGCGTCTCGCCCGTCTCGACCACGTGAAGGTGGAGGTGGAGAAGGCGCTGGCCTCGGGCGACCTGTCCGCCGCGCGCAAGGTGGCCGATGACGTGGTGGCGCTTTACGCGGGCCGCCCCGAGCTCCGCTGGGGGCGGGAGCGGTATGCCGCGCGGCGGGAGGAACTGCTGGACGGCGACGGCCTCATCGATCTGGCGGAGGTCGAGGTGCTGGCCCCCCTCGACATCGCCGCCCGGCGGGAGGTGGAGGGCGCGGCGCGGCAGGTGGCCGTGGTCACCGCCTTCGTCCCGCTGGCGCTGGCGGATGTGCTGACGGCGCTGGCCGCAAACCTGCGGATGATCCGCCGCATCGCGGAGATCTACGGCGGGCGGACCGGCTTTTTCGGCAGCTGGCGGCTGCTGCGCACCGTTCTGACCCATCTGGTTGCCACCGGCGCGGTCGCGGCGGGCGACGATCTGATCGAGCCGCTGGTCGGCGGGGGGCTTCTGTCCAAGCTGTCGCGCCGCTTCGGCGAGGGGGTGGTGAACGGCTCCCTCACCGCGCGGGTCGGCGTCGCGGCGATGGAGGTCTGCCGCCCGCTGCCCTTCCGCCGCGCGCCGCGTCCCAAGGTGGCTAACCTCGTGAGCCGCGCCCTGACCGGCTTGTTCGACCGCAGGTGACCCGCAAGCCGGGTGTGGACGGGACGGGTGAGCGGCTCTATAAGCGCCCAATGAACGCGACGCTGGCACGCAATTTCCGAATTACCGGCCCGGCTCTCTGACCTTTCAGAGACGCCGGGGACATGGGTTTTCCGACCCGCGCCGACATTCCCTCCTCTGACCGGACCGTTCCGATGACCGATACGCCTGCCGATACCGTGGACTACCGCGACACCGTCTTCCTGCCGAAGACCGAATTCCCCATGCGTGCGGGCCTGCCCGCGCGGGAGCCGGAATGGCTGGCCCGGTGGGAGCGGATCGGTATCTACGACCGTCTGCGGGAAAAGACGGGGCGCGCGTCCTTCGTGCTGCATGACGGCCCTCCCTATGCGAACGGGCATCTGCATATCGGCCACGCGCTGAACAAGACGCTGAAGGACTTCATCGTCCGCTCCCAGCAGATGATGGGCAAGGACAGCCGCTACGTCCCCGGCTGGGACTGTCACGGCCTGCCGATCGAATGGAAGATCGAGGAACAGTACCGCGCCAAGGGTCTGAACAAGGACGACGTGCCCGTGGTGGACTTCCGCCGCGAATGCCGCCGCTTCGCCGAAGGCTGGGTCGATATCCAGCGGGAGGAGTTCAAGCGCCTCGGCATCACCGGCAACTGGGCCGATCCCTACCTGACCATGGCCTATCACGCCGAAGCCGTGATCGCCGACGAATACATGAAGTTCGTCATGAACGGCTCGGTCTATCAGGGGTCGAAGCCGGTCATGTGGTCACCGGTCGAAAAGACCGCGCTGGCCGAGGCGGAGATCGAGTATCACGATCACACCTCGCACACGATCTGGGTAAAGTTCCCGGTGGTCGCGGCCGGCAGCTTCCCGGAGGGGGACGGCTGCATGGACACCGGCCTTCTCTCGGCGGCGGTGGTGATCTGGACGACGACGCCCTGGACGATCCCGCAGAACCGCGCCGTGGCCTTCAGCCCTGAGATCTCCTACGGCCTTTACGAAGTGAAGGAAGCCGCCGAGGACAACTGGGCGAAACCCGGCGACCGTCTGCTGCTGGCCGACAAGCTGGCGGACAGCGTGTTCACCGCCGCGCGGATCGACCGGGCGGAGCGGCTGCGCGACGTGACGGCGGAGGAGCTGGGCGGGCTGATCCTGTCCCATCCGCTCCGCGGTGTGGAGGGCGGCGAAGGCGAGTGGGACTATGACGTGCCCATGCTGCCGGGCGATCACGTCACCGACGATGCCGGCACGGGCTTTGTCCATACCGCGCCCAGCCACGGCGACGACGACTATCAGCTCGGGCTGAAGTTCGGCCTTCCGATGACCTACAACGTGATGGAGGACGGCTCCTACCGGGCCGACCTGCCGCTGTTCGCCGGGGAGTTCATCATCACGCCGAAGGGCAAGGAGGGCGGTGCGAACAAGGCCGTCATCGACCGGCTGGTCGAGGCGGGCGCCCTGATCGCGCGGGGCCGGATCAAGCACTCCTATCCGCATAGCTGGCGCTCCAAGGCCCCGGTCATCTACCGCAACACGCCGCAATGGTTCGTGGCGATCGACAAGCCGCTGGACGATGGCATGGCCACCTATGGCGACACGATCCGCCAGCGCGCGCTGACCTCCATCGAGGACTTGGTGGCGTTTACGCCCGTGTCGGGGCGCAACCGGCTGCATTCCATGATGGAGACGCGGCCCGACTGGGTTCTGTCGCGCCAGCGCGCCTGGGGGGTGCCGCTCACCTGCTTCGTGAAACGGGGCGGGAAACCTACAGACGCCGATTTCCTGCTCCGCGACGCGGAGGTGAACGCCCGGATCGTCGCGGCCTTCGAGGCCGACGGCGCGGATGTATGGTTCGAGGACGGGTTCAAGGAAAAGGTGCTGGACGGCCTTTACGATCCCGCCGCCTACGATCAGGTCAGGGACGTGCTGGACGTGTGGTTCGACAGCGGATCCACCCATGCCTTCGTGCTGCGCGACCGGCCCGACGGCACGCCGGACGGCATCGCGGATCTGTATCTGGAGGGCACGGACCAGCATCGCGGCTGGTTCCACTCCTCCATGCTGCAGGCCTGCGGCACCATCGGGCGCGCGCCCTACCGCGGCGTGCTGACCCACGGCTTCACGCTGGACGAGAAGGGCATGAAGATGTCCAAGTCGCTCGGCAATACCGTGGTGCCGGCGGAGGTCATCAAGGAATACGGGGCGGACATCCTGCGGCTCTGGGTGGCGCAGTCCGATTTCACGGTGGACCAGCGGATCGGCAAGGAAATCCTGAAGGGCACCGCCGACAGCTATCGCCGCCTGCGCAACACCATGCGCTTCATGCTCGGCAATCTCGACGGCTGGGACGAGGCGGAACGCATCGCGGCGGAGGATATGCCGGAGCTGGAACGCTGGGTGCTGCACCGTTTGGCCGAGCTGGATGGCGAGGTCCGGCGCGGCTATGACGCCTATGACTTCCAGGGTGTGTTCCAGAAGCTGTTCCAGTTCTGCACCGTCGATCTGTCGGCCTTCTACTTCGATATCCGCAAGGACGTGCTCTACTGCGATGACGTGGACAGCCTGCGCCGGCGCGCGGCCCGCACGGTGCTCGACATGCTGTTCCACCGGCTGGTGACATGGCTCGCCCCGGTGCTGGCGTTCACGATGGAGGATGTCTGGCTGTCGCGCTATCCGGGCGAGGAGTCTTCCGTTCATCTGGAGGACTTCCCCGAGACGCCTGCGGACTGGCAGGATGCCGCGCTCGCCCGCAAATGGGAGGAGATCCGCCGCGTGCGCCGGGTGGTGACGGCAGCGCTGGAGATCCAGCGGCAGGAGAAGGTAATCGGCTCCAGCCTGGAGGCCGCTCCCGTCGTCCATGTGCGCAACCCGGACATGCAGGAGGCGCTGAAGGGCGTCGAATTCGCGGATGTCTGCATCACCTCGGAAATCTGGCTGACGACCGATCCGATCCCGGCCGAGGCGTTCCGCCTGCCGGAGATCGAAGGCGTGGGCGTGGTCTTTGAACATGCGGACGGCGGCAAATGCGAACGCTGCTGGAAGATCCTGCCCGATGTCGGCACCCACAAGCACCCGGGCACCTGTGCCCGCTGCGATGGCGTGCTTGCCTGAAGCGGGCGGCGCCTGGGTAAAAGATACTCAGGTAAAAGATACTCGGTTAAAAGAAAAAGGGCGCGGTTCGCGCCCTTTTCCATATCCCGTCAACGGCGCCTGTCAGGGCCCTGTCAGGGCGGCGAGAAGCGCCCGGGCCTTTCGGTCATCTGCTGCACGATCCCCGCGAGGACGAGATAGATCGTCGTGATCGCCAGCCCCCATTGCACGACGCCAGAGGGCCAGAAATCCACCCAGGCGCTCCACCCGGCCAGCGCCACCCAGAGAAACGCCACCGGGCGCGTCAGGGCAGACCAGCGCTTCGTGCGCATGGGATGGACGAATTTCAGCGGCGCGAACATCAGCACCGCCAAGGCTATGACGATGGCAAGCACGATCCAGAAATCCGGCTTCAGCGCAAAGAACACGAGCACCACCATGTTCCAGCAGGCCGGGAAGCCGGAAAAGGAATTGTCCTTGGTCTTCATCCGGCTGTCCGCGAAATAGAGCACGGAGGCGAAGTTGATGACCAGTATCGCGCACCAGCCTGTCCATCCGGGCAGGATCCCGGAGGCAAAGAGCGCATAGGCCGGGATGAACACATAGGTCAGGTAGTCGATGATGAGGTCGAGCAGCACCCCATCTATGATCGGCGCCTTTTCCCGCACGTCGTAACGGCGGGCCAGCGGGCCGTCGATTCCGTCCACGATGAAGGCGACGACCAGCCACAGGAACATCGTGTCCCACTTGTGATCGACGGCGGCAAGCATGGCCAGCGTCGCCCAGATCGCCCCAGTGGCGGTGAAGATATGGACCAGATAGGCGCGAGCGGTGGTGATCATGGCAATCCCGTGACGTTCCCCCCGGTCATCGCCCATATTTCCCTCGGGCGCAACGCCGGGGACGCGCGCGAGGGTTACCGGACCGCCCGATCGCCCTGTCTGGCCCTGCAATCATGGAGGCAGGCGGGAGCCCCCGCAGGGGGGAGAGCCGGGCATCGGACAGGCCCGCCGCATTGCCTGCAACCGTGGCCCCAGATTGCCGCCGACACTTGTCTTCCGTTCAATCCCGCCGCCGCGCTGCCCGCGCCCCGCCCGTTTTCCGCCGAGAGTGTGCCAAACCCCTGCTCCTGCGAGGTGCAGCGGAATTTGCTTTTCCGCGGGCTATGCGCCCCATCGTTGCGTGATGGGGTCTGAAAGTGACCTCAGGAGGGGGTTCGGTTCTGCATCACTGCGGTAAGGATGAGTCTTGAAGCGATCTCCGCCGGTCATGCCCGCGGGTGGGTGTTCTCGTAGACCTCCATCAGCCGCCGTGCATCAACGGCGGTATAGACCTGCGTGGTGGAAAGCGAAGCGTGGCCCAGCAGTTCCTGTATCGCCCGGAGGTCGCCTCCCGCGTTCAGAAGATGCGTGGCGAAGGAGTGGCGGAGCGCATGGGGGGTGGCGGTCGCGGGCAGGCCCATCTGGCTCCTGACCCGCTCCATCGCACGGGCGATCAGGCCGGGGTTGAGCGGACCGCCGCGCGCGCCCCGGAACAGCGGCTCCTCCGCCGGGACGGCGAAGGGAAGCAGGGCGACGTAATCCGCGACCGCCTGCCGTGCGGCGGGCAGCACGGGAACGAGACGCTCCTTGTTGCCCTTGCCGATGACGCGCAGCGTCTCACCCAGCGGGGCGTCGCGACGACGCAGGGACAGCGCTTCGGAAATCCGCAGGCCGCAGCCGTAGAGCAGCGTCACCACGGCGGCGTCGCGGGCGCCGAGCCACGGCTCCTCGTGCTGAAGCTCCACCCGGTCGATGACGGAAAGCGCGGCCTCCTCGCTCAACGGGCGGGGCAGGCGGGCCTTGAAGCGGGGCGGGCGGATGCTGAGGACGGCGGTCGGCTCGAACCCCTCGCGTTCCGCCAGCCAGCCGTAGAAGGTCTTGACCGCCGTGAGCGCACGGGCAAGCGACCGCGCCGACAGGCCGCGCCCGCGCTCATGCGCCATCCAGGCCCGCATGTCGGAGCCTGTAATGCGGGCGAGGGGAGCCAGACCCGCTGCGCCGCCATGATGGGTGGAGAGGAACGTGAGAAACCCCACGACATCGCTGCGATAGGCGATCACCGTGTTTTCCGCCGCACCCTCCACCGCGCGGAGCCGGGTCAGCCATTGCTCCAGCGCGTCCCTGACCGCCGGGGAAAGCAGGCTCATGCCAGCCAGCGGCGCATCATCCGCTCAAAGGCCCCAGCGAGAAAGGTGAGAAGCTCCGTGCCGTGGCTCGAACGGAAGTGGTTGGCGTCGGAGGAACCGAGCGCCAGCAGCCCCGGCAGCCGTCCGGGGCCGAGATCCAGCAGCAGCAGCGCTTCGGACAGGATGGCGGCATCGTCATAAAGCTCGCCCGAATCCTGAAGGGGGCGGAGCGTGACCGGCTTGGCCCGCCCCCGCCGCCCGGTGGAGACATAGGCGTCGCAGAAGCCCGCGGGCGCGATCTTCAGGACGGGAAGGGGGCCGGCGGTTTCCGCCTCCACCTCCGCCTCGATCACCAGGCGCACGCTGTCGAGGCGCAGGATTTGCCGCGCCTCATCCTGCAGCATGGCGAGAAATTCGGCGAAATCCACAGGCTCCAGAAGCTTCAGCACGGCGCGCTGCACGATCCGGGTGCCGGCGAGGTTGTCATAGGCGGCGGCGATGACGTGCCGGTGGGTATCCTCCAGCCGGTCGAGTTCGGATTCGAGCCGCTCCATCGCGACGCTGCGCAGGTCTATCACATTGGGGCCGAGCGCGCGGTCATTCGCCGCGATGAGGGCGCGCATCAGATCCCTGTCTTCGAGAATGAGTTCCGGTTCCGCAAGAATACGTTCGCGCAGTTCCTGTGCCGTATTGTCCGCCATGGCTGCCCTCTCGATTTTTGTCCCGACTATGGCGGGGCGGCGGGAAGGCGGCAACGCGGGCGGTCAGCCCCCGTCCAATTCTTCCAGCGCGCGTGACATTACGGCCAGAGTGAGCGTGGCATCCGCGCCGTCCTCCAGCAGCCACGCCGCGGACAGAGCCGTTCCCGCCACGATCCAGCGGAGCAGGCGGGGACGGTCGATCCCGGCGTCACGGGCGACGATGGCCAGACGCGCCTCAAAGACGCCCGGCATCAGCGCGACGGGGTGGCGGGGCTCGGCAAGATCGGGATTGGTGAAAAGCCGGACATGGTCGAACGCCCTGTCGCCTTCGATCCCCTTCGGGTCGATGGCGAGCCAACCCTCCCCGCCGAAGTCGAGCACGTTGCCGTGATGCAGATCGCCGTGGAGCGGCAGGCGCTCCTGCTGGTCGGCCAGCGCCTGCCGTGCGATCTCGGTCCCGCGGGCCAGTCTCGGATCGGCGGCAAAGCGCCACAGACTGGCAAACCACGTCTCCAGCGGGGCGAGCGGCGGCGCCCCGGCGCGGGGGCGGTGAAGACGGGCGAGCACCGCGCAGAGCGCCGCCGTCGCCGCGGCATCCTCTCCCGTCCGGGACATGTGGAGGAGCGACCGTGGCCCCGTGGCCCGCGCCATCAGCAGCGCATCGCCCTCGCAGGCCAGCACGCGGGCCGCGCCTTCACCGTGCCACCAGACCATCAGCGGATACCCCGCGCGCTCCTCGTCCGACCGCGTGACCTTCAGCATCGCGGGCCGGCCGAGGTGCCGCACGGGCAGGAGCCGTGCGCCGGGAGTGTCCGTTACCGGCCCGTCGGGGATCAGCCCCCAACGCGCCAGCCAGGGGTCGAAACGGGTCAGAGGATCTTCTGCCCCGTCGCCGCCCAGTCCTTGTTGAACTGGTCGAGGCCCTTTTCGGTCAGCGGATGGCTGGCCAGCGCCTTGATGACGGCGGGGGGCGCGGTGATGACATCGGCCCCGATCTTCGCGCATTCGGTGATATGGTTCACGGTGCGGATGGACGCGGCCAGGATTTGCGTCTCGAACCCGTAGTTGTCATATATGTGCCGGATGTCGGCGATGAGATCCAGGCCGTCGATGTTTATATCGTCCAGGCGCCCGATGAAGGGCGAGATGAAAGTGGCCCCGGCCTTGGCGGCGATCAGCGCCTGGTTGGGGGAGAAGCAGAGCGTCACGTTGACCATGAACCCTTCGTCCGACAGCACCTTGCAGGCCTTCAGGCCCGCCCAGGTCAGCGGCACCTTGACCGTGATGTTCGGCGCGATTTCGGCGAGCTTGCGGCCCTCCGCGATCATGTCGTCGGCGTCCTGCGCCACGACTTCGGCGGAGACCGGGCCGGAAACGATGCCGCAGATCTCCTTGGTGACTTCAAGGATGTTGCGGCCGGATTTCAGGATGAGCGACGGGTTGGTGGTGACGCCGTCGACCATGCCAAGCTCGTTCAGCTCGGCGATGGCCGCGACATCGGCGGTGTCGACGAAGAACTTCATCACGGGTGTCCTGTTCGTGAAAGGGATTGGAGGCCGTCATACCCCACCGGGAGGCGGGCGGAAAGTGCATGACTGACCTGTTTCACACCCCCGTTGCCGCGTCAGCCGCCCCCGGCCACTATCCGGCGGGCGCGCGCGTCGGCGTCGTGACCACGGCGCTCGACCGGCGGCTGGACTATCTGGCGCCGGAGGGCGGCTGCGCGGAGGGGGATTTCGTGCAGGTTCCGCTCGGTCCGCGGCAGGTGCTGGGCGTGGTCTGGGGGTCGGGAGACGGCGACTTCGACGCGGCCCGGCTCCGCCCCGTCACCCGCGTTCTGGATGCGGAGCCCATGGCGGAGACGATGCGCCAGTTTCTGGAGCGCGGCGCGCAATACACGCTGACGCCGCTCGCGCTCATGCTCCGGCTCGCCACGCGGGCGCCGGGGCTTGGCGCGCCGCCCGCGACGCGGCGCATCCTGCTGCGGGGCGGGCGGGAGCCGGACCGGATGACGGAGGCCCGGGCGCGGGTTCTGGACATCCTGGACGAATATGGCGATCCGGGCTTCACGCCCGCCGAGCTGGCGGGGCTGGCCGGGGTTTCCTCCGGCGTGGTGAAGGGCCTCGTGGCGCAGGCTGTGCTGCTGGAGCAGGAGGCCCCCCGCGACCAGCCCTATCCGCGGCTCGACCCCGCCCGCGCCGGTCATGCGCTGACGGAGGATCAGGCCGCCGCCGCGGCGCGGCTCCGGGAGGGCGTGGCCTCTGGCCGTTATGGCACGACGCTGCTGAAGGGCGTCACCGGTTCGGGCAAGACGGAGGTTTATCTGGAGGCCGTGGCCGAATGTCTGCGCGCCGGGCGGCAGGCGCTTGTGCTGCTGCCGGAGATCGCGCTGACGGCGGAATTCCTCAAGCGGGTGGAGGCGCGCTTCGGCGCGCGGCCTGCGGAGTGGCATTCCGGCGCCACCCAGACCGAACGCCGCCGCCTCTGGCGCGCGGTGAGCAGGGGCGAAGCGCAGTTCGTCGTCGGCGCACGGTCCGCGCTGTTCCTGCCCTTCCGCGATCTGGGGCTGATCGTTGTCGATGAGGAGCACGATACCTCCTACAAGCAGGAGGAGGGGATCCTCTACAATGCGCGCGACATGGCGGTGCTGCGGGCCTCGCTCTGCTCGGCGCAGGTCATTCTGGCTTCCGCCACGCCGTCGCTCGAAAGCTGGGCCAATGCGGAGGCGGGGAAATACGCGCGGATCGACCTTGCCGCGCGCTATGGTGCCGCGGAATTGCCCGAGATGCGGGCCATCGACATGCGCGACGAGGATGTTCCCTCCAACCGCTGGATCTCCCCCACGCTTGCCGCCGCCGTGTCGGCGCGGGTGGAGGCGGGGGAGCAGGCGCTGCTGTTCCTCAACCGGCGGGGCTATGCGCCGCTGACCGTCTGCCGGGCCTGCGGGCACCAGATCGGCTGCGACCACTGCGACGCCCGGATGGTGGAACACCGGTTCCAGAAGCGGCTCGTCTGCCATCAATGTGGCGAGACGAAGCCGATCCCCACCGCCTGCCCCTCCTGCGGGGTGGAGGGCAAGCTCGCCCCCGTCGGGCCGGGGGTGGAGCGGCTGGCGGAGGAGGTGGAGGCGCTATTTCCGGGCCGCCGGATCGCCGTGCTGTCCTCCGACCTTTTCGGCTCCGCGCGCGCGCTGAAGGCGCGGATAGAAGAGATCGCGGAGGGCGGCGCCGACATCATCATCGGCACGCAGCTCGTCGCCAAGGGCCACAACTTCCCGCTTCTGACGCTGGTCGGCGTGATCGACACCGATCTGGGGCTGAAAGGCTCCGATCTGCGCGCGGCGGAACGCACGTTTCAGCTCATGCGGCAGGTGGCGGGCCGGGCGGGCCGGGCGGAGGGGCGTCAGGGGCTGGCGCTGCTCCAGTCCTTCCAGCCCGAGCATCCGGTGATCCGCGCGATCCTTTCGGGCGATGAGGAGGGTTTCTGGCGGGCCGAGGCGGAGGAGCGCCGCGCGGCGGGGGTGCCGCCCTACGGGCGCATGGCGGGGATCATCCTGTCCTCCCCCGATGTTGCGGAGGCGTTCGACTTCGGCGCCGAACTCGCGCGGCGGGACCAGCCGCTCCGCCGCGTGGGGGCGCAGGTCTATGGCCCGGCCCCGGCACCGATCGCGCGCGTCAGGGGCCGCCACAGGGTGCGTCTGCTGGTGAAGGCGGGCAAGGGCGTGGGCCTTCAGGGCGCGATCTCCGAATGGATCTCGCAGCTTCGTGTGCCCGGTCACCTCCGGGTAACCATCGACATCGACCCGCAGAGCTTCTACTAGGCTGGAACATGCCACCTTGCCCCCGCGATTACTTGGGGTTGGCCGCAGGTTTCCTATATTCTCTCCACTCACAGGAGGACCGAGCATGTTCACCTTCCCCGGCAAGAAACTGGCGCTTCCCACGCGTGACGAGGCGCTTCCCGGCCGCACCCATCCCATTCCCACCGCCGAGACGCATTTCGTGTCCGGCCGCTCTCTCTGGGACATGCCGGAGGGGATGCAGGTGGCGATCTTCGGCATGGGCTGTTTCTGGGGTGTGGAACGTATCTTCTGGAAGGTGCCGGGAGTGTGGTCCACCTCCGTCGGCTATGCAGGCGGCGTGACGCCCAACCCGACCTATCAGGAGGTCTGCTCCGGCATGACCGGCCATAACGAGGTGGTCCGCGTCGTCTATGATCCGGCCATGGTCAGCTATGAGGATCTGCTGAAGGTCTTTTGGGAGAACCACAACCCCACGCAGGGCATGCGGCAGGGCAACGATGTCGGCACGCAGTACCGCTCCGCGATCTACTGGACCGATGAGGCGCAGCGCGCGGCTGCGGAAGCCTCGCTGGCCGCCTTTGCGCCGCGGCTGAAGGCTGCGGGCTATGGCGCCATCACCACGGAAATCCTGCCCGCGCCCGCCTATTATCCGGCAGAGGATTACCACCAGCAGTATCTGGCAAAGAACCCTGCGGGCTATTGCGGCATCGGGGGCACCGGCGTCACCTGCCCGGTCGGGATCGGCGCGGCGACCTGACCGCGACGCCTGCGGCAAAGCCGGCTCCGGGGGACCGGGGCTGGCAACGGGATCGCAAGCGGAGGGCGCGGTGAGCGAGAGAGCCGAAGGACAGGACGGCGGCACGCCGGAGGCGGACGGCCCGTCTGCCAAGGACAGGACCGGCGGAGATCGCTACGGGCACCCCTCCGCCCCGGCACCGCAGACGGCCTTTCCCGGACAGGTTCCGATCGGCGCGTCCCGCCACGTTCCCCCCTGCCGCATCCTGGTGACGGGAGCCTCCGGGACCGGGACATCGACGCTGGGACGATTGCTGGCGATCCGTCTTGCGAGCCAGCATTTCGACACCGACGATTTCTACTGGCACCCCACGGATCCCCCCTTTCGCACACCCCGCCCGCCTGCGGAGCGGTTCGCGCTCATGGAGGCGATGTTCCTGCCCCGGCGGGACTGGGTTCTGTCCGGCGCGCCGATGCGGTGGGAGGGCCGGCTGCGGGAACGGGTGACGGCGGTCATCTTCCTCCGCCTCGACCCCGGAGAGCGGATGGAGCGTCTCCGCCGGCGGGAGCGGTTGCGCTACGGCGATGCCGCCGACTGCCCGGAGACGGCGGAGTTTCTCGCCTGGGCGGAAAGCTATGACGATCCCTTCTTCACGGGCCGGTCGCTGGCGGGGCATCTGGCCTGGCTGGAGACATTCGCCTGCCCCGTCACGACGCTTGACGCGGCGCTCCCGCCCGACAGGCTCATGGAGATCAGCCTTTCCGTCCTTGACCCCTCCCGCGCCTCCGCTTAGGCGGGGCCGGAAACGCCCGGAGGCCCACATGCCCACCTATGCCGCCCTGACCACGCTGCCCGGCCGCGAGCCTGCCGATGCGCTTGCCGAAGCGCTGGAGGATCTGGAGCCCGAGCCCTACGGCGTCGGCGCCTTCGAGATCGAGGACGGCTCCGGTCTGTGGGAAGTCGGCGCCTATTTCTTCGATCCGCCGGACGAGGTGGCGCTGGCGCTGCTCGCCGCCGTTCATGCGGCCAAGGATTTCACCGTCTCCGAACTGCCGGAGATCGACTGGGTCGCCAAGGTTCGGCGCGAACTGCATCCGGTGGAGGCGGGGCGCTTCTTCGTCTATGGCGCGCATGACGCCGACAAGGTGCCCGATGGCCGCGTGGCCCTGCTGATCGAGGCGGCGGTGGCCTTCGGCACCGGCCACCACGCCACGACGCTGGGGTGCCTCAAGGCGCTCGACAGGCTCGCGGACGAGGGGTTCGTCGGGCGGAACGTGGCGGATATCGGCTGCGGCACGGCGGTTCTTGCCATGGCGGCGGCCTCCCTCTGGCCGGGCACGGTGCTCGCCTCCGATATCGACGTCGTTGCGGTGGAGGTTGCTGCCGCGAACGCGGAGGCGAACGGCCTTGGCGACCGGTTGATCTGCGTGGAGGCCGCGGGTTTCGACAATCCGGCGATCACCGCCCGCGCGCCCTTCGATCTGGTCTTTGCCAATATCCTCAAGGGTCCGCTGGTGGAACTTGCGCCCGATATGGGCGTGAACGTGGCGGAGGGCGGCTATGTCATCCTGTCGGGCATTCTGAACCAGCAGGCCGATGATGTCGTCGCCGCCTATGAGGCGCAGGGCTTCGGCGTTGCCGCGCGCGATGAACTGGGCGACTGGACCACGCTCGTTCTGCGCAAGTGATCTGTCTGCGCAACTAACCAGAATGCGAAAGGCCGCGCCCCTGTGCGGGGAACGCGGCCTTGCAATCGTCGGGCCCGCATCGGTTGCGGACCGGGTCGGCGGCTCAGCGGAAGAGCGCGCCGATATCGTCCAGATCGGCGCGGGTCAGGCCGATGTCGTTGAGTTCGCGGTCCGACAGGCGGGAGAGCGCCTTGCGGGTCAGCCGCGCGTCGTTCCAGCTTTTCAGGGCGCTGAAGGCGCCGAAGAACAGGTGGGGGGCGCGGCCTTCGGTCGAGCGGCCCGAGAGGCTCGGGTTGGTGTCGAGCGTAGCCATCTTGGTATCCTTTACAAAGTGCTTTTTATGGGAGCATCATCTTGACTGCGTTGCATCTAGAGCGGGCATTTTGAGAACTCAACGGGCGCAGATGTCATGGCGCTCTTGCGCGCCGCGCATGGCTTCTTTCACAAAAATTCAATGAAAATGGGTTCTTGCGATGAAGCTGATTTTCTCGCGGCGTCTGTGGTGATTTCTTCGAGGAAGTGGGGGGAAGTCGCAACTTCCTTGCGGGATTGTCGCTGATGCCCCGATCGTTCTGGCGGGTGTTCGCCTTTCGTGCTAGCGAGGCAAAAAGACAACAGAATGCTCGGGACAGGTCGGAATGCGCGTGATGGGGATAGATCCGGGCCTCCGAAACCTCGGCTGGGGGGTGATAGAGGTGCGCGGCTCGCGACTCAGCCATATCGCCAATGGCGTCCTGCATTCTGAGGGGGAGGATCTCGCCATGCGGCTGATGAGCCTGCACGCCCAGCTGTCCCGCGTCTTTGCCGCCCATGCGCCGGAGGCCGCGGCGGTGGAGCAGACCTTCGTCAACAAGGATGCCGTGGCCACGCTGAAGCTCGGTCAGGCGCGGGGCATCGCCCTGCTCGTCCCGGCGCAGGCGGGCATCCGGGTGGGCGAATATGCCCCCAACGCGGTCAAGAAGACGGTCGTGGGCGTGGGGCACGCGCAGAAGCGGCAGATCGACCATATGGTGCGGCTGCATCTGCCGGGCATCGCCATTGCCGGGCCGGATGCGGCGGATGCGCTGGCCGTGGCGATCTGTCATGCGCATCACATGCAATCCGCAGGCCGACTCGCCGCCGCGCTGGCGAGGGCGCAATGATCGGGCGCGTGGCCGGGCTGGTCGTGCATCGGGGCCAGGACCATGTGGTGATCGACGTGCGCGGCGTGGGCTATGTCGTTTACGTCTCGGACAGGACGATGGCCGCGCTGCCCGCCGTGGGCGGCGCTGCCGCGCTCTGGACGGAACTGCTGGTGCGGGAGGACCTGCTCCAGCTTTTCGGCTTTCCGACGCTGCTGGAGAAGGAGTGGCACCGGCTGCTGCTGACCGTGCAGGGTATCGGCGCCAAGGCGGCGCTGGCCATTCTGGGAACCCTCGGGGCGGAGGGGCTGGCGCGCGCCATCGCGCTCGGCGACTGGACGACGGTGAAGGCGGCGCCCGGTGTCGGCCCGAAGATCGCGCAGCGCGTGGTGAATGAGCTGAAGGGCAAGGCTCCCGCCGTCATGGCGCTCGGGGCCGGGCCGGGGCCGACGGTCGCGGCGCCCCTGACGGCCGAGGAGGGCGTGGTGGTGGACCTGCCGCCGCCGCCTCCGCCCTCTCCCTCGGCGGCTGCGACGGCGGAGGCGCTGTCGGCGCTGCTGAACCTCGGCTATGGGCAGGGGGAGGCGGCGGCGGCGGTGGCGGAGGCTGCGGGCCGTGCGCCGGAGGCCGCGACGCCGGACCTGATCCGCGCAGCCCTGAAACTGCTCGCGCCGAAGGGCTAGGGCCGCAAAGTCTTGCCTTCCGGGCAATGTTCCGCGAAAGTTCCGGCGAGAGGCGCCATCATGTCCATGCCAGATCCCACCCTGCGGCCAGAGCCGCTGCCGGAGGACAGCTCCGAAACCGACCGGGCGCTTCGCCCGCAGCTTCTGGACGAGTTCATTGGTCAGGCGGAGGCGCGCGCCAACCTGCGCATCTTCATCGAAGCCGCCCGGATGCGGGGCGAGGCGATGGACCATACGCTCTTCCACGGCCCCCCCGGTCTGGGCAAGACGACGCTGGCCCAGATCATGGCGCGCGAACTGGGTGTGGGGTTCCGGATGACCTCCGGCCCGGTTCTGGCCAAAGCCGGGGATCTCGCCGCGATCCTGACCAATCTCGAACCCCGGGATGTGCTGTTCATCGACGAGATCCACCGCCTCTCGCCGGTGGTGGAGGAAGTGCTCTATCCCGCGCTGGAGGATTTCGCCCTCGACCTGGTGATCGGGGAGGGGCCTGCCGCGCGCACCGTGCGGATCGACCTGCCGCCCTTCACGCTGGTCGGGGCGACGACGCGGCTCGGACTGCTCACCACGCCGCTCAGGGACAGGTTCGGCATTCCCACACGCCTCCAGTTCTACACGGAGGACGAGCTGTTCCAGATCGTCGCCCGCGGCGCGCGCCTCATGGGGATCACGGCGGAGGAAGGCGGCCTGCGGGAGATCGCCCGCCGCGCCCGCGGCACTCCCCGGATCGCCGGGCGGCTCCTGCGCCGCGTGGTGGATTTCGCGCTGGTGGAGGGGAACGGCCATATCACCCAGCCGCTCGCGGACGGGGCGTTGAGCAGGCTTGGCGTCGATGCGCTGGGGCTCGATGGCAGCGACCGGCGCTACCTCCGGCTCATCGCGGAAAGCTACGGCGGCGGACCGGTGGGGGTGGAGACGCTCTCTGCCGCGCTGTCGGAATCCCGCGATGCGATAGAGGAGGTGACGGAGCCCTACCTGCTGCAGCAGGGGCTCATCGCGCGCACGCCGCGCGGGCGGATGCTGGCGCAGGCGGCGTGGCGGCATCTGGGGCTCGAAGCCCCGCGGACGGAGGTGCGCCCCGCGCCACAGGGTGACCTTTTCGGCTAGCCCCCCGGTTTCCCTGAGAGGGATTCCGCCCTATATGCCCTGTCCTGACAGGATTGTGTGGAGCCGCGCTGACGGATGAGACGCCCCTGCCGTCCCGGTCAGCCCGTTCCACGACCGCAGAAAGGCAGAAGCGATGTTCCGCTTCTTTGAAACCCTTGTCGATCCCTACACGGCGTATGAGGAGCGGGATGCCCCTCCGCGCCGCCTGTGGCCGTTCCTGCTGTCCTTCGCCCGGCCCTTTCGCGGGGTGTTCGCCATCACGGCGGTGCTCTGCATCATCGTGGCCTCGGTGGAGGTGGCGCTGGTGTGGTACATGGGCCGTGTGGTGGACTTCCTCTCGCAGGGCACCCCGGCGGAGGTCTGGGCCGCCCATGGGACGGAGCTGCTGCTGGCGGGCCTGTTCATGCTCACGCTCCGCCCGGTGGTCCAGGGGCTGTCGGTGGCGTTTCTCAACAACACCATCGTGCCGAACTTCGGCACGCTCATCCGCTGGCGCTCGCACCGCCATGTGCTCCGCCAGTCCGTCGGCTGGTTCGAGAACGACTTCGCGGGGCGGGTCGCCAACCGGATCATGCAGGCCCCCGGTTCTGCGGGAGATGCCGTCTATCAGATTTTCGACGCGATCACCTTTGCGCTGGCCTATATCATCGGCGCGACCGTGCTGCTGGCGGATGCGGATCCGCGCCTGGCGCTGCCGCTGCTCGGCTGGCTCGTGCTCTACGGGCTGCTCATGCGCTGGACGATGGTGCGGGTGAGCGTCGCCTCGCAGGCCGCTTCGGACGCCCGTTCCGCGCTGACGGGGCGGGTGGTGGACAGCTACACCAACATCCATTCGGTCAAGCTCTTTGCCCATCAGGGCAAGGAGGTGGACTATGCCCGCGAGGGGATGGAGCGGTTCCGGCAGGCCACCGCGCGGGAGATGCGCGTGTTCACCACGATGGATGTGGTGCTGATGGCGCTGAACGGGTTGCTGATCGTGGCCGTCGTGGGCTGGGCGCTCTGGCTCTGGATGCAGGGGAGCGCCTCTGTGGGGGCGGTCGCGGCGGCAACGGCCCTGACCCTCCGGCTCAACGCGATGACCGGCTGGATCATGTGGGCGCTCACCCACTTCTTCCAGTCGCTCGGCATCGTGGAGGAGGGGATGCAGACGCTGGCCGAGCCGATCCACCTCGTTGACCGGCGGGAGGCGGTGGCGCTGAAGCTCACCAAGGGGCTCGTCCAGTTCGAAAACGTGAGCCACCACTACGGCCGCGGCAGCGCGGGGTTGGACGGCGTCACCCTCACCGTTCGCCCGGGCGAGCGGATCGGCCTGATCGGGCGGTCCGGCGCGGGCAAGACGACGCTGGTGAAGCTGCTGCTGCGGTTCTACGACCCGGAGCGCGGCCGCATCCTGCTCGACGGGCAGGACATCGCCGGGGTCACGCAGGACAGCCTGCGCCGTGCGATCGGCATGGTGCAGCAGGAAAGCTCGCTTCTCCACCGGACGGTGCGGGAGAATATCCTCTACGGTCGCCCCGATGCGACGGAGGAGGAGATGATCGCCGCGGCGAAGCGGGCGGAGGCGCATGACTTCATCCTCCAGCTGCGCGACCGCGAGGGGCGCGCGGGCTATGACGCGCAGGTGGGCGAGCGGGGGGTGAAGCTCTCCGGCGGGCAACGGCAGCGTGTGGCGCTGGCCCGCGTGATCCTGAAGAACGCCCCGATCCTCGTGCTGGACGAGGCCACCTCCGCATTGGACAGCGAAGTGGAGGCCGCCATTCAGGAGACGCTCTACGGCGTGATGGAGGGCAAGACGGTGATCGCCATCGCGCACCGCCTGTCCACCATCGCCGCCATGGACCGGATCGTTGTGCTGGATGCCGGCCGCGTGGTGGAGGACGGCAGCCATGACGAGCTGCTGGCCGCGGGCGGCATCTACGCCGGCCTCTGGGCGCGGCAGTCGGGCGGGTTCCTCGGCATGGATACCGGGATGGAGAGTGGCCCAGAGACTGAGGCAGAGACTGAGGCAGGGACTGGCCCGAAGACGACCAACGGGGAGAACGCTCCCCTGACCGCAGGAGAACCCGCATGAGAGGGGTCACGAACGCCGATATCTTCATCCCGGCGGAATCGTCGCCGCCGCAGACGCTGGGCGCCTTCTTCCTGTGGTGCATCAAGGGCGCCTGGGTGTGGCTGCTGATCGCGGGGGTGCTCGCGGCGCTGGCGGGCGTGCTGGAGGTCATGACGGCGCTGGTGCTGGGGCGGGTGATCGACACGACGACCAGCACCGCGACGGCGGATTACTTCTCCGCCCATTCCGCGACGCTGATCGGCTTCGTGCTGTTCTTTGCGGTGTTGCGCCCGGTGGCCATCGGCGTCTCCACGGCGGCCAACAACCTGCTGGTCGCGCCCAACGTGATGCCGCTGGTCCTTTCGCGGCTGTTCCGCTGGACGCTGGGCCAGTCCGTCACGTTCTTCGACAACGATTTCGCGGGGCGCATCGCGCAGAAGCAGATGCAGACCGCCCGCGCCGTGACGGAAACCGCGACCGATTTCATCAACGCGGTCACCTTCGCGCTTGCCTCGGTCGTCGGCTCGGTCGCGGTGCTGGTCGCCATCGACCCGTGGATCGCACTGGCGCTGGCGGTCTGGCTGCTGCTCTACCTGCTGCTCATCCGCTACTTCCTGCCGCGTGTCCGCAAGCGCTCGACCCAGCGGGCGGCGGCGCGGGCGATGATCTCCGGCCATGTCGTGGACACGATCACCAACATCAAGACGGTGAAACTCTTTGCCCACGCGGATTTCGAGGATCAGGTCGCCCTAGGTGCGATGAGCGATTACCGCCGCAAGACCATCCGCTTCGGCATCGTCTCCACCTGGCTGCGCTTCGGGCTGAATGCGCTGGGCGGCATCCTGCCCGTGGTGCTCATCGGGGGGGCGCTGCTGCTCTGGACGCGGGGCATGGCCACGGCGGGGGATATCGCGGCCTCCGGGGCCATCGCGCTCCGCATCTCGCAGATGACGGGCTGGGTCTCCATGTCGCTGATGAGCATCTATGCCAATGTGGGCGAGATCGAGGACGGCATGAACACCCTCTCCCGCCTGCACAGCCTGACCGACAAGCCCGATGCGATCGAACTGACGCGGGTGAGCGGGGCAATGACCTATGACGACGTGACCTTCACCTATGGCGGCGGGTCGGCCGGGGTCCGGGGCGTCACGCTCGACATTCCCGCTGGGCAGAAGGTCGCTCTGGTGGGCGCGTCGGGTGCGGGGAAATCGACGCTGGTCGCGCTGCTTCTCCGGCTCTACGACACGGAGAAGGGGCGCGTTCTGATCGACGGCTACGACGTGCGCGACGTGACGCAGGAGAGCCTGCGCCGCCAGATCGCCATGGTCACGCAGGAGACGGCGATGTTCAACCGCTCCGCCCGCGACAACATTCTCTACGGTCGCCCCGACGCGACGGAGGAGGAGATGATCGCCGCAGCCAAGGCCGCCGAGGCGCATGAGTTCATCCTGAAGATGTCCGACCATCAGGGGCGCAAGGGCTATGACGCGCATCTGGGCGAGCGGGGGGTGAAGCTCTCCGGCGGCCAGCGGCAGCGGATAGCCCTCGCCCGCGCCTTCCTGAAGAACGCGCCGATCCTCGTGCTGGACGAGGCCACCTCCGCATTGGACAGCGAGGTGGAGGCCGCCATTCAGGACTCGCTCGACCGGGTGATGGAGGGCAAGACCGTCCTCGCCATCGCGCACCGCCTCTCCACCATTGCCGCGATGGATCGGATCGTGGTGCTGGACGAGGGCCGGATCGTGGAGGAGGGCACGCATGACGCCCTGCTGGCCCGCGACGGTCTCTATGCCCGCTACTGGCGGCGGCAGTCGGGCGGCTTTCTGGCCGTCGATCCCATGGACGGGGCGGAGACGGAGGCGGCGGAATGACCCTCACCGTTCAGCGCCTCGGCCATCATGGCGACGGGATTGCCGTGGGGGCGGACGGCCCGGTGTTCATTCCCGGCGCCCTCCCGGGGGAAGAGGTTGCGGGGGATGTCTTGGGCGATCGCCTCGCCCAGCCGCGCATCGTCACCCCTTCCTCAGACCGGGTCCGCGCGCCCTGTCCGCATTACCGTGCCTGCGGGGGCTGCGCGCTCCAGCATGCCTCCGACGCCTTCGTGGCCGCGTGGAAGACGCAGGTGGTGGCGGCAGCCCTTGCCGCACAGGGGATCGAGACGGAACTGCGCCCCATCCTGACCTCGCCCCCCCGGTCCCGCCGCCGGGCGGCGCTGTCCGGGCGGCGCACCAAGACAGGGGCGATGATCGGCTTTCACGGGCGCGCTTCCGATCAGCTCGTGGATACGCCTGCCTGCCTGCTCCTCCATCCCGAGTTGATGGCCCTCCGCCCGGCGCTGGAGGAGGTGACGCTGCTCGGTGCCTCGCGGAAGGCGGAACTGACGCTTACCCTCACCCGTGCCATCGGCGGGGCCGATCTGGCGGTGACGGGCGGCAAGCCGCTGGACGCCGCGCTCCGCAGGGATCTGGCGGTGATCGCGGGGCGGCACGGGATCGCACGTCTGAGCTGGGAGGGGGAGGTCGCCGTGCAGGCCGCCGAGCCGTTCCAGCGATTCGGCGCGGCCCTCGTCTCGCCGCCCCCCGGCGCGTTTCTTCAGGCCACCGCCGAAGGGGAGGCCGCGCTGCTCGCCGCCATGCGGGAGATCGTCGGGACCGCCCCTCGCGTGGGGGATCTGTTCTGCGGGTCCGGCACCTTTGCCCTGCCGCTGGCCGAGCGGGCCGAGGTGCTGGCCGTAGAGGGAAGCGCACCGGCCATCCGGGCGCTGGAACGCGGCTGGCGGGGCGCCCAGGGGCTGCGCAAGGTCACGGCAGAGGCGCGCGACCTGTTCCGCCGCCCGTTGCTCGTCCCCGAACTCAAGCGGCTCGACGCGGTGGTCATCGACCCCCCGCGCGCCGGAGCCGAGGCCCAGACGCGAGAGATCGCCGCTGCGGGCGTGCCGCGAATCGCCGGTGTCTCCTGCAATCCCCTGACCTTCGCCCGTGACGCGCGTCTGCTCACGGGCGCGGGCTACAGGCTGGACTGGGTCCAGCCGGTGGATCAATTCCGCTGGTCCACCCATGTGGAACTGGTTGCATCTTTCCGCCGCGACTGACGTCCAAACCGCCTAGGCGAATCTGGCGGAAATCTGCTACCCTCCCGGGCAATAAAAAAAGGGACGGGCAGGACCATAACCATGTGGCGAATTCTTTCGCTTCTCTTGCTTTGCGTGACGCTGACGGCCTGCGGAGCGCAATCCAAGTTCAAAAGCTATGACGGGCCAGAGGTCACGTCGATACAGGTGCACAAGTCGCAGCGGAAAATGTATCTGCTGCACGACAATATCGCGATCAAGACCTATGACATCGGGCTGGGGCCGCAGCCTCAGGGCCACAAGCAGATTTCGGGCGATGGCCGCACGCCGGAGGGGCTCTACTTCATCGACCGGCGCAATCCCAACAGCCAGTATCATCTGTCGGTCGGGATTTCCTATCCCAACCCGCATGATGTGGAGGTCGCGCGTGCGCTCGGCCTCTCTCCGGGCGGTGACATCTTCATCCATGGAGAGGCCGGTTGGGCCAAGGGCCGCGCGCGGGACTGGACGGCCGGTTGCATCGCCGTGACCGACAAGGAGATCGAGGAGATATACTCCATGGTCCGTGAAGGAACGCCGATCTACCTGCTGCCATAGGAAAAGGGGCCGCACGGCCCCTTCCCGTCGGTTGCCACGACCTCTCCCCGGGAGGCCGTGGCGTCTGCGCTGTGCGGATCAGCTTCCGAGCAGCATCGTCCACCATATCTTGCCCCTGCCATCCTGAAAGAAGTCGAACCCCATCAGGCGGGCGGCCGGGTCGAGAAGCGTCTCGCGCGAGGGTTTGTCCTCCATCCACGCGGCCAGCGTCTCCAGCTCCGTCTCATAGGTTTCGGAGATGAGCTCCCCCCGAACCTCACCGCCATAACCCGCGCGTTGCGCCCGGATGATGGGCGAGGAGCCGTCGGAGCCGAAGTGCCAGGGCCGGTTCTGCACCGCCATGTCGCGCGAATGGGTCGCAGCGGCGGCGTTCAGTTCCGGCGAAAGCTGCAGCATCGCCAGCCCGCGCGCCGAGCGGAGCGCATTCACCCCGTCCAGCATCCGGTACTGGATGGCGCCCGTCTCTCCGGCGCTCAGCTGGTAAAGGCGGGGCAGCGGCTTCCCATCCGTGCCATACTGGATGGGCGGCGGCGAGGAACAGGCGGCGAGCGTCGCCGCGGTGGTGAGCAGAAGAAGCGAAGTTCGGAGCATGTGGTTCGTTTGCCTGTTGGAGAAGGGTCCCCGGAGATGTAGCCGCCCGGGCCCGCGGTCGCAAATATCCCTGTCAAAAGGCGGCATCACGAGTATTTGTTGATTTGCAGCCTGTGACAGAGAGCATTAAAGCGCAAATTCTGGGATGACCAGAAGCACACCTGTCAAGGTGAAAGGACGCCGCAATCAGATCGCCACGGGCGGTCGAAGGAGTGAGGGATGAAGAAGTCGCAGGGTTCCGCTTCTGGGGTCGGTTTCAGCCGGCGCATGTTCGTCGGGGGCATGTTGCTCGGCAGCCTCGCAGCACCGGCCGTCGCCCGCGCTCAGGCGAACATGTCCAACTCCACCGAGATGGAAAAACCGCTGTCGCCGACGATCCGGCGCAACATCTCCAGCTTTCGCACGCATCACTGGCAGGACTACTTCAGCAATACCAGGAACGGGGCGATTCTGGTCGATATCAACAGCCGCGCGCTGCATTTCTGGTCGGAGGACCAGACGATCTACCGGCTCTATCCGACCTCCGTGCCGGAGACCGACGATCTGACCCGCAAGGGACGGACCGAGGTGGTGAAGAAGGTTGACGGCCCCTCCTGGCGCCCGACACCGGCGATGAAGCAGCGCAATCCCGACTGGCCGGATTTCATCGGGCCGGGCCCGGACAATCCGCTGGGCACGCATGCGCTCTACCTCTCCTGGGCCTACTACCGGATCCATGGAACGCAGGATACGCGCAAGATCGGACGGCGGTCCTCCAACGGCTGCATCGGGCTTTACAATGAACACATCGCCGAGCTGTTCGGCATGGCCAATGTGGGCACACAGGTGTTGCTAATTTGACGCCTCCTCAGGGGTGTAAGCGGCGCTCCGCTCAAACCCTCTTTGCAGGCGCAATTTTCGGTGATTACTGGAGTTTACGAGGCTCGTTTTTCAGGCCCGGCTCCGTATACGCGGGGCGGGATATCACTGGAGGTCAACATGAAAAAGATCGCGCTCGCGGCTGCCGTGTCGGTTGCTGCTTCTTCGGCTTTCGCAGGAAACATCAACGCTCCGGTCGTGGAACCGGTCGTCCAACCGGAAGTCGTGGTGCAGGACACGTCCTCCTCCTCGGCCGGTGTGGTCGTGCCGCTGCTGCTCGTCGTGCTGGTCGGCGCGGCTCTGGCGGCGAACTGAGATACCCCGGCACGCCGGTCGCAGGACCGGTCACGGCCCGGAACTCAGGGGGCGGTGGGCAACCACCGCCCTTTCCCATGTCTGTTCGGGCCCACTTCGGTCTGAGTCAGGCCACCCACCCGGCCAGGTTCTCCGCCACGATGGCCTCCAGCGCCGCGATATGGGCAGCCTCGTCGTTCAGGCAGGGAATGTAGGTAAAGGTTTCGCCCCCGGCCTCCTCGAAGGCATGGCGGATCTCGCCGTTGATTTCCTCCAGCGTCTCGATGCAATCGGCGGAAAACGCGGGAGCCATCACGGCGATATTGCGGATGCCCTCCCGCGCCAGAACCGCCACGTGCTCGACCGTATAAGGCTTGAGCCATTCCTCCGGCCCGAAGACCGACTGGAAGGTCACGTCCACCGCGTCTTTCTCCCAACCCAGCCTTTCGCGCAGCAGGCGCGTCGTCTTCTGGCACTGGCATTGGTAGGGATCGCCCGAGAGGTGATAGCGCACCGGCATGCCGTGGTAAGAGGTGACGAGCTTCTGCGGCCGCACCGGCAGCGCGGCATAGGCGGTCTCCACGGATCGGGCGAGCGCCTCCACATAGAGCGGATGGTCGAAATAGGCAGGCACGGTCCGCGCGGCGGGCTGCCACCGCTCGGCCATCAGGGCGCGGAAGAACTGGTCGTTCGCGGTCGCGGTCGTGGCCCCCGCATATTGCGGATAGAGCGGGAAGAACAGGATGCGGTCGCAGCCTGCGGCCACCATCTCCGCCACCTTCTCTGCGGTCGAGGGGTTGCCATAACGCATGCAGAAATCCACCGTCACGGCCTCGCCAAAGCGCGCGGCCAGCGCGTCGCGCAGCGCTTCCGTCTGATTGCGGGTGATGGTGAGCAGGGGGCTTTCACCCCGCTCCTCGTCCCAGATCAGCTTGTAATTCGCGCCGGAGGAGAAAGGCCGCTTCGTCAGGATCACCGTCTGCAACAGCGGCTGCCATTTCCACGCGGGGTAGTCGATGACCCGCTTGTCGGAGAGAAACTCGTTCAGGTAGCGCCGCATCGACCAGTAGTCATACCCGTCGGGCGTGCCGAGATTGGCCAGCAACACGCCGATCCGGCGGGGCGGAAGCGGCGGATGGTCCGGCGGGGCGTGCGAGGGACGAGCCGCGAGAGAGGATGGCTTCTGGTCTAGCATGTCGGGTTTCCTGCTGGCGGACAACGGCGAGATAACCGCTGGCCGCGGGATTTCAATTCGTGCCTTTGTCGCGGGGCGCGTTCAAGGCATCCTCCAGCCGCTGAATCGCGGTGCCCGGCCGCAGCGGCTGCTGCTGGCTGGCATCGGGCGCCCAGCCGGTGAGATACACGATCTCGAATGTGGCAGGCAGGCGGCCATCTGGCAGGGCATAGGTCCGTCCATAGATCTCCGCAGCCGTCGGGAACAGCATCCGCGGCGGCATCGTCTTGCGCCGCGCGGCCAGCGCATTTGTCTCCGCCATCGCCCGGAGGTCGCGAAACAGCGCCATGAGATCGCCATAGGTCACCGTCAGCTTCACCCCGTCGGCCACCGGCAGGGCCAGGCCCGCACGGTAAAGCAGCCCGCCCAGATCGCGAATCTCCCCCATCGGCGCCACGCGGGGGGACAGCCCTCCGGTCAGCGCGACCTCCGCCTCCGCCAGGGCGGCCCGGAGCTCGCTGAGCGTCTGACCGGCGAAAAGCGCGCCCAGAAACAGCCCGTCAGGCCGGAGCGCGCGGCGCGCCTGCACCAGTTGTCCCACCGGATCGGCGGACCAGTGCAGCGCGAGGTCATGGATCAGCAGGTCATGCGCGCCTTCCTCAAGGTCCAGCACCTCCTCATCCGCGACGAATCGGGCATTGGGGAAGGCGTGCCACGCTTCGGGAAAAGCGGTGACGATGGCCGGGTTCGTAAACCTTCTGTTAACCTCTGTCAGTCTCTCCTGCATCTCGTCCGCCACGGCATCATGCAGAAAGAGCGCGGGTTGGTCCCGCCGCGCCCGCTCGCGCTGGCGGAGAAGTTGGGGGCGATCGGTCAGTTGGGGTGGTTGATGCATGAGCCTACCTTGGAACCTGCCGAATCTAGGGGCAGGGTCCGCACTTTGCAAACGCTCGTCGCGCGGGGAGGGCGCGCGGCCCTGCGCGCGCTCTATCCGCCGCAATGCGTGGCCTGCGCCGCGCCGGTGGCGGAGGACTTCGGCCTTTGCCCGGACTGCTGGCGGGATGTGGATTTCCTGGACGGTCTGGTCTGCGACGCCTGCGGCCTGCCCCTGCCGGGTGGGCCGGAAGACGGCGTGCTCTGCGACGGCTGCCTGCGCGAACCGCCGGTCTGGGACAGGGCGCGCGCGGTCTTCACCTATGCCGGGACGGGGCGGCGGCTTGTTCTGGCGTTCAAGCATGGCGACCGCACCGAACTTCATCGTCCGGCCGGGCGCTGGTTGAGGCAGGCAGCTGAACCGCTCCTGCTTCCCGAAACGGTGATCGCGCCCGTGCCGCTTCACTGGGTCAGGCTGCTGCGGCGGCGCTACAATCAGTCGGCCTTGCTGGCGCAGGCGCTGGCGCGGGAAACCGCGATGGACTGCGTCGTTGATCTGCTGCATCGGCCGCGTTCCACCGGCAGCCAGGATGGGCGTGACAAGGCAGGCCGTTTTGCCAACATGGCTGGTGCGATCCGCTGCACGCCGCGTCGGGCCGCGGCGATCGCCGGTCGCCCGGTGCTTCTGGTCGATGATGTGCTGACATCGGGCGCCACCCTTGCCGCCTGCACCGCGGCGCTCCGGGCGGCGGGGGCGTCGCAGGTCGCGGCGGTTGTGCTCGCACGCGTTGCGAAAGGGGGATAAGCACTTATATCTGGCGCGAACCACGAGGATACCATGGCCGATATCGAGATCTACACGACGCCCACCTGCCCCTATTGCGCGGCAGCAAAACGTTTGCTTGCCAAAAAAGGCGTCGCCTATCGAGAAATCGATGTGTCCCGTGATCCCGATCTGCGTAGCGCGATGACCCGGCGGGCGGGCGGGCGGCATACGGTGCCACAGATTTTCATCGGCGATGTGCATGTCGGCGGCTCCGATGATCTGCACGCGCTGGAAGCGGCCGGTCGCCTCGATCCGCTGCTCAAGGGCTGAAGGGATGCGCGCGGCTCTGGTTCAGCTCAACGTCACCGATCTGCCGGAGGAAAACCTCCCCGGCACCCTCGCGCTCATCGATCAGGCGGTGGCTGGCGGGGCGGAGTTCGTGTTGACGCCGGAGGTGACGAACTGCATCTCCACCGACCGCGCCCACCAGCGCGCAGTGCTGCGCCACGAGGAAGACGATCCTACTCTCGCCGCGCTTCGCGCCCGCGCGCGGGACCACGGGGTCTGGCTGCTGATCGGCTCGCTCGCGCTTCTGACGCACGACCCGGATGGCCGTTTTGCCAACCGCGCCTTCCTCATCACGCCGGAGGGGGAGATCGCCGCGCGCTACGACAAGATCCACATGTTCGACGTGCAGGTCTCCGAGACGGAAGTGTATCGCGAATCCTCCGGCTATCGGCCCGGCGAGCGGGCGGAGGTGGTAGCGACACCTTTCGGGAAGGTCGGGCTGTCGATCTGCTACGATCTGCGGTTTCCCTATCTGTATCGCGCGCTGGCCAAGGCGGGCGCGGAAATTCTTACGGTTCCTGCCGCCTTCAATACCACCACCGGTGCCGCGCATTGGGAGCCTCTGCTGCGGGCCCGTGCCATAGAGACGGGCTGCTTCGTTCTCGCGCCCGCGCAGACGGGCACGCATGTCGAGCGCAAGGGCCCGGGGCGGAGAACCTACGGTCATGGGCTTGTCGTCGCCCCTTGGGGAGAGGTTCTGGTGGATGCGGGGACGGAGCCGGGCGTGACGTTCGTCGATCTCGACCTTGCGGAAGTGCGCAAGGCCCGCGGCAGAGTGCCCTCTCTCGACCATGACCGGGCCTTTGCGGGACCATGACGCCGCCGGAGCACGAGCCGCTGGGCGCCCTTCTTTTCAGCGAAATCTATATGGTCGATCAACTCGCGCGGACCTTGCTGTCAAAGGCTCTGCCGCGGGGGATGGAACTGTCGCATTTCGCTGTTCTCAACCACCTCGCCCATCTGAACGAAGAGCGCACGCCGGCCCAGCTTGCCCGCGCCTTCCACGTCACCCGTGGCGCGATGTCCAACACCATTTCGAAACTCGAATGGGCGGGTCATGTTCATGTGCGCCCGGACTGGGACGACGCCCGTCGCAAGTTCGTGGCCATCAGTCCCGCAGGCCGCGCGGCCCGCGATGCCGCCTTTGCCGCGATCTCTCCGGCCATGTCACGCACGGCGCGTGCGCTCGGCACAGAACGTGTGCGCGCGGTTCTTCCGGTTCTGCGGGAGTTGCGCATGTGGCTGGAGGAGGATTGAGCTTCATCCCGGTTCCCGCATGGCAACCACCTGATCGGCGCTGAACTGGGCACCCCCCCGAAGGATGAGCTGGATGGCGCCGTTGGTGTCGGCCCGTATCTCCTCAACGCGCTGATAGGCCGGCACGCTCTCCGTCGTGAGCGGTGTTGTCCCGGAATACGTCTGGACGCTGAAACTGTAGCGGCCCGGCGGGAGGGGGACCTCACCCGACAGGCTTCCCGCCCAACTCACGGCGCCGCCATCCATCGGGAAATCCTCACGCGCGACGATGTCTCCACCGCTGTCCCGGACAATCAGAACGGCACGATCCGCCTCCGCCAACTCCGGTGGAAGAAGGGTCAACGGCGCGCCATCGTAAACCGCGGGAGAGGTCACTGCCACCTCCTTGCCCAGCCAGTTGGAGAAGCCCGACACCCCCCCAAGCCCCGGGCCGGAGGCCAACCCTTCCAGAAGCTGGTTCGTCCGCATCTGCTGCTCGACGCCCGAGAATGTCGCGAGCTGCACGGCGAATTCGCTGGATTCCATCGGATTCAACGGATCCTGATTCTGCAACTGCGTTGTCAGCATCCGAAGGAATGTCTGAAAATCGGTGCTGGCGAACCCTCCGCCTGACGCGCTTGGCGTTCCTGTGCTGCGCTGCGCTGTCGTATTTGCAATGTCCACTTTGTCCTCACATGCGCAAATCCAGCCGGTCCTCACCAGCCAGACCTTTTCGGGGAACGGCTTCGATCGTCACGGCAAACTGGGTTTCGACTGCCTCTGATCGGAGCTGATTACGACGGTCCTGCCTCTTTTCGCCGCCGAAATGGAAGCTGACCTCGCCATAGCCCTGCTGCCGGAGATCCCGCTGAAGCTCCGCTGCCTGACGCTTTGCCGCGTCCAGGGAGTCCGCTCGGCTTGAATCAACTTCCACGCGGATACCGCTTGGTGTTTCGTGGATCTTCAAGTCCAGCCGCCCAAGGTCTTTGTCGTCCAGAGACAGCTCCATCGCCTCACCATCCTGCCGCAAAAGCAGCCGGTGTGCCTCCTCCGCGACCGGAGCGGGCGGCGAGAAAAAACGGGGACGGGCTTCGTTGACGCCCTCCGAGTGTCGTTCAGCCCTTCCAGACTCGCGGAGAGCAGGCATCTCCACCGCTTCTCTGTCCAGGACAACTACGGCCTCACCGCGCGAATCGGGTCCGGCCCCACGTCCTTGGTTCTCGGGCTCCGTCGCATCCCCGCCGGGCTCAAAATCGACCTTGCCGGTATGAAGGGGGCTGGCACCCGCCGCCGCTTGGGAAGCCATCTTGTCCGGCGGCAGGATATCCGCCCTGCCTTCCGCGCCCATGGGCTGGCCGGACGGTCGCGGCGGCACCGCCGCGGCGATCTCGGGCGGATTTATTTCACGGCTGGGGGGGCCGCGCTCCGCGATATCCATGCGATTGTGCATGTCAGGCGTGAGGCTTTTGGCTGCCGGCGGCCCGATATCCTGCGATTCCGTTGACGGCCTGACGATGGCGGGGGGCGTGCTCTCGATACTTCCCGGCGCGTTTCCCGATTGCCGGAAATGCGGCTGCTCGTAGGAAAAACCCTCTGACAACTCCTTACTCGCTGGCCTGATTTCCGGCATTGTGCGTGTCTCAGCCGCTGCTGAGGAAATAACCGGCAAAGCGAAAGCCGCGGTCGCAGAGACAGCCCCCGTTTGCTCTGAGAGTTGCGGCGGGTTTTTCCTCTCCTCGTCCGATTGCACTGGGCCTTCCATGCCTGTCTCAAAAGGACTTGGTAAAGCTTCCGACCGAATATCCTCGATTTCAACCGCTTCCGGCTGAATGTCCTGCAGGACGGCCGAATCTGGCAAAACCGGCATAACCCGGTAAGTGCCATCAAGTTTAGTCGAATTTGGCGCCTCTGCTTCGAGACGGACAGAGAAGGGAATCAGCGGGCTGGGCATCAATGTCCTTGGCCCGGGTTCAGGCTCTTTGGAATTGGCGGGCCCCGCTTCAAGCTCATCTTCAAACGCCGGACCCACCAGGAATTCGCATGCAGCAGGCGCCAACCCGGCATCCGTCGTTGGGGCAGCATTCGAAAGAAGAGCAATGGCGTCCATCGTAGGCCTCGCTTTGTGCCATTCGATAATGACCGCAGGAAGTTACTCAATCTTTACCGCTGCGCGCGAAATATGCTGGCAACGAGTGAAAGGAGATGCCGATGGAAATCGATGGAATGCCTGATCAGTCACGGTTACTGAAACTGCGAGCCGCTGCGGAAGCACTGGAGGGCGCTTTTCTCGCGGAAATGCTCAAACCTGCCGAAGCGAAGAACGATTTCGGCGGCGGTGTGGGCGAGGGGCAGTTCGCCTCCTTTCTGCGCGAGGCTCAGGCGAAGCAACTTGTACGCGCGGGGGGTGTGGGCCTTTCGGAGAGCCTCTTCACTGCGCTGATTCGGGGGGAGAGCGGCCATGCGTAATGCGCTCGCACTCATGGAGGCAACGCGTGAAGCGATTGTCGCCGGGCGATTTGAACGGCTGACGGAGCTGATCGATGCGACAGATGATCTGCTGGCGCAACTGCCACGAGCTTCAGGCGAGGAGCTTGCTATTATTCGCGCTCGCGCGCTCCGAAACCAGGGACTTATCAGGGCGGCGCTGACGGGCCTGCGACCATCGGCATCTCTCAACGGCTCCTTTTCCGCTTATGGGACAGATGGCCGCCGCATCACGGACAGCACCGGCCCTGCCGTCGAGCGAAAGGCCTGATCGTTAGAATGCGAGATATTCTCCGCGTCGCTTTAGGAATTCATTAGAGATTCGGCGCCATGATGGACAGGCATCCAGAGGGATGGCGCGGAAAAATCCGCATCGGGCAGAAGGCCGGACCAGCCAATTCACGGCACAACGGGCGCAAAACGCGACCTTATCAGGGGAATTCCTATGTCCAGCATTCTTACGAACTCGAGCGCGATGGTCGCCCTTCAGACGTTGAAGGGCATTAACAGCAGTCTTGCCAAAACTCAGGACGAAATCTCCACCGGGAAGTCGGTCGCTTCCGCCAAGGACAACGCCGCCGTCTGGGCCATTTCCAAAACGATGGAATCCGATGTGGCGAGCTTCAAGGCGGTGTCGGACGGCTTGTCCCAGGCGAAGTCCACTATTGCCGTTGCCCGGACTGCGGTCGAATCGATTGCTGAAGATCTGACTTCGATCAAAGGCAAGATCGTCGCTGCGCAGCAGGGAACCGGTTCCGCCGAACTCCAAAAGGACATCGAAGGGGTTATCGCGAACATCAAGTCCACGATCAGCACGGCGCAATTCAGCGGTATCAGTCTGCTGGAAGGAACAGGGTCGGTCGACTATCTGGCGTCTCTGGATCGCAGCTCCGACGGGTCTGTGACACCGACCAAGATCAGCGTGGCGAAGCAGGATCTGTCCATCGGCACCTATACCGCGAAGGCCGCCTTCACCGGTTCGGACGGTGTGTCGACGGGAGCGGATACCTTTGCGACCACGGTGGATGGTGGCGGGGCAAGCACCAGCATCGTCATCGACAATGATACCGATGCTCTGGCCGCCGGCGACCGGATCTCGGTGACTATCGGTGACAAGACCGCAAGCTATACTGTCACTGCCGACGATGTCGCCTCCTCGACCCCGGCCGATCTGGTCGCAGTTGGTCTGAAGGGCGCGGTCGAAGCCTTGGGCATCGAGGGTGTCAGCCTTGACTACGACAGCGGGGCGCCGGGCACGCTGCTGCTTACGAACAATGGGGCGGGCGACCTTGCCGTCTCCGGTCGCTTTCAGAACGCGGGCAGCGGCGGCCTGGGCGCGCTCGACTCCATCGATGTGAGCACCGTCGCGGGGGCTGCGTCGGCGCTGACGGCGATCGAAGGACTTCTCGATACCGTAAAGACCGCGGGCGCGACGCTGGGCTCCACCGAAAGCCGTGTCGAAAAGCAGGCGAACTTCATCAGCAAACTGTCCGATGCTCTGACACAAGGTATCGGGGCCATGGTGGACGCGGATATGGAAGAAGCCTCGGCGCGGCTCCAGGCGCTGCAGGTGCAGCAGCAGCTGGGGATTCAGGCGCTGTCCATCGCGAACTCTGCGCCGCAGAACGTGCTGTCGCTCTTCCGTTAATATCGTCTGCGGCGGGGCCTATGCCTCGCCGCGCCTTTTTTCCGAGCGTTGAGCCATGTGTCGCTGAAAGGATGCATCTTGAACGCAATCGAGAAGGCGCGAAGCGCCTACGCGCGAACCGAGCCTATGCTGGGAACGGAGCGCGATATGGAATACGAGGCCTTTGCAAGGGCGACACGGCAACTCCGTGCGGCCGTGGCTGGCGGTCGGGCTGGTTTCCCGGCTCTCGTCCAGGGGCTTCACGACAATCGCAGACTGTGGACCGTATTGGCGACGGATGTCGCGAGCCAGCGCAATGGATTGCCCGCCGCGCTCCGCGCGCAGATCTTCTATCTCGCGGAGTTCGTCCGGGTTCAGAGTGATCGTGTATTGAACGGCACCGCGGAAGTGGAGGCGCTGATCGAGATCAATATGGCTGTCATGGCAGGCATCCGGCAACGGGGGACGGGCTCTTGAGCGGGCTGGTTCTCAAACTTGCTCCGGGAGAGAGGCTGCTCGTCAACGGGGCCGTGATTGAAAATGGCGATAGACGATCGCGCTTTTCGATCATCACTCCCGGGGCCCATATTCTTCGCCTCCGCGATGCGCTTCATCCCCGAGAGGCGACAACACCCGTCCGTCGGGCCTGTTATATGGCGCAGCTGGTTCTGTCCGGCGATGCGACGGAACAGGCGACATGGGCCGATCTTTTGGCGGCGATAGATCAACTTGATGATGTCATGGCGGATGCTGCCAGCCGGCTGTTGTTGTCACAGGCGCGGCAGAGTGTCGTCGCACATCAATACTATGCGGCTCTTAAAACGCTTCGCGGGTTGTTGCCCAGGGAAGCGCGACTTCTGGCAGAACCATGAGCTTCGGTCCCGTCATTCCCGTCGGTGGATATGCCGGATGGCGGTTTCTTCAACGTACAGCGGAAGCGCAGAAGGAAACTTTCGTCGCTTCCGCTAAAATGCAGCGCGACGAAGCCTATTTCAGAGAACGCATCAGCGGAATTTCCAGCGCAGAGGAGCTGGTCGCGGACCGGCGCCTGCTTCAGGTTGCGCTTGGCGCCTTTGGTCTGGGTGATGACATTGGTAACAAGTACTTCATCCGAAAAGTACTGGAAGACGGTGTCAACGAACGAACCGCGCTCGCCAATCGGCTTTCCAACAAAGCCTATGCCGAGATGGCATCGACTTTTTCCTTCACCGAAGAGCCGCCTTTAACGCAGAGGGAGGGTTTCGCGGATGCCATCCTCTCTGCATACAAGACACGTGCGTTTGAAGCGGCAGTGGGGGAAAGCAACGACGACATGCGACTGGCGATGAATGCGCAGCGCGAATTGGAGAAACTGGCTGAGCGACCCGGATCGGACAACACTCTTTGGTATGCGGTGCTGGGGTCGAAGCCGTTGCGTACCGTTTTCGAACGGGCGTTTGCCTTACCGGCGAGTTTCGGCGCTCTCGACATAGACCTGCAACTGCGAACGATGAAGAGCCGGGCGCAGAGCACGCTCGGCCAGAATACCATCAAGCAGTTCGCCGATCCTGACCAGTCCGAAGCGCTGATCCGCCGCTTCCTCCTGATGTCCGATCTTCAATCGGGAGCATCGCAAAACGCACCCGGCGCGGGGGCGCTCGCCCTTTTGCGGGGGCAGGGGAGCGCGGCCTCCCTGCTTTCCATCTTGCGGAGGTAGCCCACCACGGAGTGATCCTGCACCGCGAGGGCAGGAACCGAAGCGGGCGGGGGCGTGAACCCCCCTCATGGAGACCGTCAGCGCAGACGATTGAGCAGATCGTAGGAAGGATAGCCGTCCGGTGTCATGCCGCTCGCGACCTGATAGCCCCGGATGGCGGCAATCGTGTCGGGGCCGATTTTGCCATCCGCGCTCCCGGGATCGAAACCGGCACGGGCGAGGCGTTGCTGCAGTTCCGTTCTCTCCGATTGGGTAAGCGCCCGGTCCGTTCTGGGCCAGGCGGTAAGGAAGGGGCCGCCGCCCTTCAGCCGGTCGGAAAGATGGCCGACACCCATCACATAGCTGTCGGCGGCGTTGTAGCGCGAGATGGCGCGGAAATTGTTGAAGATCAGAAAGGCAGGGCCACTTGCCCCGGCAGGCTGGAGCACGGACGCCGCGCCATGATCCCGTAGCCTCGTGCCATCGGCGGAGCGGATGCCCAGAGAGGACCATTCCGCGACACTCTTGCGCGTACCCTTGCCCGCGAGAGAATGGTTGAACCCGGCAGGAAGCACCACCTCCACCCCCCAGGGCTGGCCGCGCGTCCAGCCGGAGCGCGCCAGATAGGCGGCGGTGGAGGCAAGCGCGTCAGAGGGGTCGTCGGACCAGATGTCCCGCTTGCCGTCGCCATGGAAATCCACGGCGTAGAGCAGGTAGCTTGTCGGGATGAACTGCGTGTGGCCCATCGCCCCGGCCCAGGAGCCGGTCATGTGCCGGGCATCGACATCGCCTGCCTGAATGATCTTCAGCGCGGCGACGAGTTGCTGTTCGAAGAACGCGCCGCGCCGTCCGTCATAGGCCAGGGTTGCAAGCGAAGGAATCACCGGCATGGTTCCCCGGTGGCTGCCATAGGAGCTTTCCATGCCCCAGACCGCGACGACCACCTCACGCTCCACACCGTAGCGGGCCTCGATTTCGTCCAGCACGCGGCGGTTCTCGGCCAGCGCCTTGCGCCCGTTCTCGATCCGCGTGTCGGAGACGGCGCTGTCCAGATATTGCCAGATGGACCGCGTGAACTCGGCCTGATTACGGTCGCGCTGGATCACTTCCGGCACGTAGCCCACGCCCGCGAAGGCAGTGTCAAAGGTCCGGGGCGATATCCCCTGAGCCGTCGCCCGACCCCGGAAGCCGGAGAGCCAGCTGTCGAAACCCTGATCCTCCACCATGTTCAGGGCCTGCACCGCAACGGGCGCGCGGGGGAAATCACGCGTTTCCGCGGAGGACCGCGATACCCAGTCGGACGACCCGCAGGCCGGAAGTGCGACGAGGCCGGCCACCGCGAAGGCGGTCAAGGAATTGCGCATACTGTCACCTGCTCGATATTCTTTTTGTTGCGCCGATGGTAGCAACGGAAGACCGATCTGCAAAGCGTCGCGGTGGTCGCAGGTGAAACTTTCGTCCTATCTTTCCCGCTTGCGGCGGGTGAGCTTGCGGGAGGTTGCGTCCTTGCGCGCCTTGGCCGGGCCGGGCTTGCGCCCCTTGGGCGCCCCCGTGCGCCGCCCGCCGGGACGGCCCCCCGCCCGCGGGCCGCGCGGCAGTTCGTTGTCCTCCAGCGTCAGCAGGTCCAGCACCAGCCCGCCGGTCACTGGCACGGCCTCCGCCAGCCGGACGGTGACGCGCTGCCCGAGCGAGAGCGTGAGGCCGGTCTGATCGCCCATCAGCGTCTGGCTGTCAGCGTCGAAATGGAAATACTCATGCCCCAGCGCGCGGATGGGGATCAGCCCGTCCGCCCCGGTCTCATCCAGCCGGACGAAGACGCCGAAACGGGTGATGCCGGCGATGCGGCCCGAGAATTCATTGCCCACCCGCTCGGACAGATAGGCGGCAAGGTAGCGGTCCGTCGTGTCCCGCTCCGCCGCCATGGAGCGACGCTCCGTCTCCGAGATATGCTCCGCCGTGGCCTCCAGCCCCTCGATATCGGCGGGGGTCAGACCGTCCTTCCCCCAGCCATGGGCCGAGATCAGCGCGCGATGGACGATGAGGTCGGAATAGCGCCGGATCGGCGAGGTGAAATGGGCGTAGGACCGCAGCGCCAGCCCGAAATGGCCGAAGTTCTCCGGGTGGTAATAGGCCTGCGTCATCGACCGGAGGGTGGAGATGTTCAGAAGCTGGTCGAACGAAGTCCCCTCCGCCTGTGCGAGCAGGTTGTTGAGATGCCGGGTCTGAAGCACCTGTCCCTTGGCCAGCGTGAAGCCGGACGCCTCCGCCACTTCGCGGAGCGCGTCGAGCTTCTCGGGCGAGGGCTCCTCGTGCACGCGGAACAGCAGGGGACGGCGGCGCTGGATCAATTCCTCCGCCGCGGCGACATTGGCGAGGATCATGAACTCCTCGATGAGCTTGTGCGCGTCCAGCCGGTCCCGGAAGGCGACGGAGGCGACGCGGCCGTCTTCCGTCAGGATGATCCGCCGCTCCGGCAGGTCGAGGTCCAGCGGCTGACGGCGCGCCCGCGCGGCGCTGGCGGCGGCGTAGGCGGCGTAAAGCGGGCGGATCACGCGGTCCAGCAGTGGTTCCGCCTGTGCATCAGGCGCCCCGTCCTGCGCGGCCTGCACCTGCTCATAGGTCAGCGATGCGGCGGAGCGCATGAAGCCCCGCACGAAACGGTGGCTGATCTTGTTGCCCTCCGCGTCGAGCCGCATGCGGACGGCGATGCAGGGGCGCGCAACCCCTTCGTGGAGCGAGCAGAGGTCGCCCGACAGCCTGTCCGGCAGCATGGGCACCACACGGTCGGGGAAGTAGGTGGAATTGCCACGCTCCCGCGCCTCACGGTCCAGCGCCGAGCCGGGTTTCACGTAATGCGCCACATCCGCGATGGCTACCCAGACGATATGGCCGCCGGGGTTGCCTTCATCGCTGTCCGGCTCCGCATAGACCGCATCGTCATGGTCGCGGGCATCGGCGGGGTCGATGGTGACGAGGGGCATGTCGCGCAGATCGTCCCGGCCGCGCACGGTCGCGGGTTTCATAGCATCGGCCTCGGCGATCACGCTGTCGGGGAAGGCGTCGCGGATGCCGTGCTGATGGATCGCGATGAGCGAAACGGCCTTCGGAGCCGAGGGGTCGCCCAGCCGTTCGATGACGCGCGCTTGCGGCAGACCCATGCGGGCGCGGTGGCCAAGCTGTTCGGCCTCCACCAGCTCGCCATCCTGTGCGCCCTGCGTGGCGGTTGCGGCCACGCGCCAGTCGCGGTCGGCGCCCTTGTCGATGGGCACGATGCGCCCGCCCTCCGTTTCCTTGCGGAAGACGCCGAGGATGCGGCGCGGGTTGCTGCCGATCTTGCGGATCAGGCGGGCCTCGTAATGATGGTCCTCCGCCCCTGCCTCCACCACGCGGGCAAGGATGCGGTCGCCGGGGCCGATCGCGGGATCGGTCTTGCGCAGCACCATGAGGATGCGCGGCTCCGGCCCGTCGCCCTGCCATTCCAGCGCGCGGGCGAAAAGGTCGCCGTTGCCGTCCGGCTTCAGCACCTCCAGAACGGAGACCGGGGGCAGCTTCTCCGCATCGCGGTAGCGGCTCCGTTTCCGCTCGAGCTGGCCTTCCGTCTCCAGCTCTTTCAGGATGCGTTTCAGCTCGACCCGCTGATCGCCCTTCACGTTGAAGGCTTTCGCGATGTCGCGCTTGGCCGAAAGGCCGGGATGTGCGGCGATCCACTCAAGGATCTGGGATTTGGAGGGCAGCGGGTTCATGCACACGCCCTACCACAGGCTGCGGGTCCGGTCATCCGGGAAACCGGCGGCGGGGGCAGCGGGTTTGCCGCATTTTCACGGCTCCCGCAGAAGCCTCAGGCGAAATAGTCCCGCAGGATGCGGGCATATATCGCCTTCAGGCCCAGGATCTGCGCGATCTCCACCCGTTCGTCCACTTGGTGCATCGTCTTGCCGACCAGCCCGAATTCCACCACGGGGCAATGGCGGCGCACGAAACGCGCGTCCGACGTGCCCCCGGTGGTGGAGAGCGCGGGGGTGATGCCCGTCTCCGCCTCCACCGCGCGGGCAATGAGGCCGGAGAGCGGACCGGGCGGCGTCAGGAAGGCTTCTCCCGAGACCTTGGTGCGCATCCCGAAGGTGATGCCGGTTTCCGCTGTCACCCGGTCGGCCTCCTGCCGGATCCAGTCGGTGAGGCTTTGCGAGCTGTGGGTGTCGTTGAAGCGGATGTTGACCGTCGCCCGCGCCTCGGCCGGGATCACGTTGGTGGCCTTGTTGCCCGTATCCACGGTGGTGATGGCGAGGGTGGAAGCGTCGAAATGATCGGTTCCGGTATCGAGGCTGTGGTTCGCCAGCCGGTCGAGGAGCCGGACGAGGCCGGTCAGCGGGTTCCTCGCGCGGTGCGGATAGGCGGAATGGCCCTGCACGCCCGCTGCGGTCAGAAAGGCGCTCATGGAACCCCTCCGTCCGATCTTCATCATGTCGCCCAGCCGCTCCGGGCAGGTGGGCTCGCCGACGAGGCAGACATCCATCCGCTCGCCCTGCGCCTCCATCCAGTCGAGGATCGCAGTGGTCCCGTCCACGCCGTCGCCTTCCTCGTCCCCCGTCAGCGTGATGATGATGGAGCCGTCGGGCGGCGTCTCCTGCACGAAGTCGATGGCCGCTGCGACGAAGGCGGCGACGCCCGATTTCATGTCGGTCGCGCCGCGTCCCCAGATCTCCGGGCCGACCACTTCCCCCCCGAAGGGGTCATGGCTCCAGCCTTCGCCTGCGGGGACCACGTCGGTATGCCCGTTGAAGCCGAAGCTCCGCCCGTTTCCGCTCTTGCCCCAGCGGGCGAACAGGTTGGCAATGCCGTTACGGTCCACCCGTGTGCAGGCGAACCCGGCCTCCGTCAGCACCCGTTCCATGAGGAGGAGCGCGCCGCCTTCCTCCGGAGTGACGGAGGGGCAGCGGATCAGTTCGGCGGTGAGGGCTACGGGATCTGTGGGCATGGGCGACCTCCTGCTGTCGGAAGAGGGAGTAGCGCGCCCGGGGTCGGGTGGGCAATGCTTCCCGCGCCTGTCGCGGTCCTGTCGCGGTCTTGTCGGGGCCGACTGTATGGCCGCCCTTCTCTCCGCCCGTCTTTGCTGCCCGTCTTTGCTGCCTGCTGGACCCGCCCGTCTGCCCCGTCTGCCCCCGCCTTCGCGGTCCGCCTAGTCGGGTCCGAGCGTCTGGCATCACCACGCTCAGCGCGCGGTCATCCGCCCAGCCGACCGTCATTTCGGCAAGACGCCCTTCGCCAGTGCCGCGGAGCACGTCCGGCGCCTGCGCGCCGCGCCGCATCATCGGCACCTGATATTCCGGGTCGCCGAGACGGAGGTTGTAGTCCACTGAAGGCGCACCCGACTGTTCCTGACATCAACCCGGCATGGATGACGCCCTGAAACGGCGTGCCACGCCGCCCCATCTCCGGCCCGCCTGCCCGGTTTGCTCCCGCGACACTGGCCCTATGAGGGGGGCAGGGCGCGCTGCCGTGTCTCCTTGTGTTTGCTGGCGTTTTTTCGCTGGACTTCGTCATCTGCCTGCTTGCCCCGCATGGCTCCGCGGCGCTATCAGACGCGGAGCGGAGGAGTGAGACGCCATGGACTTCGACCTGATCGAGCGTGTCTTTCGCGACCTTGCCCTTGCAGCGGGGCGGGAGATCCTCGCGATCTATGACAGCGGGACGCTCGGCACACGGGCCAAGGCCGACGAGAGTCCGGTGACGCTGGCCGATCTCGCCGCCGACCGTGTGATCTCCGAAGGGCTGCGCGCTGCCTTCCCGGAGCTGCCGCTGGTGACGGAGGAGCAGGCCGCGACCCACGCAGCGCAGGCGCGGACCTTCCTCATCGTCGATCCGCTGGATGGGACAAAGGAATTCGTGCGCAGGCGGGCGGATTTCACCGTGAACATCGCTCTGGTGGAGGAGGGCCGGCCCGTTCGCGGCGTGGTCTATGCCCCGGCGCGGGAGCGGCTCTTCTACACCGACGCCGCAGGCCGCGCGGTGGAGGAGGAGGGGCCGTTCGGCCCGCGCCCCGGCCCGCTCCGCCGGCTGCAGGTGCGCAGGCCCGACAATGACGCGCTGATCGTCGTCGCCTCCAAGTCCCACAGGGATGCGGCGACGGAGGAGTATATCGCGCGCTACAGGGTTGCCGCGTCGGAGGCCGCGGGGTCTTCGCTGAAATTCTGCCTCGTCGCGGCGGGGGAGGCGGATCTCTATCCGCGGCTCGGCCCGACGATGGAATGGGATACGGCGGCGGGGGATGCCGTTCTCCGTGCCGCGGGGGGGGAGGTGGCGCGTCTCGACGACCTCTCTCCGCTGACATATGGCAAGTCGGCGTTTCGCAATCCGACCTTTGTCGCCTACGCTCCGGGCGTCGCCCTCCTTCCAGCCTGAGGTGTCCATGAAGACGCTCATAGTCATTCCAGCCCGCTACGCCTCCACCCGCTATCCGGGAAAGCCGCTTGTCCCGCTGACCGGGCCGGACGGGGTGCCCCGCACGCTGATCCAGCGGTCATGGGAGGCGGCAATCGCTGTGGGCGGCATCGACCGGGTGGTGGTCGCCACGGATGACGACCGGATTCGCGCAGCGGCGGAGGCCTTCGGAGCGGAGGTCGTGATGACCCCCGACACCTGCCGGAACGGCACCGAACGCTGCGCTGCGGCACATGCGGCGCTGGGCGGTGGCTACGACATCGTCGTCAACCTGCAGGGGGATGCGCCGCTCACACCCCATTGGTTTGTGGAAGACCTGATCGCCGGTCTGAAACAGGCGCCGGAGGCGGAGATCGCGACACCGGTCCTGCGCTGCGATGGCGCGATGCTGGAAGGGCTGCTGGCCGATCGCCGCGCGGGCCGGGTGGGCGGCACGACCGCGGTCTTTGGCGCGGGGGGGAGGGGGCTCTACTTCTCCAAGGAGGTGATTCCCTTTACCTCTCAAGCCTATGAGCCGCAGGACGCGACTCCGGTCTTTCACCATGTGGGCGTCTATGCCTATCGGCCTGAGGCGCTGGCGGCCTATCCCGGCTGGGAGATCGGCGCTCTGGAGACGCTCGAAGGGCTGGAGCAGCTCCGGTTTCTGGAGAACGGCCGTGCGGTGCTTTGCGTCGAGGTGGCGGCGCGCGGGATGGAGTTCTGGGAGCTCAACAACCTGGAGGATGTTGCCAGGATAGAAGCGATGCTGGCCCGGCGGACGGGAGTTGTCCGTGCAGGATAGGCAACATCTTGCCTAAATTGTCGGCAACTTTTGTGGCAAAGCGGCGTTTGGATGCTACTATCTTTCCGCGCATGCATAACTGCGTCGTCCCGTCACAGAATGCGCTATAGTGTTGGTGTAGTCGCGTCGGAATTGGCCGGCGCTGAACGCCACAGTTCGGAGACCCGAATGAAGACCAAGGTTACCAAGGCCATTTTCCCCGTCGCGGGCTTGGGAACGCGGTTCCTCCCCGCGACCAAATCCGTGCCGAAGGAGATCATGACCCTCGTTGATCGTCCGCTGATCCAGTATGCGATCGACGAGGCGCGGGCCGCGGGGATTGAAGAGTTCATTTTTGTCACCTCCAAGGGCAAGAGCGCGCTCGAGGACTACTTCGACAACGCGCCCGAGCTTGAGAATTCGCTCCGCAAGTCGGGCAAGACCGACCTGCTGGAAATCCTTCAGTCCACCTACATGGATTCCGGTGAGATCGCCTATATCCGCCAGCACAAGGCGCTCGGCCTCGGCCATGCGGTGTGGTGCGCGCGCAACCTCGTCGGCGATGAACCCTTCGCGGTGATCCTGCCCGATGACGTGATCGCGGCGGAGCGGCCCTGCCTTCAGCAGATGGTGGAAGCCTATGCCGAAACCGGCGGCAACATCGTCGCGGCGATGGAAGTGCTGCCTGAAAAGGCATCCTCCTACGGCGTGCTCGACATCGCCGATGACATGGGCTCGCTGGTAAGGGCGAAGGGCATGGTGGAGAAGCCTAAGAAGGGGGAGGCTCCGTCGAACCTCGCCGTGATCGGCCGCTACATCCTGCAACCCAAGGTCATGCAGCATCTCAACGAGAAGAAGGAAGGCGCGGGCGGGGAAATTCAGCTCACCGATGCCATTGCCCGCGAGATCACCGAATCCGGCAACGTCTATGGTTTCCGCTTCCGTGGCCAGCGGTTCGATTGCGGCTCCAAGGCGGGCTTCCTTCAGGCCACCGTCGCATTCGGGCTGGCCCGGGAAGAGCTGCATGACGAATTCGCCGATTATCTGAACGAGATCGTTCCGATCCAGAAGGCGGCACAGTAAGCGGCGGGGTTGCCGCGCCGCTGCGGCGCGGCTCCCCAAACCTCCCCGGCGCCGAAGCCGGGAGTCCAAAACAAAAGGCCGCTCGGAAAGAGCGGCCTTTTCATTATGCCCACCGAGACGCTCTCATCCCCACCGAGATGCGGGCCTCTCCGCCGAGGCGTCAGCCGGCTGCGACCGGGCGTGCTTCGGTCAGGATCGCGTGCAGCTTGGCCGGATCCACATTGGCGCGGAGCTTGGCGCAGATCTGCGGGTCGCGCATCGTGCGGGATACGAGGGCCAGCGCCTTCAGATGCTCGACCCCGCTGTCCTTCGGGGCAAAAAGCGCGAAGATCAGGTCCACAGGCTGCCGGTCCACCGCGTCGAAATCCAGCGGTTTCTCCAGCCGGACGAAAGCGCCGACCACCCTGTCCACCCCGTCGAGCCGGGCATGGGGCAGGGCAATGCCGTGACCCACGCCCGTCGGGCCAAGGCTTTCCCGCTCCTGCAACGCGTCGGTCGCAGACGCGGCGTCCAGATCATAGGCCGCCGCGGCGATTTCGCCGAGTTCCTGAAACAAGCGCTTCTTGCTTGTCAGATGACCGATGACCTTGACGGCCCCGGGCTTGAGAAGGCTCGATATATCCATGGAGCTCTTTCGTCCGGCGCCGCCGGTCAGGCAGCGCTACCTCGTGTTACGCGGGTCGATCCAGCCGATATTCCCGTCATCGCGACGATATACAACGTTCACGCCGCCGTGTCCTTCATTTCGAAAGACCAGAAGAGACGATCCCGCCAGTTCCATCTGCATCACCGCCTCGCCCACGGATACGGAGGGTATGCGCGCCTCCATCTCCGCGATGATCATCGGTTGCAGCGTATCGGGTTCGACATCCTCGGGTCCGTCACTCGCGGCGAGGATATACGAGGAACCCCCGTCAAAGACAACCGGCTGCGCGCGGTTCCTCTGATGCGCCTTCAGGCGGCGGCGATAACGGCGAAGCTGCTTTTCCATCTTCTCCGTGCAGGCTGCGCAGGCGGCATAGATTTCCGTCGCCGTTCCCTTGGCCTGAATGGACAGGCCGCTGGGAAGGTGGAGTGTCGCCTCGCAGGCGAACTCATAGGAATTGCGGGAGAATGTGACGAGGGCATCCGTCGGCTCCTGCGCATATTTGAGCGCAAGGGCGTCGATCTCCGTCCGCACATGCGTCTGGAGTGCTTCGCCGATGTCGAGCTGCTTGCCGCTGATCTGATAGCGCATGGTCTCTCCTTTCAGGCTCCAGAGGGAAACCCGCGCGCGCCGCGCCGGTTCATTTCCCCGTGGTCATTACCCCGGTCCCCGTCACTCTCCTCCATCCGGGTCAGGCGCACCGAACGGCGGCGCTGCGCTGAGGACGGTATCCGCATGCTCTCGCGGTATTTGGCGACGGTTCGCCGGGAAATGTCAACGCCGCGACCCCGGAGAAGGTCGCACAGCATGGCGTCGGAAAGGGGGGTCTGGGGCGGTTCTGCGGCGATCAGACGCAGGAGGTGCTGCCGGACGGCGGCGCTCGACACAGATGTGCTTTCAGCGCCCTCCGTCGCGGGAAGCGCGCTGGAGAAGAACATGGAGAGCGGCAGCAACCGGCCTCCGAAGATCAGCGACTTGGCGGTGATCGCCCGCCCGAGCGTGGAGGGGTGCAGGGCCAGTTCTTCCGCCAGCGTCGTCCGTGTCAGGGGCCGGAGCGCGTCGGGACCGGAATGAAAGAAGTCGGCCTGCCGGGCAAGGATCGCTTTCCCGATGCGGAGCAGCGTGGCCTGCCGCCACTCCACCGCGGCGATCAGCGCGCGTGCCTGCGCGAGCCGCGCCTCGACGCTCTCCCCGCCGCGAAGCGCCTGCACAAGCCGCGCGTCGAGCGACAGGGTGAACGACCGTGCCCGCTCCACGAGAAGGCTTCCGTCGTTCTGGCGCACGATGCGCAGGTCCGGCAGTGCAGGCCCCGAAGGCGCTGGCGACGCTTCCCCGACCGGGGCGTTCGGCAGGCGCCGCAGAAGGGCACGGACCCGTTTCAGGAGCGGCGGGGGCAGATCGGGGAGGGACGGGAGCGCGCGTCGCTGGCGGAGACGTCCCGCAGGCGTCGCGACAAGCGCGGCTATGCGATGGGCGGTCGGCTCGTCGATTCCGTCTTCCTCCAGCCGCGCGGCGAGGAATTCCGCGAAACTGCGGGAGCCGACCCCTGTCGGCTCACAGGTCTTCAGCACGGTCACGGCTGCTTCGGCGAAGTCTGCGGATTGTCCGGCCGCTGCCAGCAGGGCTCTGGCCTCTCCCTCCAGATAGCCGTCCGGCCCGACATGGGCGGCCAGCGTCAATGCCGCGCGGGAGAGTGTCGGGGGCAGCGCCTTCATGCTGATCTGCGCCGTCAGCTCTTCCGTCAAAGGGCGTACCGCCGCCACGGTGCCGAGCGCGAGATCATAGAGCGCGCCACCGCTTTCCTGCCGGCGGGCGCGGAACCTCAGGAAGGGGTTCTCTGCCGCTTCCGCTGCCAGCGTCTCCATCAGCCCCAGAGCGGGCAGCGCGAGCAGGCCGATCGACTGACGCAGTGCCGGCGTCAGCGCGAGCCGTTGCTGGTGTTTCAGGCCGAGCCTGGGTGTCACGGCCAAGTCTGCCCCCTCAGCTGTAGGTGAAGGCCTCCCCGAGATAGACGCGTCGCACGTCGGGGTTGCTGACCACCTCTGCCGCCGTGCCGCTCATCAGCACGGTTCCATCATGGAGGATATAGGCGCGATCGACGATTTCCAGTGTCTCGCGTACGTTATGGTCGGTGATGAGCACGCCGATGCCCCGCGCGCTCAGATCCTTCACCAGATCCCGGATATCGGAAATGGAGATCGGATCGACCCCAGCGAAGGGTTCGTCCAGCAGCAGGTAACGGGGATTGGCCGCGAGGCTCCGCGCGATCTCCACCCGCCGACGCTCCCCACCCGACAGGGCGAGCGCGGGGGAATTGCGCAGATGGGTGATGGAGAATTCCGAGAGCAACTCCTCCAGCCGTTCGCGGCGGCGGTGGCGGTGCTTCTCCGAGATCTCCAGAATGGCGAGGATGTTGTCCTCCACCGAGAGGCCGCGGAAGATCGACATCTCCTGCGGCAGATAACCGATGCCAAGCCGCGCGCGGCGATACATCGGCAGGCCGGAGGCATCCCGCCCGTCGATGATGACCTCGCCCCCGTCGGCCATGACCAGACCGGCGATGGCGTAGAAACAGGTGGTCTTGCCGGAGCCGTTCGGGCCGAGCAGCCCGACCACCTCCCCGCGGGCGAGATGGAGGGAAACATCGCGGATGATCGTGCGCTTGCCATAGCTCTTGCGCAGGCCACGCACGACAAGTCCGCTGGGCGAGGCCGGTTGCGGCGGTGTGGGGCGGGGCATCCGCATCAGCGGTTGCTCCGGCCGGATGAGGGGCGGGATGGGGTGCCGGGCGGGTTGCCGGACTGGATGACGGTGCGGACGCGCCCCTCCATCCGGCCCGTGCCGCTGCCCACATTGACGACGAGACGCTGGCCGGTGATCGTGCTTCCCGCCTGCGTGACGACGACGCTGCCGGTCATGACGATCTGGTCCTCAGCCATGGTATAGACGGCCTCCGCCCCCTGAACGCCAAGGTCACCGGAGGCGATGAGCACGTTGCCGGTCGCGTGGATGGTGGAAATACCGCCCTCCGCCCCGTCCGCTCCCGCGGCATAGGTCGCCTCCACGCGGTCGGCGCTCATCCGCGTGGTGCCCTGCGTCACCACCACATCGCCGGTAAAGACCGCGGTGCCCTTGGCCTGATCCACCTCGAGCTGGTTGGAGGTGATCTCCACCGGCTGGCCCGGATCCTGCTTCATCTCGTTGAACTGGAGGCCCACGCCCTGCGCAAGGACGGGCTGGCTCAGGAGGGGGGCGAGCGGGAGGAGCAGTAACGCGCCGAGAGCCGCGCGCAGGACAAGGGTCATGGGGTCTTCCTCTCCTCGGGAGCCTTTGGCTGATACACTATCCGCACGCCTTCGGTGAAAACCAGCCGGTAGTTTTCGCCCCCGCCGTCTCCCCCGGTTTTCTGGCGGAAGACCTGCATCGCCCCGGCCTGCAGCGTGCCGAGCGGGCCGCGCCCGTCCACGGGGCCGGTGGCGTCGAGCTGGCCCACGTCAAGAAGCGCCGTGACGGTGGGGGCATGCATCTCGTATCCGTCGGACCGGTTGACATCCACGCCGCCGCTCAGCCGGAGGGTCTTGGCGCCTGTATCGACGATCCCCGTCGGGGCGGTCACGACAGTCTCCGCGCCGCCCGGTTCCTCCAGCCGCGCGAGCACGTTTTCCGCCGTTGCATGGCCCGGATCCTCTCGGTCGGGCCGGGCGGTATAGGCGGCGATGGTGACCATCGTGCCGTCGGAGGTCATCCCGGCATAGGTCGGATTGGTGATCCGCTGATCGCGGATCAGCGCCTCCACATCCAGATTGGCTTCTGCAAAGGGAATGCCGGAATTCGGGTCGATCCGGTGGGAGATCAGGAAGATGGTCGACAGAATGCCGAGCGCCACGAGAGGCAGGATGACCTTCGCCCAGGCGACGAAGCGGGAATAGGTGATCCTGCGGGTCGCGCGGGCGGCGGCGGCCTCTGTCATTGCCTCACACCACGCCCGCGCGGAGGCAGTCCTGAATGTGGATGAGGCCCACCGGGTTGCGGCTGCCCTCCGGCTCCACCACGAAGAGCACGGTGATGCGCCGGTCCTGCATCACCGCCAGCGCGCGCTCCGCCAGCGCGTCGGGGCCGATGGTGCGGGGGGCAGGGGTCATCACCTGGTCCGCGCGCCTGTCCAGCAGTCCGGCCATGTGGCGGCGCAGGTCGCCGTCGGTGATAATGCCGGCGAGGGTGCCGTCCGCCTCCGTCACGCCGGTGACGCCGAAGCCGAGCCGGCTCATCGTCAGGAGCGCATCCGACATGGGCGCGTCGCGCGGGACGAGCGGGAGATCGGTGTGCATGAGGTCGCGCACCTTCAGCAGCCGCGCGCCGAGCTTGCCGCCGGGATGGAAGACGCGGAAATTCTCCGCCGTGAAATGCCGGTGTTCCATCAGCGCGATGGCAAGGGCATCTCCCAGTGCCAGCGTCATGGTGGTGGAGGTGGTGGGCACCAGCCCTTCGCCGCCCGCCTCCGGCGCGGGAGGAAGCAGAAGCGCCACGTCGGATTGCCGCAGCAGCGTGGACTCCGCCCGGCTCGCCACCCCGATCAGCGGAATGTCGAAGCGGCGGGTATGGGCGAGGATATCGGCCAGTTCCGGCGTCTCGCCGGAGTTGGACAGCACGAGCGCCACATCCTCCCCCGTGATCATGCCGAGGTCGCCATGGCTGGCCTCCGCCGGATGGACGAAATGCGCGGGCGTGCCGGTGGAGGCGAGCGTCGCGGCGATCTTCCGCGCGACATGGCCGGATTTCCCCATGCCGGAGACGGTCACCCGCCCGCGGGTGGCGAGTATCGTCTCCACCGCCCGCGCGAAACTGCTCCCGAGCGTATCCGCGAGCAGGACAAGCGCCTCCGCTTCGCGCAGGATCACGCGGCGGCCCGTCTGGATGAAAGTGTCGGCCTCCGTCATCTGTTGTCCTGCGAGGTCAGTGCGAGAACAGGTCGGGCTCCGCCCAGCCCTTCAGGTCGAGGATGGCGCGGGTCGGCAGGAAGTCAAAACAGGCCCGTGCCAGCTCCGTCCGGTCTTCCCGCGCGAGCCGACGGTCCAGTTCTTCCCGCAGGCGGTGCAGGTAAAGCACGTCCGATGCGGCATATTCGAGCTGCGCCTGCGTCAGTGTTTCGGCGCCCCAGTCGGACGTCTGCTGTTGCTTGGAGATGTCCACGCCCACCAGCTCGCTCACCAGATACTTCAGCCCGTGCCGGTCGGTGAAGGTGCGGATGAGCTTGGAGGCGATCTTGGTGCAGTACACCGGCGCCGTCAGCGTGCCGAACGCATTGTAGAGCGCGGCAATGTCGAACCGCCCGAAATGAAAGAGCTTCAGGACGTTCGGATCGGCCAGCATGCGCTGAAGGTTCGGGGCGCTGGTCTGCCCCTTGCCGATCTGCACCAGATGCGCCTCGCCGTTCCCCGCGGACAGCTGAACCAGGCACAGCCGATCCCGCCGGGGGTCAAGCCCCATCGTCTCCGTATCAATGGCCACGACCGGACCGAGATCAACTCCGTCCGGCAGGTCACCCTGATGAAGATGGATCGCCACGTTCTCACCTTTCCTCGCGGGGAGGGGGTGGTGCCCAGGAGAGGTGTTCCGGCACCAACCCACCCATGCGCTCATCCTGATTTTCGATTGAAAATCATATGGTTGACGATATGGGTAGAGCGGCGAGAAGCTCTCGTGTGTCCCGAACGATACCCTCAATGTGCTCCTAGATAGCGATCTCGCGGCGGGAGAGCAAGGCGGGGCTATTTTGCCGCAAAAATCCGAAGCACCGACCTCGACAGGTGGTGATGATGCATACCCCCCGGTGGCTCACACGGTTCCCTCCACACTCCCTTTCGAGAGAGTGACGCAAACCTGTCCCACTGCCCTTGCCCCAGCAGGACAGCGCTCCACCCCGCTCCAACCGTCCCACATGGGTCCATATTGACATTATCGGACAGCATCTCTATCGGACAACCCTAGTAGGACAGCACGCGGACAGGGGAGACGGCAATGCTCATTGGATATGCGAGGACTTCCACGCTGGATCAGACAGCAGGGCTGGATGCACAGCGGCGGGACCTGACGGCGGCAGGATGCACTCGGTTGTATGAGGAGCAGGTGTCCTCAGTAGACGTGGTGGCGCGCACAGAGCTTGCCTCGGCGCTGTCCTTCATCCGCGAAGGAGATACGCTTGTCGTCACCAAGCTGGACCGTCTCGCGCGCTCTACGCGGCACCTCATGGAGATCGTAGGAACGCTTGAGGAGCGCAAGGCGGGGTTGAGGGTCCTCGACATGGGCCTTGATACCTCCACGCCTACCGGGCGGCTCATGCTCACCCTGCTGGGCGGCATCGCTCAGTTCGAGAGGGAGATCATGCTGGAACGCCAACGGGAGGGCATCGCCAAGGCCAAGGTAGAAGGCAAGTATCGTGGCAGAGCACCCACGGCACGAGCCAAGGCCGATGAGGTGCTACGGCTCCACAGGGAAGGAGTAGGCGGAACGGAGATAGCGAAGCGGCTTGGGATTGCCCGGAGCAGCGTTTACCGGCTTCTGGAAGGGGCGTAAGGGGGCTTGTCTGCGGTTTGTTACTCGCGAGTAACTCATCCTCTGTGCCATCATATCTGTGATGCGGGGGAGGTGGGCAGCGGGCAGCGGTCAACCCTATCGGAAGTCCCTGAGATATTCTCAGGGAGCCGCTCAAAGGCCATCAAAGGCACCCTACAGACGCTCTCCCCGCTCTTGCACTTACCCTACCGAGAACCATTACAGCACATCACAGGCGCTCTACGGGCCTCCTGTGCGACATAGCCTTACCACAGCCTCTAGGAAGCTCATAGAGGAGCGCTGGGCAATCCCGGCCTACAACCCCTACCGAGGACCGCTACAGGCGCTGTGAGGGGCGCTGGGGGGAGTGGAACTTCACTACCCTTGGTGGGAACCAGCACCTGCCCTCAAATTGAGGGTATGTTCCCCGTGCGGCCACCTCATTGATGACGAGCAGCAGGTAGTCAGGAAGGTCAGCGCAGGGGCCTTTTTGCTGGATCGTCAAGGCAACCGTGCCTATCTTCTACAGGAGACCTTTCATGCCCGAGGCGGACAACATGAGCATGACCATGCGCGAAGCGGTGGAGATCGAGAAGCTCAAGGTGGAGGTCAACCGCATCATTGCGGAGACTGCCAAGATCAACCGGGAACGCTGGTGGTATCCTCTGGTGGTCGGGACGGGCCTCTTCGCGGCTGGCGCTGCGTTCTTCGGGGCCACATTGAAGCTCCTCGGGGTCGTATAACCCAACCCTCCCGACATCGCTAACTGACCTTTCACGGCTCCTTCGGGGGCCGTTTTGCTTTGCCTAGACGCTCTTTCCGGGTGCCTCTCAGCGGCGGGCTTCAAGGGCCTTCCGGTGGTGGAAGTGGATGGCGTTCTGGAGTGGGCCGGGTTCGATCCCGAGAAACTAAGGGCGCTGAAAGAGCGCCCGGATAGCATCTGGAGTGAAGCATGAAAGACAGCAACGAGAACGAAATCTTCCAATTCGAATTTAAAGGCATCACCTTGCGGGCCGTGAAGATCGCCGGGGAGCCATGGTTCGTGGCGGTGGACCTCTACTCCGCCTTGTTCGGGCGGACCACCGGCATCAGCGCACGTTCATTCCTTACGGATGACGAGCAGATGGTCATCCGAAAGCTGAGCGCGTATAACGCGCTGAGCGACCTCTTCTCAGGAGCCCGCTATCAGCTGGCGCTCATCTCCGAAAGTGGCCTCTACAAGCTCATCATGCGCGCCAAACGGAAGAACCCCGTGGCCCGCGAGTTCCAAGACTGGGTGACGCGCGATGTCCTCCCCGCGATCCGCAAGGACGGCGGTTACATCATGGGCGAGGAGAAGGTGGTGACTGGCGAGATGTCGGAGGACGAGCTTGTCCTCAAGGCACTTACGCTCCTCAACGGGAAGGTGGACCGGCTCCGCGTGGAGAAGGAGAAGCTGGAGAGGGAAAACGGGAAGCTGGAGAAGGAGAACGGGAAGCTCACTGCGGAACTCACGTCCGTGACCTTGGCGGAGTATGCGGCAATCAATCACGTCTATTTCACGCAATCCGAGAAGGGGCGCATCACCGCCGCTGTTCGGAAGCTCTGAGCCACCCTCGGGGTCCCCATCGGCAAGGACACCCGCTTCATTCGGACCCATGGGAAGGAGTTTGAGGCGCAGGTGAACGTGTATAGACGCGACGTTCTCGACCGCGATCCGCAAGGACGGCGCATATGCGCGCGGGGAAGAAATACAACCATAAGATGTTGCTGTGATGCCACATTCGCGTCGCATGAGCTTGGAAGGGGCGCGAGGGAGTTTTCGATTCCCGTCAAAGGGTTGTGATTCGTTCTTCAACACGCGTTCCCAGTACTGGGAATGCTTCATATTTTTCAATAGCTTAATGCGGTTTACAGTCAGCCGGGACAGATTCATGTTTTTGCTGGCGGGCAGACCTTGGACCCGCATTTGGAGATAAGCATGACACCCAAAACCAGACCGAGACCGCGCGCCGCATCCAAAGCGTCAAACGCGGAAAGAGATGTATTGCAAGCGGCGGGCTGTTGCATGGTGGCTCTGAACGCCTTGCAACAGGGCGCTCCCGTGGGCGCTCCCCAAGTGTGGGCACCTCTGGCCAGTGCTCTCGACTACGTCACCCCTCTCATTCCTGACCGTGGCAAGGAGACCGGGGAAATTCACCCACGAAATGCTCCGAAGGCCGCTGCTATCATCAGACGGGGGAAGCGCCCACCTGAGCGCGAAGTCCTTAACTCGATTGACTGCTGTGTGGCTTCGCTTCAGTCCCTTCAGCACGGCCTACCGATGACGGACCTATGCTCATGGGTCCCCCTTGCGCGGGTGCTTGGGTATCTTTTGCCCCTCGTGCCCGCTGACAGTGAAACCGTAGGAAGCTCCTCATGCCCGAATACAGGGCCGGGATGGGGTGTCCCGGAACCTCTCACCCCGCTTACATTGGCCGAAGTGCGCGATGTGACGCGGCCCGGAAAGGGCTAGTTTATGCGTCTTTGGGCACAGTTTTGGGCACAGTCACGTCGCAACCTTCTGATTTTTCTAGTAGAACCAGACAACACAAATACAAAAATCCAATACCGCAATAACTAGCTGAAATGGCTTGATAATTTCCGTTGACTGGGCTGCCTCCTTCCTCCATAACTACACTCACAGGGGCGCAACGCTGCCCCGACTCAACCGTCGCGTGGTGTGGAAGCCGCGCCCCGTCCTAGGCACTCAGTGCAACCCTTACCCCCGCGCACGATAGGCGGGACACTATCAAATCTGACACGCACGGAGGCCATGAGCGGTATTCTGGAGGCGTTAGAAGGTTTGCCCATGCCCAACCCTCTGAGAAATCGGAGGCCGACTCCACAGGCGCTCTCCGTGGCTCTGTGAGGGTATCAGGACGGCGAGTCAGTGCCGCTAGAATAGATGCCGAAATCCGCGCGTCCTGTCGTGACGTGCCGGAAAAGGTGTGCCCGTTCTTCTGCGGACCTCATGCAGTATCCGGCGCGGCAGCGACCGGGAAAGCCTTCACCCACGACCGCATTGTTGCGGGGCGGCGGGAACCCTTACCCAACTTTCAGGAAAACAACCCGAGATGACTATCCAAAATACCACCGATGTGTTCTCTCCCGACACGGAAGAGGACGTGTTTGATCCAATCCTCGAAGAATTCCGCCGACTCCGTGGCAGCATCATTGCCAACCTGACCATGGTTGCCGACTACGTGCCCCGCGCGCTTTTTCCGGTAGAGGGGGGCCAGATCACTCCGGCACATCTTGAGACGGAAGTAGCCGAAATCCGCACCTTCCTTGCCTCGGTCGAAGAGGTGCGCTTCCTCCTTGACCTGACAGATGAGGCCCTACGGCTTCTTACCCCCATCTTCCCAATTTTGATCGCAGCCACGAAAGAGGGCGTCGTGCTGATGCCGGAGGTTCTCAAGGGTGTTTCAGGTGTGGCGGGAGATGTGACGGAGGTTCGTCGCCTTATCCGTTTGCTCCGTGCCCCGAGGGTTGCTGACAAAGAGGAGAGCGCCCAATGAGCAAATCCGGCATTTTTGGAACGGACATCGCAGACCCGCGCACCCCTCGGATCAAGCTGCAATCCCCCGGCATCGCTTCCGCCCCCGTTCTCCGCGCAGCACAGCCCGTTCGGAACTCCAATGTGGACGCCCTCGTGCGCTCCCTTGGGGGGCTTAACGCGACGCTGGAGGAGTATGGAAAGGTGGATCGGGCGATCAAGAACGATCCCAACTCCACCGAGAACAAGGAATACTTCGCGCGGCTCCAGATGATGACACCGGAGCAGCTACGTGAGGAGGCTCGAACGGGCTCTTCGGACGGCATAAGGGTGCGGAACGATGCCCTGAATGCGCTCCTTGGCGAACGCGCTTCCTCCGACTTCCGCGTCTCGTGGTCCTCCTATTACAACACCGACTTCGACCGCACCTACGGAGATGCCGGGGCGGAGTTCGACAGGATGCGCGAGGACTTCGCGGCGGACCTCCCCACGGAAATCTCCAAGGCCAACTTCTATCGCCAGACAGACGCCTTCCGGGGCTCGTGGATGGAGAAGGATGCGGCTGAAAAGACAGAGCACACCAAGACGCTCATCAACTCCACGATCCTCGACGGGATGCGGAACAGCGTCGATGATGACCTTCATGCATCCGTGGAGCCCTCCGAGATTGTCAGGAAGGTGTTCCAGCGTAGCAGCGCCAACAGGGACTTCCTAGGGCTCTCCGGGCAGGAGCAGAACGAGACACTCTTTGCGCTCGCTCAGGAGTATGCACAGCGGGGGGAGGTGGAGGTCGTCCGTCAACTCCTTACTGCGGACAGGCAGGGAGGCAACGGGGAGGTCATCCCGTCCCTGTCCCGGATCGCGGGATACACCACCAAGGCCGAAGCGCTCATTGAAAGGTCGTGTCTCGGAAGTGGTGGAAATTGGACGGCGGCGTAATCTCCGGGTGAACT
>NZ_DAMDHB010000017.1:0-71671 GCF_032102465.1 Haematobacter sp. | reverse complement strand
CTTTGCTTTGCTTTGCTTTGCTTTGCTTTGCTTTGCTTTGCTTTGCTTTGCTTTGCTTTGAAACAAGGTCGGGGCGCTCACGCGAATTCACCAGTCGCATTTGCAGACCTTCTGCCCGATCCGAGCATGGGATCCGGGCAAAACTCTTCGCGGCAGCGGCGCATATTCCGCTGGCCCTTCCGACCTCATACGCCGGACAATCTGTCCCGCACCCAAGGCCACCCGGCATCTGAGGCAGAGCCCTGCAAGAGCATGACCGCGAGAAAAGTCGGGCGGAAAAATGAAAACGCCCGGAGCAGGCTCCGGGCGTTTTCGCATTCTGGAGTGTCGATCAGGCGAGCGTGCGCTCGACTTCCTCGCGCTCGAAAATCTCGATGATATCGCCAGGGCGGATATCTTCGTAATTCTCGAAGGCCATGCCGCATTCCTGACCGGAAATGACTTCCTTGACCTCGTCCTTGAAGCGCTTGAGCGTCTTGAGCGTACCTTCGTGGATGACCACGTTGTCACGCAGAAGCCGCACACCGGCGGAACGCCGCGCCACACCTTCGGTAACGAGACAGCCCGCGACCTTGCCGACGTTGGAGACCTTGAAGACCTCCCGGATCTCGGCATAGCCGATGAAGTGTTCGCGCACTTCGGCCTTGAGGAGACCGGAGGCAGCGGCTTTCACGTCATCGACCAGATCGTAGATCACCGAATAGTAGCGGATCTCCACACCCTTCTGGTTCGCCGCAGCCCGTGCGGGGGCATTCGCCCGCACGTTGAAGCCGATGACCGGCGCGCCGGAGGCTTCCGCCAGACCGATGTCGCTTTCGGTGATCGCGCCGACGCCCGAATGCAGCACCCGAACGCGGACTTCGTCGTTGCCGACCTTCTCCAGCGCCTGGGTGATCGCCTCGGCAGAACCCTGCACGTCGGCCTTCACCACCACCGGCAGCTCCGCGACGTTCTTGTCGGCCTTGGCCTTCGCCATAAGCTGTTCAAGGGTCGTCGCCGCACCTGCCGCCGCGCGTTTGTCCTTCGCCGCCTGCTCACGGTAATCCGCGATCTCGCGGGCCTGCGCCTCGGTCTCCACGACGTTCAGCACGTCGCCGGCCTCGGGCGTGCCGTTCAGACCCAGCACCTCGACCGGAACCGACGGACCAGCTTCGTCCACCCGCTCGCCCTTGTCGTTGATGAGCGCGCGGACCTTGCCCCACTGCTCACCCACAACGAAGATATCGCCGCGTTTCAGAGTGCCGTTCTGCACCAGAACCGTCGCGACCGGACCCCGGCCCACGTCGAGCTTGGCCTCGATCACCGCCCCCATGGCAGACCGATTCGGGTTTGCCCTGAGGTCGAGAATCTCCGCCTGAAGCGCGATGTTCTCCAGCAGGGTATCAAGCCCCTGGCCGGTCACGGCGGACACTTCGACGTCGAGTACGTCGCCACCCATCTCCTCCACGACAACTTCGTGCTGGAGCAGGTCCGTGCGGACCTTGTTCGGGTTGGCGGAGGGTTTGTCGATCTTGTTGATCGCCACGATCATCGGCACACCGGCGGCCTTGGCGTGGTTGAGCGCCTCCACCGTCTGCGGCATCACCGCGTCATCGGCAGCCACCACCAGCACGACGATGTCCGTCACCTGCGCGCCACGGGCCCGCATGGAGGTGAAGGCCGCGTGGCCGGGCGTGTCGAGGAAGGTCAGGAGCGCACCCGATTCCGTCCGCACCTGATAGGCGCCGATGTGCTGGGTGATCCCGCCCGCCTCGCCCGAGACGACGGAAGTCTTGCGGAGAGCATCGAGCAGCGAGGTCTTGCCGTGGTCGACGTGGCCCATGATGGTCACGATCGGGGGGCGGGCCTCCAGATCCTCGGCCTTGTCCTCGACCGTATAGATCACCTGCTCCACGTCGGCGTCGGAGACGCGCACCGCATTGTGGCCGAATTCCTCGATGATGAGTTCCGCGGTATCGGCGTCGAGCGTCTGGTTCATACTGACCATCATGCCCATCTTCATCAGCGCCTTAACCACGTCCGCGGCCCGTTCGGCCATGCGGTTGGCAAGCTCCTGCACCACGATCGTCTCGGGAAGCTGCACGTCACGCGCCTGCTTCTCGCCCGTGTTGCGGCCCATCGTCTTCTGACGCGCCTTTTCCTGCTTGCGCTTCATCGCGGCAAGCGACCGCTGCCGGCCGCCCGCATCAGACAGGGCTTCCGTCAGGGTAAGCTTGCCCGAACGCCGGCCGTCGCCGCCCTTGTTGCGGGATGTCCTGTCGCTCTCGCGCTCACGGTCGCGGTCGGTCTTGCGGGGCCCGGGGGCCGCCTTGGACGTGCCGCGCTGGGTCGGCGGCTCTTCGGCCGGCTTGGGCTGCTGGGCCGCGGCGGAAGCGGCAGGCTTGCGGGCCTCGCGCTCTTTCTCGCGGCGGGCCTTTTCCTCGGCCTCGGCCTTGGCGCGTGCTTCTTCCTCGGCCTTCAGACGCAGGGCTTCTTCCCGCGCGCGCTCCTCGCGCTCCTTGGCCTCGATCTCGTCGCGGCGCCGCTGGCGCTCTTCTTCGCGCTCCCGCTCTTCGCGTTGGCGCTGCTCGGCCTCATCGGCCTCGCGGGCCTTGGCGGCCTGCACGGCACGGAGCCGGCGCTCCATCTCCGCGTCGGTGATCCCGGCGGGACGCTTGGACGGGTCGCCCAGATGCGGCGAGCCGCCGGCCTTGGCCGAACCTGCACCCGGCTTGGGAACCACCACGCGTTTGCGTTTGGTTTCGACGACGACATTCTTCGTCCGGCCGTGGCTGAAGCTCTGCTTCACCTGACCCGGACGCGAACCGCCACCACCCAGCCCGAGGGGCTTTTTACCGTCTGTTTCGCTCATGCGTCTTTCGTATCCTTCCCGACGGCCCGGCCGCCGATCTGCCCGCGCAATCCGGCGAGCTTTGCGGCTTCCTCTACAACACGGGTTGCGAGTCCGCCAGCCGCAAGCGCGCCGTGTATCGCATGTTCCCGCCCGAAAGCCAAACCCAATTCCGATGCCGTCAGGCACCCAATGAACGTATTCGTTCCACCCGGCGGGTGGAGCTTCGTCTTGCCCCGTTCAGACCCGTCGGAGGCCTGTATCAGGACGGCGGCCCGGTCTTTGTCGAGCCAGTCTTTCACCTTCTCGAACCCCGCTACCGCCTCTCCCGCCTTGCGGGCCAGCGATACGAGATCCACGACACGCCGCGCCACCATCCCCTCCACCTCGTCGGCGAGGTCCGGGGGAACGGTGACGGCGCGGCGGGCGGCGCGGGAAAAGAGGCCCTTGCGGGCCGCCTTGTCCACCGCCGCCCTGTCGGCCGCGACCCATATGCCGCGACCGGGCAGCTTGCCCGTAACGTCGGGGAATATCCGGTCTTCCGGCCCCACGACGAAACGGATCAGCCCCTGCCGGGGCTGAACCTCTCCGGTGACGATGCAGCGCCGCTCGGGCTCTTCGCGCACCTTTTCACGACCTCCACGCGTCAACCGCAACCCGGACGCCGATCAGACGTCCGCCTCCTCTTCCGCTTCTTCCTCGACCTCGTCGGCGGCCTTTTCAAGCTCCGACGGATCAACCCAGCCCAGAAGGACACGCGCGGTCATGACGAGCCGCTGCGCCTCTTCGAGGCTCATGTCGAACTTCTCGAGCAGGCCCTGATCCTTCACACGCTCGCCATTGACCGTTGTCCAGCCGCCGGCAAGTTCCCAGTCGGCGCAGGTCGCGAAATCCTCGAGCGTCTTGACGCCATCCTTCGCCAGCGTCTCCACCATCTGGGGAGTGAGGCCCTCGAATTCAATCAGGCTGTCCTCGGCACCGAGCGTACGGGCATTTTCCAGCGCCTTGCGGCTGACTTCCTCGAGCTGATCGCGGGCACGGGCCTGAAGCTCCTCCGCGGTCGATTCGTCGAAGCCGTCGATGGACAGAAGCTCCTCCAGATCGACATAGGCCACCTCTTCGAGGTTGGTGAAGCCCTCTGCGACCAGAAGCTGCGCCAACGTCTCGTCCACGTCCAGCGCCTCCATGAAGAGGCCCGTCCGCTGGGCGAACTCCGCCTGACGGCGCTGGCTCTCCTCCGCCTCGGTCATGATGTCGATATCGAGCGCGGTGAGCTGGCTGGCCAGACGCACGTTCTGCCCCCGCCGCCCGATGGCGAGCGAAAGCTGCTCGTCCGGCACCACGACCTCGATCCGGCCACCGTCCTCGTCGATCACGACTTTCGACACTTCCGCCGGTTGCAGCGCGTTCACGAGGAACGTCGCCTGATCCTGATTCCACGGGATGATGTCGATCTTCTCACCCTGAAGCTCGTTCACCACCGCCTGCACGCGGGAGCCGCGCATACCCACGCACGCCCCCACCGGGTCGATGGAGTTGTCATAGGAGATCACGGCGATCTTCGCGCGGGAGCCGGGATCGCGGGCGACGGCCTTGATCTCGATGATGCCGTCATAGATCTCCGGCACTTCCATCTTGAACAGTTCGGCCATGAACTGCGGATCGGTACGGGACAGGAAGATTTGCGGGCCGCGGGCCTCGCGGCGCACGTCCTTCACGTAGCAGCGGATACGGTCGCCGATGCGGTAGGACTCACGGCCGATCTTCTCGTTCCGGCGCAGGATGCCTTCGCCCCGGCCGATATCCACGATGACGTTGCCATATTCCTCGCGCTTGACCTGACCGTTGATGATCGTGCCCTTGCGGTCCTTGAATTCCTCGTACTGGCGATCACGCTCGGCCTCGCGGACCTTCTGCAGGATGACCTGCTTGGCCGATTGCGCGGCGATCCGGCCAAGGTCCACCGGGGGAACCTCGTCCACGATCTCATCGCCGATCTGCGGGTCGGCGAGATACTGCTTCGCCTGCTTGACGGTCAGTTGCGCCTGATAGTTCTCGACTTCCTCGTCCGGTGTGACGGTGCGCACACGGGTAAAGGTCGCGCGACCGGTCTTGCGGTCGATCTTCACGCGAATGTCCATCTCGGCGCCGTAGCGCGACTTCGCGGCGCGGGCGAGGCTTTCCTCCATCGCCTCGATGACGAGGCCGGGGTCGATCATCTTCTCGCGCGCCACCGCTTCGGCGGTCTGCAGCAGTTCGAGCTGGTTGGCAGAGGTGATTGCCATGTCAGGCCTCCTCGTTGTCGGTATCGGTGTCGGGTTCGTCTTCGATGTCGTCGTAGCGGCTTTCGTCGATCACGCCCGCGTCCTTGCGCTGGCGGAGCATCTCCGCGATCAGTTCGTCGGTCAGGATCAGCTTGGCGTCGGAGAGCCAGTCGAACTGCAACCCGATGGTCACGTCCTCGCCCGGCTCCTCCAGTTCGATCAGGATCTCATCGCCTTCGGTGCCCCGCAGCAGGCCCTTGAAGCGGCGCCGCCCGTCGATCAGCTCCGTCGTCTCCACGCGGGCCTCATAGCCTTCCCACATGTCAAAATCCTTCAGCCGCGTCAGCGGCCGGTCGATACCGGGGGAAGAAACCTCCAGCGTGTAGGGGTCCTCCAGCGGATCCTCCACGTCCAGTACGGCGGACACGGCGGTGGAGATCCTGGCGCAGTCCTCCACCTCGATGCCGCCCTCCGGGCGGTCGGCCATGATCTGAAGGGTGCGCGTCTTGCCGCCCATGAGACGGATTCGCACAAGCTCGAAGCCCAGACCCTCAATGGTCGGCGCCACGATCTCGGCCAGGCGCCGGTCGATGGCTGTCTTTGCGATAAGGTCGGTCACGGGGATGCTCCCAGGCGGCAGGCGGAAAAGAAAAAACGGGCGCGCGGCCCGTCGAATGTCTCCGGTGGGTCCGGGGGTGGAGGCCGGACGCCGCTGCTTGCAGGCGATATAGGCTTTTCGCCGGGGGAAAGCAAGGGCCGCGGCGCCAGTGGAAAGGGGCGGGAGCGCTCCCGCCCGTTCAGAGCGGCAAAGCCGCCCTTGCCGGTTGGGCCCGGCGCCGCATTCCGCGGCGCGGTCGTGCAAGGGGGAGCCCCTTCGCGTCAGGGCGCGGACAGAAGCGCCACAAGCCGCCGCCGCGCCTCCGGCAGCGGGCGACCCACCAGCTCCTCCGCCAGCCAGCGCTCCATGAAATGACCCGTGGTCAGAAGCCCCGCCGCCAGACCGGCGGCATCCACTGGACCGGCAACCAATGCCTCGGGCCGCGGGAGCAGGCGATCCGCCCATTCTCCCGCCGCCGCGCGTGTCACCGCCCGCCCCGTCCGCGGGCTGACATAGGCAAGCCCCTCCGCCTCCCCCGTCACCGCACAGCGCCCCAGATCGAGGCCGAAGCCCATCTCCGCCAGCAGCGTCACCTCCCACCGCAGATAGTCCGCTTCCCAGCCGGGTGCGGAGAGCCGGTCGAACAGCGTCTCCGTCGCGGCATAGAGGGCCGGATGCGGCTCCCGCTCGGGCAGGGCATAGACAAGCAGCGCGGAGATCGAGGCAAGCGCCGCAAGCGCCGCACGGTCCCCGAACAGCGCGCCGGCCCTCTCCCGCAGAGGTTCCACCGCAAAACTGCCAAGATGCTGGTCGAGTCGTGCCCGCCAGTGCAGCACAAGCTGCGCCCCGGGTTGCAGCACCGGCGCCATCCGGCGAGAGCCGCCGCCATGCACGACCCCCGCATGCAGCCCGTGTCCGGCGGTCAGCACCTGAATGATGGCGGCGCTTTCGCCATGGGGGCGAATCGCGAGGAGGATGCCCTCGTCCTGCCAATCCATCACGCCTGCCCCCGGTGCGGCCGGTCCGGGTATTGCTCCTCCGGCTCCGGCTTTCCCCCGTCTGGCTTTCCCCCGTCTGGCTTTCCCCCGTCTGGCTTTCCCCCGTCTGGCTTTCCCCCGTCTGGCTTTCCGGGATCCGGCTTTTCCGGATCCGGCGCGCAAGTCCCGCCCAGCACGCGGCGCACGAAGGCGGCGCGCTCGGCGATGGAGGCGCGGGGAAGCTCGACCAGCCGGTAGCCGGCTTCGGTATAGGTGTGCCTCATGGCCTCGGCAGTCGCGCGGGCCTCGGCGGCGTCCTGCCGCCTTTCGTTGTCGGGGCCGAAGATCTCCGGCCAGTAGGGGGCGAGAAACACCGGATCATCGTAACGGAACCGTTCCATTGCGCGCTGAACATGGGAAGGAACCGGACGGCCGATGGTTCGCAGATAGCCTGCGACATCCGGCACGCCGCGATCGAAGATCACCGGACCGGAAAGGTCGTTCGCTGCCGCATGGGAGCGGATTTCCCACGCCAGCATGCTCTCTGCGAATAGCGCCGGATCGCGCCAGGGAAGGGCCGGTCCGTCGATCGCCTGCCCCGCCCGGATGAGCGCGCGTCCGGCCTCCGGCATGACGGCCAGCCCCTCGTCCGCGAGTGCCATGATGAGAGATGTCTTGCCCGATCCCGGACCCCCGGTGATGACAATGCGTCGCGGCATGAGCCCCTCCCTTGCCGATCAGCCCAGCCCCGCTTCGTCCAGCAGCGTCCGGCCCTGACGATCCTCTATCTCGATGACCCAGAGGTCGGGGTCGTAGCGGCGCTGGCGGGCGATGGCGGCATCCACCTCCGGCTCCGGTCCTTCGGCCAGCACCTCCCAGCGGCGTGTGTCCGCGATGGGATCCCAGATCCGGTGAGCGGCCCGGGCGGTTCCGTCAAGCAGCGCCACCTTCACCAGCACGGCACCGGCAGTCGGATCACCCTTCGCCGTCACATAGGCCGGGATGTCGTTCAGCCCCAGCCTGCGCAGATAGGCGGAAACCCAGAAATCGGCGGTAAGCCGCGCTTCAGGCATCGCCGTCGCGGAAGTCGAGGCCCATTTCGCTGTAGCGCTCGCGCTCCTCCAACCAGTTCTCGCGCACGCGGACCTGAAGGAAAAGATGCGCCGGACGCCCGAGGAATTCCGTGATATCGACCCGCGCGGCCTGCCCAATGGCCTTCACCGTCTCGCCCTTGTGGCCCAGCACGATGCCCTTGTGGCCGTCGCGGGCGACATAGATCACCTGGTCGATACGGACGGAGCCATCCGGCCGCTCCTCCCACTTCTCCGTTTCCACGGTGAGATTGTAGGGAAGTTCCTCATGCAGGCGGAGGGTGAGCTTTTCCCGCGTGATCTCGGCCGCGATCATGCGCATCGGCAGGTCGGCGATCTGGTCCTCCGGGTAGAGCCACGGCCCCTCCGGCACCTCACCCGCCAGCCATTCGCGCAGGTCTTTAACGCCGTAACCCTTCTCGGCGGAGATCATGAAGGTCCGCGCGAACGGATAGGCTTCGTTCATCTGGGCGGACAGCGCGAGCAGCACCTCCGCCTTCACGCGGTCGATCTTGTTGATGGCGAGGGCCACAGGCCGGTTCTGCACCCGCTCCTTCAGCGCGTCGATGATGGCGCGGGTGCCGTCGGTCAGGCCGCGGTGCGCCTCGATCAGCAGGACCACGACATCGGCATCGGCAGCCCCGCCCCAGGCGGCGGCGACCATCGCCCTGTCCAGCCGCCGCCGCGGACGGAACAGCCCCGGCGTATCGACGAAGACGAGTTGCGACTGCCCCTCCATCACGATGCCGCGGATTCGGGCGCGCGTCGTCTGGACCTTGTGGGTGACGATGGAGACCTTGGCCCCCACCATACGGTTCATGAGCGTCGACTTGCCGGCATTCGGCTCGCCGATCAGAGCGACGAAACCAGCGCGGGTCGTCTCGGTCATGCGATTTCTCCTGAAAAGCCCGGAATCGGGCCGGAATGGAAGGGACAGCTCCTATCCCAAGGTCGGCAGCGCGCCCAGATGTTTCAAGCGTGGTGGCGGATTTACCGTGCCGCAAGGGGGGATTTGCCCGATATGCGGTAACTCCCCCGGGGCAGATCAAGCGGGGCAGATCAAGCGGGGCGGTCAGCCCTCGCCAGCCTCCAGCCGGTCGAGAAGCATGCGCGCCGCAGCTTGCTCGGCCTGCCGCTTGGCCCCCGCCTTCGCGGTTTCCGTCTCCCCGTTGTCAAGCTGCACCTCGATGGTGAAGACGGGTGCATGATCGGGGCCGGAGCGGCCCTTCTCCACGTAGCGGGGCGGCGACAGGCCCCGCGCCTGCGCCCATTCCTGAAGCTGGGTCTTGGCATCGCGGGCATCGGCATCGACGCGGTCGATCCGGTCCCCCCAAAGCGAGAGCACGATAGAGCGCGTCGCCTCCAGCCCGGCATCGAGATAGAGCGCGGCGATCACCGCCTCCATCGCATCGCCGAGCAGCGCCTCCTTGCGCCGCCCGCCGGACATCATCTCCGACCGGCCGAGCTTCAGCACGTCGCCCAGCCCGATCTGGCGGGCCACATCGGCACAGGTTTCCTTGCGGACCAGTGCATTGAAGCGCGGCGCCACCTGCCCCTCGCTCGCCCCCGAATCGGCGGACAGCAATGCATCCGCGATGATGAGGCCCAGCACCCGGTCTCCCAGAAACTCCAGCCGCTGGTTGTCGGGCCGCGTGGCCGAACCGATGGAGGCATGGGTCAGCGCGCGCACCAGAAGCGCCGGGTCATCGAAATCATGCCCCAGCCTGCCGGAGAAGGCCTGAAGTTCCTGCGAGACTTTCACTCGATCGCCTTGAAGAACCTGTCGGACCGCCAAGTCCAGAAATACAGCATGGAGCGCCCGGCGGAGGAGAACATCACCCGGTCGGCCCGGCCGATCAGGTTCTCGAAGGGCACCATGCCGACGCCGCCCACCGCCTGCGAGAAGCGGCTGTCCTGGCTGTTGTCACGGTTGTCGCCCATGAAGAAGAAATGCCCCTCCGGCACCGTGAACAGCGGCGTGTTGTCCGCATAGCTCATGTCGATGTCGAGGATGTCATGCGTCCGCCCCTCGGGCAGGGTCTCGGTCAGGCGATGCTTGATGCAGGTGCCGCCCTCGCCCACGGGCGCATTGGCGCAGCGCGGGTAGCTGCCCATCGGGCCCTGCGGCTCGTAGGTCTCGGAGAAATCGCCCGCGGGCACCTGCGGCACTTCCTGACCGTTGATGAACAGAACGCCGTTCCTGACCTGCACGGTGTCGCCGGGCAGCCCGATCAGCCGCTTGATGAAGTCGGACCCATCGACCGGATGGCGGAACACCACCACATCGCCCCGTTCGGGCATGGTGGCGAAAAGCCGGCCCGAGATCGGGCAGAGGCCGAAGGGGCAGGAATACTGGGAATAGCCATAGGCCATCTTGTTCACGAACAGGAAGTCGCCGACCAGCAGCGTATCCTTCATCGATTCGGACGGGATCCAGAAGGGCTGAAAGAACAGGGTGCGGAACACGCCTGCGATCAGCAGCGCCCAGAAGATGGTCTTGATCGTCTCGACGATGCCGCCGCTTTTCGCCGTTGCCTTGCTCGCCATTCTGTCCGTCCTGCCGTTTTCGAGCCCGTTCATGCGGGCGGGGAGTGGGGGAAGTCAAGTTGCCTTGCCGGAGTCGGCGGCAAGCGGCCGGGCCTCGATCACCACGAAGGCCTGAGCCCAGGGATGATCGTCGGTCAGCGTCACATGGATGATAGCCTCATGCCCGGCGGGCGTCATGCGGTTGAGACGCTCCGCCGCCCAACCCGTGAGCCTCATCACCGGCTGTCCGGTTTCCAGATTGGAGACCGACATGTCCTTCCACGCGATGCCCATGCGCAGGCCGGTGCCGAGCGCCTTGGAACAGGCCTCCTTCGCGGCCCAGCGTTTGGCATAGGTGCCCGCGCTGTCGGCCCGCCGGTCGGCCTTCCGCTGCTCCACCTCGGTAAAGACGCGGTTGCGGAAGCGGTCGCCGAAACGCTCCAGCGTGGCCGCGATCCGCTCGATATTGGCCAGATCCGTGCCGATGCCGAGGATCACATCACCGCTCCGCCGAAGGCCGCGATGCGGGCCGCGTCCATCCGCTGGCGCATCCCCTCGATGGCGGGGCCGAGACCGGTGAAAATCGCCTCTCCAATGAGGAAGTGGCCGATATTCAGCTCCATCACCTCCGGGAAGGCCGCGACCGGCGCCACCGTCTCGAACGAAAGCCCGTGCCCGGCATGGACCTCCAGCCCCAGACCACGCGCCCGCGCGGCCCCTTCGCGGAGCGACGCCAGTTCCGCGTCCCGCTCCGCCAGGCGGCCCTCCGCATGGAAGTCGCAATAGGCCCCGGTGTGCAGCTCCACCACGGCCGCACCCACGGCGGCCGCCGCTTCGATCTGTCGCGCCTCATGGCCGATGAACAGCGACACGCGGATGCCGGCCTCCGCCAGCCCGCCCACGTAATCGGTCAGCCGCGCCGCGTCGCCCGCCACGTCCAGACCGCCCTCCGTCGTCCGCTCCTCCCGCCGCTCGGGCACGAGGCAGCAGGCATGGGGACGAAGGCGGAGCGCGATCGCCCGCATCTCCTCCGTCGCGGCCATCTCAAAGTTCAGCGGCACGCCCAGGTCGCGGGCCAGGCGCTCCATGTCGGCATCGCGGATATGGCGGCGATCCTCGCGCAGATGGGCGGTGATGCCGTCCGCACCCGCCTCCTCCGCCAGCTTCGCCGCGCGGACCGGATCGGGCCAGTCGCCGCCACGCGCGTTCCTGACCGTCGCGACGTGGTCGATATTGACCCCGAGGCGGAGCTTTCCGAGCGGTCTGGTGGCGGGCATCTGGGGCTTCCTTCGTGGGGGCCTACGCGGGGCTTCGTGGCGGAAAGATGATTTGCGGGCGACCCTAGCGGTTTGACGCGTCCTCGTCAGCCGTCTCACTGTATTTTGCCCGCGCCCGCTGCAACCGCTCCTCTATCCTGCGAAGGCGCGCGCGGTGATAGGTCCGCAGCAGCGGCAGCAGAAGCACATAGGCCGCGACCCCGGCGGCTATTCCGGTAAGCATCCCGCCCACCAGATAGGGCAGGAAGATGTCCTGCCAGAACCGCGAGAGAAAGCCCCAGTGCATCTCTCCCTGCCCGAACAGCGCGCGGATGTTGCGCCAAAGCTCACCGGAGGCCTGGGAGAACTCCACGGGAAGCCGGTAGATCGGCACATGCGCGTCATGCGGCGTGAACAGATACCCCACCTCGAGCGAGGCGGTGGCAATCAGCGGGAAGGTCAGCGGATTGCCGAGGAAAGTCGCGATGAGCGCCGCCGGAATATTGCCGCGGATCGCCCAGGCGATCAGGGCCGCGCCAAGGAAATGCAGCCCGAAAAACGGCGTGAAGGAGATGAACACCCCCGCCGCAATTCCCCGCGCCACCCGGCCCGGATCGTCCGGCAGCCGGCGCAGGCGGTGCCAGACATAGCTCGATGCCCTGAGCCAGCCGCCGGAGGGATAGAGGAACTCCCGCACGGAGCGCCAGCGTGACCGGGGAGTGCGGCGCCTGAACACTGGAGCCTCCCGCCGCGCTTCAGGGCTTGCGGTTCGGATCGCGGACCCGGTCGAGCTGGGTCAGCTCACTCTCCGCCTCGAGCGCCGTCATCAGCTTGTGCAGATGCTCGGCATCCCGCAGATCTGCCTCCACCGCGATGGTGTGATAGTCGGGCTTGCGGTCGAGGAAGTGGAGATCGACGATATTCGCCTTCTGCTCGCCAAAGACTGTGCAGATGCGGCCCAGAACGCCCACCCCGTTCAGGATGGTCAGCCGGAAGGAGACGGTGTGGATCGGCGGATGCCGTCCGGGTGTCCAGTGCAGATCGACCCATCGTTCCGGCTGGCTCTCGAACTCCGCCAGCACAGGGCAGTCGATGCCGTGGGCCACGACTCCCTTGCCGCGATAGGTGATGCCGACGATCCGCTCCCCCGGCACCGGCTGACAGCACATGGCGCGACGGAAGGGCTGATCGGGCGCCAGGCCCAGCACCGGCCGCTGCACGTCCACCTCGTCCGCCCGCTCCGCGACCAGCTCGGGATAGAGCGTCTCCACCACGTGGCGGGCGGCGATCTCGGCAGAACCCACGCGCGCCAGCAGCTCATCCGCATCCGGCAGGCCGAGCATCCGCGCGACGGTGCGCAGCGCCTTGTCCGTCGGCTTCCGGCCAAGCTGCTCGAAGGCCACGCGGATCAGCTCCTGCCCCAGACGGATGAACCGGCCACGGTCCTCCTCGCGGAGCGAGCGGCGGATCGCGGCCTTGGCGCGGCCGGTCTTGACGATGTCGATCCAGGTCGTCTGCGGGCGCTGACCTTCGGCGGTGATGATCTCCACCGACTGACCGTTCTTCAGCCTTGTCCAGAGCGGCACGCGGATGCCGTCCACCTTGGCCGAAACGGTGGAATTGCCGATCCGCGTGTGGATGGCATAGGCAAAGTCCAGAGGCGTCGCGCCGCGGGGAAGCTGGATGACCTCTCCCTTCGGGGTGAAGCAGAACACCTGATCGGAATACATCTCGAGCTTCACATGCTCGAGAAACTCGTCGTAATCCTCCGAATCGTAGCGTTCGGTAAGGGTGGCGAGCCATTTCGTCGGATCGACGGCGAACGGGTTCTGCGAACGGACCCCGTCGCGATAGGACCAGTGGGCGGCGACCCCGGCCTCCGCCACCTCATGCATCTGGCGGGTGCGGATCTGCACCTCCACACGCTTGCCGTCGCGCGCAGCGACGGTGGTGTGGATGGAGCGGTAGCCGTTCAGTTTCGGCTGGCTGATATAGTCCTTGAAACGCTCCGGCACCGCGCGCCAGCGGGTATGGATCACGCCGAGGGTGCGGTAGCAGTCCGGCTCCGTCCGCGTAATGATGCGGAAGCCGTAGATGTCCGACAGGCGGGAGAAGGAAAGCTGCTTCTCCGTCATCTTGCGCCAGATGGAATAGGGCTTCTTGGCCCGGCCATAGACATCGGCCTCCACCCCCGCCTTCTCCAGCTCGATGCGGATGTCGGCGGTGATGCGATGCACCACATCCCCCGTCTCCCGCTGGAGCGTCAGGAACCGGCGGATGATGGAATTGCGGGCCTCCGGGTTCAGCACGCGGAAGGCCAGATCCTCCAGCTCCTCCCGCATCCACTGCATCCCCATGCGGCCGGCGAGCGGGGCGAAGATATCCATCGTCTCGCGCGCCTTCTGCACCTGCTTCTCGGGGCGCATGGACTTGATCGTCCGCATGTTGTGGAGGCGGTCGGCAAGCTTGACGAGGATCACGCGAAGATCCTTCGACATGGCCATGAGCAGCTTGCGGAAGTTCTCCGCCTGCTTCGATTCCACGGAGGACAACTGGAGATTGGTGAGCTTCGTCACGCCCTCGACCAGCTCGGCGATATCGCGGCCGAAAAGCTGTTCGAGCTCCTCGAAGGTGGCGCGTGTATCCTCCAGCGTGTCGTGGAGCAGCGCGGTCACGATCGTCGCATCATCCAGCCGCTGCTCTGTCAGAATGGCGGCGACGGCGACGGGATGGGTGAAGTATTCCTCGCCCGACTGGCGATACTGGCCCCGATGCATCTCCCGCCCGAAACCGTAGGCGAGCCGGATGAGATCGGCGTTGCACCGGGGATTGTAGTTGCGCACCAGCGCGATGAGGTCTTCGACGTCGATCATCGCCTGGCGCGTCGTTCTTGTATCGGAGAGTGCGTCGTTGAGGGCGACCGTCTCAGTGTTCCCCTTGGGCTTCCATGAGGGCGCGGAGCATCCGCTCCTCGCTCATGTCGTCCTGCGCCGGACGGTCGAGTTCCGCCCCCATGAGGAGCGCCATCTCGTCGTCCTCGGGCTCATCGACCTCTATCTGGGTCTGGTTCGAGGCGATCAGCCGCTCACGCAGATCGTCGGCGGACTGGGTTTCCTCCGCCACTTCGCGGAGCGCGACGACGGGGTTCTTGTCGTTGTCCCGATCGACCGTCAGCACGCTGCCCGACGCGATTTCACGCGCCCGGTGCGCCGCGAGCAAAACGAGCTCGAAGCGGTTCGGAACCTTGTCGACGCAATCTTCTACCGTCACGCGGGCCATGGCTGCTCCAATCGGGTAAACCTGTGGAAGCGCCTATCTATGCCCTGCGATCCGGCTTGACAACCCGTGAAACGCACCAACCCGCCGCACGGACCTCTAGGTCTGGCGGGTGGCTGTCGCGGAAACCTTCACGACAGCGCGAGACGCACGCCTTGTTACTCCCCTATGTCCGCCAAGGAAAGAGCAGTCGGATCAAAGCCGCCACTCCTCCGGCGGCGCGGCGAGCGGCACGACCCCCCGCCTTTCGGCTTCAGGCAGGCTTGCCAGCATCTCGGCCACCGAAAGGCCGGTGACCGGATGGCGCCAGTCGCCGGCGACATCGGCCATCGGCACAAGGACGAAGGCCCGATCCTGCAAGCGGGGATGCGGCAGGACAAGGGTGTCCGGCGCCTCCTGCTGCTGGCGCGGCGGGGAAAGCTCTCGCCATCGCCGCCACGTGGCCTCCTCCGGCAATACCGCACCCCCCATCGCAACGAGATCAAGATCGGCTGTCCGCGCCCCCCAGCGGACAGACCGCTCCCGTCCGAGCGCGCTCTCCACCATATGAAGTCGGGACAAGACCTCAGCCGGCAACAAATCGCCAACGTCGACAGCGATCACGGCATTGACAAAATCAGGGCCGGAACCCGCCGGAAAGGCAGGCGTTCTGTAAAGGAAGCTGAGAGAGGTCGGAACGACCTCCTTCAGACGCAGAAGTTTCAAGGCAGTCGAAAGTATCACCGCCGGAGCGGCATTACGCGACGTTAGGTTACTTCCAAGGGCAACAAAGGCTTGGGTCATCGGTCTATCAACTTTTAGGGCGCGCGGACAACTGGGGCTTGCGATTATGGGACGATTATTCCAGATTCCCATACTTGGCAGGTCGTTCTGTTTTTCTTCCGCCTCACTCCCGGAAAAGTGATTCTCGGCTCGGCCTGCATTCGAAAGGGGATTAAATGTTTTACAAGGACGAAAGGCTGGCGCTCTTTATAGACGGCTCCAACCTTTATGCCGCTGCCAAGGCCTTGGGCTTTGACATCGACTACAAATTGCTGCGGCAGGAATTCATGCGTCGCGGCAAGCTCCTGCGGGCCTTCTATTATACCGCCCTGCTGGAGAATGACGAATACTCGCCTATCCGTCCGCTGGTTGACTGGCTTCACTACAACGGCTTCGCAATGGTGACCAAGCCCGCGAAAGAATATACCGACAGCCAGGGTCGTCGCAAGGTCAAGGGCAACATGGATATCGAACTGACCGTCGATGCCATGGAACTCGCGCCCCGTGTCGATCATATCGTGCTCTTCTCCGGTGACGGTGACTTCAAGCCGCTGGTCGAAAGCCTTCAGCGGCAAGGCGTGCGTGTATCCGTCGTTTCGACCATCCGGTCGCAGCCACCCATGATCGCCGACGAACTGCGTCGCCAGGCCGACAACTTCATCGAACTGGACGAATTGCGTGACGTGATCGGACGCCCCCCGCGCGAGCCTCGCGACGTGCGGGAAGACAACGAAGCGACAACCCCGGTCTGATAGGTGTGATCCCCGCTGACGCATCACGCCGTCTGCGGGGATCTTGCGCGCCCGACTGGATCCCCCGACTGGATCCGGGGCGTCTAACAGGTTAGATATGGCCTTCGCCTTTACAGACGGGCCAGATATGACGCGACCTTCTCTCCACCTCTATCTCGCCGCCCCGCGTGGCTTCTGTGCCGGCGTGGACCGGGCCATCCGCATCGTGGAAATGGCCATCGAGAAATGGGGGGCTCCCGTCTATGTCCGCCATGAGATCGTCCACAACAAATACGTGGTGGACGAACTTCGCGCCAAGGGCGCCGTTTTCGTGGAGGAGCTGGACGACTGTCCCGACGACCGCCCCGTCGTCTTTTCCGCGCATGGGGTGCCGAAGGCCGTCCCTGCGGAAGCCGAGCGGCGTAATCTCATCCATGTCGATGCCACCTGCCCCTTGGTGACGAAGGTCCATAACGAGGCCGCACGCCACAACAGCGTCGGGCGGCAGCTCATCATGGTGGGCCATGCCGGGCACCCGGAGACGCTGGGCACCATGGGCCAGCTCCCCGAAGGCGAGGTCATCCTCGTGGAGACGGAGGCGGATGTGGCGCGGATCGCCGTCCGCGACCCCTCCCAGCTCGCCGTCATCACCCAGACCACGCTCTCCGTCGATGATACCGCGGGCATCATCGCGGCCCTCCGCCGCCGCTTCCCCGAAATCATGATCCCCGCGCATGAGGACATCTGCTACGCCACCACCAACCGTCAGGCGGCGGTGAAGGCGATTGCGCCGAAGATCGCCGCGCTCTTCGTGCTGGGATCGCCCAATTCGTCGAACTCCCGGCGGCTGGTGGAAGTCGGGCGTGCCGCAGGCTGCGACTATGCCCAGCTTGTGCAGCGGGCCGCCGATATCGACTGGCGCGCGCTCGGAACACCCGCTGCCATCGGCGTGACCGCGGGCGCCTCCGCGCCTGAGGTTCTGGTGGAGGAGGTGCTCGACGCCTTCCGCGTCCGGTTCGACGTGACCGTCGATATCGTGGAGACCGCCGTCGAGGACATCGAGTTCAAGGTGCCCCGCGTGCTCCGCATCCCGGCGTGAGGGGCTTGCGGGCCGCGCGGGCTGCCGCTACCTCGTCCCGATGACCGACCTCTTTGCCTATACCGACGGAGCCTGCTCCGGCAATCCCGGCCCGGGTGGCTGGGGCGTCCTGATGATTGCCCGTGACGGAGAGGCCGTGCTGAAGGAACGCACGCTTTCCGGCGGGGAGGCGCTGACCACCAACAACCGCATGGAGCTGATGGCCGCGATCTCCGCGCTTGAGGCCCTCTCCCGCCCGTCCAGCATCACGGTGGTGACCGATTCGGCCTATGTGAAGAACGGCGTGTCCGAATGGATCCACGGCTGGAAACGGAACGGCTGGAAGACCTCCACCAACAAGCCGGTGAAAAACAGCGACCTGTGGCAGCGGCTGGATGCTGCACGCAGCCCGCACAAGGTGACGTGGCAGTGGATCAAGGGCCATGCCGGCCATGCGGAGAACGAGCGCGCCGATGAACTCGCGCGGCATGCCATGGCCCCCTACAAGCCGGGCAAGAGCTGAACATGGGTTCCGGGGCGTGGCTGGACGCGGCTTCGGTGTTCGTCTTCGCGCTCACCGGGGCACTGGCGGCGAGCCGGGCGCAGCTTGACCCGATCGGCTTTCTGTTCCTTGCCTGCCTGACTGCGGTGGGCGGCGGCACGGTGCGGGATGTGCTGCTGCAACGGGATCCGGTGTTCTGGATCGGCCGCCCCGGGATGCTGCTTGTTGCCGGTGTGGCGGCCACTCTGGTGTTCTTCCTGGCGCCCAGGCTGGAAAGCCGTGCCCGCGCGATCCTGTGGTGCGATGCCGTGGCCCTTGCCATCGCCGTGCCCGCGGGCGTGAACATCGCGGCGGGCATGGGCCAGCCCTGGTCCATCTGCATCATCATGGGGGTCATCACCGGCTGTCTTGGCGGGCTGATGCGGGATGTGGTGAGCAATGAAGTGCCGCTGGTTCTCCGGCAGGGGGAACTCTATGTCACCGCGGCGGCGGGAGGGGCGCTCGCCGTCTCCCTCGCCCTGAACCTGTCGGAAAGCGGGCCGACAGCGGCGCTGATCGGCGGGATCGTCACCTTCGGCCTGCGCGCCGGAAGCCTGCTCTTCGGCTGGCGCCTGCCAAGCTACAAGCCGCGCCCGCCCCGTCGGTAGCGCCGCCCGCCGGTTTCAGCCGAGCACATTGGGCAGACGGAACCCGCGCAGCAGGTCCTCCGGCACCATCGGGCGCTTTCCCTCCCGCTGGGCCAGCGTGATTTCCACCGCGCCCGCCCCACATGCCACCGTGAACGTCCCGATGACCTGCCCCGGCGCGCCTGTGCCCGCCACGGGCCGCGAGCGGAGAAGCTTCAGCCGTTCCGTCTCCGCAAGGCACCATGCACCGGGAAAGGGGGAGAGCCCGCGGATCAGCCGATCAACCTCCTCCGCGGGGCGGGTCCAGTCGATCCGCGCCTCGGCCTTGTCGATCTTCGCGGCATAGGTGACGCCATCCTCCGCCTGCGGGACGGGGCTCAGCGCGTCCAGCCGGTCCAACGCCTCGACAATGGCCGCTGCCCCGAGGGCAGAGAGCCGGTCGTGCAGCTCCCCCGTCGTCTCTTCCGCCGCGATGGGGGTTGTCCGGCGAAGCAGCACCGGCCCGGTGTCCAGCCCCTCCTCCATCCTCATGATGCAGACCCCCGTTTCCGCATCGCCGGCAAGGATGGCACGGTGGATCGGTGCGGCCCCCCGCCAGCGCGGCAGAAGCGAGGCATGGATATTGAGACACCCCCGCGCCGGCGCATCCAGAACAGGTTTGGGCAGGATGAGGCCATAGGCCACCACCACGGCGATCTCCGCCTGCAACGCCGCGAACTCGGCCTGCGCCTCGGAGGTCCGCAAGCTCCGGGGATGGCGCACCGTCAGCCCCAGCGTCTCCGCCCGCGACTGGACGGGGCTTGGCCGTTCACGCTTGCCCCGGCCCGCCGGGCGTGGCGGCTGGCAATAGACGGCCGCGACCTCATGGCCCGCGGCCACGAGCGCATCCAGCACGGGGACGGAGAAATCCGGCGTTCCCATGAAGATCAGTCGCATGTCACGTGTCCTTGTTCCAATGCCAGGCCGCTTCGCCCTGCCGCGGCGGCGGCCACCGACGGCAGGTGCCTCGCCCTCTCAGGCGCGCCGGGTGAGTTTTTCCGCCTTCGCCAGCAGCATCCGCCGCTTCAGGGGAGACAGCCGGTCGAAATACATGCGCCCGTCGAGATGGTCGATCTGATGCTGCACGGAGGTGGCCCACAGACCGACGAAATCCCTCTGCTCAAGCTCCCCCTGCTCGTTCAGGAACCGGACGGTCACGGCACGGGGCCGCTCGATAGGGGCAAAGACACCGGGCAGGTTGGGGCTGGCTTCCTCATGCATCCGCAACTGCCCGGAGGCATGCAGTATCTCCGGGTTCGCCAGGCGCACGGCCTGCCCCCGCGCCTCCGAGCAATCCACCACCGCCAGCCGCTGCATCACGCCGACCTGCGGCCCCGCCAGCCCGTAGCCGGGCATGGCGTCCATGGTTTCGACCATGTCGTTCCAGATGGTCCGCGTCTCCTCCGTCACCTCCGTGACGGGTGCTGCCGGGGTGCGGAGCCTGCGGTCAGGCCAAGGCAGAAAGGGGCGGATCATGCGGAAGTCTCCAGCAGGCGGAGCGCCGGGGCGATCATCGCCCGTGCCTCCTCACCGATAAGGTCGATGCAGAGCTGCCCGTCGAGATGATCCCGCTCATGCTGCACGCAGGCGGCGGCAAAGCCCCGGTAGCTTTCTTCCCGCATTCCGCCGCACAATGTCTGCCAGCGCAGCCTGACCTCCGCCGGACGCGCGACCGCCACCACGATACCGGGAAGCGACAGGCAGCCCTCGTCGCAGAGCGCGGTCTCCGGCGCAGACCAGACGATCTCCGGGTTCAGCATGATGACGGGATTGGCAGGGCCGGTCTTCCATTCCGCATCCATCACGAAAACGCGGTGCATCGCGCCGATCTGGGTCGCGGCGAGACCGCGGCCGGGGGCGGCGTACATCGTGTCGAGCAGATCGGCGGCCAGATCGCGGATTTCCGCGGTGATCTCCTCCACCGGCGCGGCGACGCGGCGGAGCGCCGGGTCCGGCCAGCAAAGGATGCGGCGGCGGCTCATGCCCGCGCCCGCTCCCGCTTCAGCTTTTCCATCTTCCGGGTGATCATCTGCCGGCGCAGCGGTTTGAGATAGTCGATGAACAGCCTGCCATCGAGATGGTCGATCTCGTGCTGGACGCAGGTGGCCCAAAGCCCCGCGAAACGCTCCTGCTGAACCAGCCCCTCCCGGTCGAGCCAGCGCACCTCCACCTCGGCGGGGCGCTCCACTTCGGCATACTGGTCGGGAATGGAGAGGCAGCCTTCCTCATAGACGCTGCGATCCTCTGAACTCCAGAGGATTTCGGGGTTGAACATGGCGATGGGGCGCGGCTCGCTCTCCGCCTCCTTCACGCAGTCCAGCACGATCAGCCGCTTCGATATGCCGATCTGCGGCGCGGCGAGACCGATGCCCGGCGCGTCATACATCGTGGCGAGCATGTCATCCGCAAGCTCTGCCAGTTCGGGCGTGATGTCCGTCACCGGTTCCGCAACCTTGCGGAGCCTCGGATCGGGGTGAATGAGGATCAGTCTGCGTGCCATGATCGGGATTTAGGCGATGACCGCCCGCTGTGCAACGGGATTGCCGCGCCGTCAGGCCCGCCCGGTGACGAAAGGCACGGCATCGAGAAGCGACCGCCCGCCGTCAAGGGTCAGCACCTCCCCCGTCATGAAGGACGCCGCTTCGGAGGCCAGGAACTGCACGGCCTCCACGACCTCGCGCGCGCCGGCGATCCGGCCCGCCGGTGTACGGGAGATGACCTCGTCACGGTAGGCCGGCGTCTCGCGGATGGCGCTTTGCAGGGTTTCCGTCATCACGCTGCCAAGGGCGAGCGCATTGACCCTGATCCGTTTCGGCGCGAGCGCCAGCGCCAGAGAGCGCGTCACCTGCTCCACGCCGGAGGCGGCGATGGAGGCGGCCAGCATTTCCGGCCGCGTGCGGCGGGCGGCGATGGAGGAGAGCGTGATGATCGACCCCGCCTCCCCCTCGGCCAGCGCATCTGCCTCCGCCTGCGCGATCATGCGGCGGGCGACCTGCTGGGAAAGCCGGAGCGCCGGAAGCACGTTCGTCTGCCACAGCTCCTCAACCCCGTCGCAGTCCGGGTCCAGCACGTCTTCCGATGGCTGCATGAAGAACCCGGCGTTCACCAGGATGTCCACCCGCTCGAACGCGTCATAGGTTGCGGAAATGAGGTTGGTCACCGCCAGCTTGCGCCGCGTATCCGCCACGAAGAAACGCAGCGGGCCGCTGTCGGCATCCACCTCGTTGCCCACGCGCGACAGAAGCCGCTGCTCATCGGCCTCTGCGAACATGACATTCGCGCCGCGTTCCACGAAGTGACGGGCGATGGCGAGGCCCAGCCCCGTGGCGGTTCCGGTGACGATGGCCGTCTTTCCCGCGATGGAAAAGCTCATCTCGCGGGCCGTCGGCGCTGGACGGCCGCGCCTGACCGACCGGGAGCGGGGCGTGTGGCGACTGCCGCGCGGCTCGCACGGAAAATCTTGAAGGCTCCGGTGCCGGCAACCTCCTCCACCTCGCGAAAGGCGTCGCGAAGGGTCGCCTCATAGGGGAGGTGCCGGTTCGCCACCATCCAGAACGCTCCCGACGGGGTCAGCATCCGCGCGGCCGCCCGGATGAACGCGGCGCCAAGCGCCGGATCGGCGGCCCGGCCGGTGTGGAACGGCGGGTTGGACAGGATGAAGTCATAGCGGTGCGCCGGTTGATAGCGTGTCGCGTCGGCCCAGACGAAGGCGGCGCGGGGATCGCTCACGTTCCGGCGCGCACAGTCCAGCGCCGCATGCTCCGCCTCGATCAGATCGAGCTGACTGACGCCGGGCCGCGTCAGAACCGCCTTTGCCAGATAGCCCCAGCCTGCCCCCAGATCGGCGCCCATCCCGACAAGCTTTTCCGGCAGGCTCGCGGCCAGCAGCGCCGATCCCGGATCCGGCCCATCGGCAGAGAACATCCCCGGCAGCGTCACCGATCCGTCTGCAAGCACGGTGGGCCGCGCCTGCCAGTCGGCAAAGACGGAAGCCTCCGGCGCGGCAAAGGCGAAGATCTTGCCATGCGCCTTGGAAATCAATTCTCCCACCGCCACGCGCGCACGGAGTTCGCGGAGAATGCCTTCCACACCGTCGGTCCGCGCCCCGTCGATGGCGACAGGCGCGCCCGCGGGCAGGCTGGCCACGGCGGCGGCGATGAGGGCGCGGCCCTCAACCCGGGACCGGGGCAGAACGACGACCGCCGCACCATGCTGTCCCTCCGGTTCCGGGGTGACGGCATAACCGGCAGCGGCGAAGGCATCGTAATCGGGACGGAAGCCCTGCACGATCCGTACCCGCTCCTTCCGCAGCGCCGAAAGATCCGCGCCGGCGTGGGGCCGCAGCATGAGGATGGTGCCCGTTTCGGGCACGGCAAAGACGCCTGCCTCGATAGCGAGCGAAAGTCTGATGTCTGTCATTCTTCGGTGGAATGACGGAGGTCGCCCCGCGTCATTCCTTCTCCATGGTGCATTGCAGGGGGTGCTGGTGACGGCGGGCGAAATCCATCACCTGCGCGACCTTCGTCTCCGCGACCTCATGGCTGAACACGCCCACGACGGCGAGGCCTTTCTTGTGCACTGTCAGCATGATCTCGAAAGCCTGCGAATGGGACAGGCCGAAGAACCGCTCCAGCACATGCACGACGAATTCCATCGGCGTATAATCGTCGTTCAGCAGCATCACCTTGTAAAGCGGTGGCCGCTGCGTCTTGGGCTTGGTCTTGGTGATGACCGAGGCATCACTGTCAGGACTGTCCTTGCGCGAGGACATCGTGAAGGGAGCACGGATCATGGGCAGGCTCAACGGACTGTCTCCGAAGCGGAGGGAAGGATGAAGGGTGTCGGCAAAGATATAGCGCGAAAGGCCGCGGGAAAAAAGGGCACGCCATGCTGCAGGTGATCGGCTTCGACGCGGATGACACGCTCTGGCAGAACGAGACCTTCTTCCGGCTGACGCAGGATCGCTTCGCGGCGTTGCTTGCGGACTACGTGGCGCAGGAGGAACTGCATCGGCGCCTGATCGCGGCGGAGCGGCGCAACCTCGGCTCCTATGGCTTTGGCATCAAGGGTTTCGTGCTGTCGATGATCGAAACGGCCATCGAAGTGACGGAGGAGCGCGTCCCCGCCCGAGTGATCCGCGAGCTGATCGAAGCCGGTCAGGACATGCTCCGCCATCCCATCGACCTGCTGCCCCATGCGGAGGAGGTGGTGACGCAGCTCGCCGGGCACTATCGGCTCGTGCTCATCACCAAGGGCGACCTGCTGGATCAGGAGCGAAAGCTCGCCCAGTCGGGGCTGGGGCCGCATTTCGACGCGGTCGAGATCGTCTCCGACAAGACGGCGGATATCTACCGCGCGCTCTTTGCCCGGCATGGCGCGCGGGAGGGCGAAGCGATGATGATCGGCAATTCGCTCCGCTCCGACGTGATTCCCGCGCTTGCTGCGGGGGGATGGGGCGTGCATGTGCCCCACGATCTGACGTGGGAGTTGGAACATGATGATGCGCCGGAGCAACAGTCGCGCTTCCGTGTGATTCCCCATCTCGGCGTATTGGAGGGCCTTATCGCCGAAATCACAGAGGCGTGACGGCAGGAAACCGCCTTCGGTGGGGGCGTATCGGCGGAACCGCCACGAAATATGGGGGGCGGTTAAGGAATTGGCGACAACTCACCGATAAACATAGGGTTTCCCAAAGGAGGAAGCCCATGTTACCGTCCCTCCATATCAACGAGACCTCGCGACGAACGACGGGGTCCGCGGCAGAACGAGGACGAGCAGTGATCCGTAAGCTGGGGCTTTCGGCCCGTCATGGGCTGTTCCTGGCGGGCATGGCCTGCCTAATGACGCTTCTCCCACTCATGGGACGCGCCGCGCCTTTCGCGGCCTATGTCATCGACGCCCGTTCGGGTGAGGTGCTTTACGAGCAGAATGCCACGACCCGGCTTCACCCGGCGTCGCTGACGAAGATGATGACACTCTACATCACCTTCCAGGCGATCGAACGGGGAGAGATATCGCTCGACACCCGTGCGACGGTCACCCGCAACGCGGCGGCGGAGCCACCTTCGCGCCTCGGCCTGAAACCCGGCCAGAAGATCGCGGTGCGCTATCTGATCCGCGCGGCGGCGCTGCGGTCCGCAAACGATGCGGCAACGACGCTGGGCGAACTGATCGGCGGGAGCGAGACCGCCTTTGCCGAGCGGATGAACCGAACTGCCAAGCAGATCGGCATGACCAATACCACGTTCCAGAATGCCAACGGTCTGACCACGGCGGGACACATGTCGACCGCGCGTGACATGACCATTCTGGGGCGGCGGCTGTTCTACGATTTTCCGCAATATTACAATATCTTCTCTCGCCGTGCATCCGATGCCGGCATCGCGCAGGTGGCCAATACCAACCGCCGCTTCCTTGACGCCTACAAGGGCGCGGACGGAATCAAGACCGGCTTCACGAACGCCGCAGGCTTCAACCTGACCGCCTCGGCGGAGCGGGGAGGCAAGCGGATCATCGCCACGGTCTTTGGCGCGGCGTCTACGCCTGCGCGGAATGCCAAGATGGCGGAATTGCTGGACATCGGCTTCAAGAAGGCACCAACGCGTGCCCCGGTGAGCGAGGCGCTGATCGCACAGGCGGACCCGGAACCCGTTCCGGCACCCCTCTCCCGTGCCTCTGCCATGCCGAACATAGATGCCTCGCGCGCGATTCAGGTGGCCCTCGCGGCGCCGCAAGTCAGCGCAATGGCCCCCCCCTCCAGCACCCGCCCCGCCAAACGGCCCGAGCGTGCGCCCGATCCGGCGCTTATTGCCGCAATCCGGGAAAATATCTCGAGCGTGGTAGCAGAGGTTCACGATGCGCCGGAGCGGCGGGCCTCCGCTTCGCTTGTCATGGCATCGGTGGCGCCCGACGCCCGACCCGCCCTGCCCTTTGCCAGCGAGGGCGAGGATGAGGCTGCCATCGAGGAGGAGGGCGATTCCTCCATCGATACGGTTGCCGCCCCCGCCCCTGCAACTCCTGCGCGCGAGATGGTCCTGGCAGCGGCCATTCCCGCACCGCCCTCACGGCCCGTCCTCGCGGCGGCTGCGGTCCACAAGCAGCCGACGGCCAAGCCGCAAGCCGCGGCGCTGGCCCCTGCCCCTCCCGAAGGACCGGAAGTCGTCACGCGGCTTTCTACGTCCGGCGGTCGGTTCTGGGGTGTGAATCTCGGGCGCTTCAACTCCCGCTACGAGGCGGAGAAGGTTCTGCTGCGCACCGCGCTGAGCGAAATGGGGACGTTGAGCGATGGGCTGCGCAAGGTCGTTCAACGCCCGACCGGCTTTGACGCGACCTTCATGGGGCTGACCCAGGACACTGCCGATCTGGCGTGCCGCAGGCTGCAGGCACGCAATATCCAGTGCTTCACCGTCGGTCCTTCCTGACGGCCGCGCAAACTGGCCGCGCAAACTGGCCGCGACGTTCCTCCGTCTGCCAAAACGCCGCCCGTCTGACCGGGCGGCGTTTTGCGTCGGAACCCTATCCTCAAGGATTTAAACGCTGGAGCCACAAGTCGTGGAATGGCGCGGACAGCCCTCCATCGGAAGCTGCCCTTGAAGCGTCGGCGCAAAGGCGCAACCGCTTCACCCCAAGATTTGCGCTGCATCCCACGCCGCGGGCCTGGACGGCTCCCGGCGCGATTCGGGGCAGTGCGATCAATCCGTCCGGTCGGGCGCGAAGGCATAGATCGCGCATCCCGCCACGATGCTGAGAGCCAGAAAGCTGAAGATGGCAGAATAGGCCGCCGCTTCGCCTGCCGGCCGGACAGCGGCGAAGATACGGCCCGAAAGCATCTGGAAAAGCCCCACCGCGCCCACGGAAAACAGGTTCAGCACGGCCACGCCCCGCCCCGTCAGATGCGGAGGAAAGAAGGCCCGGCCATGTGCCATCTGCAACCCGTAGCTCATGCCGAAGAGCCCGGCGAGCAGCAGCAGGATCACGTCGCGGATCAGATGGGGACTGCTTTCCATGGCGAGCAGCGCGAAACAGGCCGCCGTGCCGAGCGCCCCGCCCAGCACCACCCATTTGCGCGTGCCGAGAATGCGGTCGAGCGGCCCGTAGGCAAAGGTCCCCGCCGCCATCGCCATGGCCATTCCGCTGGTCACAAGCCCGATCCCGGCTGGGTCGAGATGATGGATCGCCTCCAGATAGGGACCGACCCAGAGCCCCCGTACTGCGGCGACCGGCGCATATCCCACGACCAGTATCGCCATCACCAGCCAGAGCGGACCGGGCCGCAGCACCCGGAGAAGCCCCTGTGAATCACCGGTCGCGGGCGCTAGTCGCGCGGGATCGCGCACGAAGATCAGCACCGCGACGGCGACCGCGACAGTGAGGACAGCCACCCCGGCCATCGTCGCCCGCCAGCCGAAGGCCGCCGTGGACCAGGCAAGCGGCAACGAGGCGCCGAGATCGCCCATCATGCCCAGACCGACCATGGCGCTGGCCATTGTCGCGAACAGGCGCGGCGGAAACTCTCGTGCGATGATGTAATAGCCTGCCACCAGAATCGGCGCGCATCCCACCCCGATCAGCGCCATTCCGAGATCGAGTTCCCCGCTTCCCCGCGCATTCGCCACGATCAGCGCCCCGCCGCCGCCGCAGAGCCCGAGCAGAATGCCGGAGGTCAGCCGCGGCCCGACCCTGTCCAGCGCCCAGCCGATGGGAAGTTGGCAGGCGGCGAAGGCAAGGAACCAGAAGCCGGAGGCCCGCGCCAGCACCTCCGGCGTAGCCCCGATATCCTGTGCGAGCACGGGCGCCAGCACGGCCAGAAACGAGCGGTAGAACTGGCTGAGCAGATAGCCCGCCACGAGGCAGATCAGTCCCGGATGCATTGGTCCCTCCCGGCGCCTCTCCCCAGCGCCGCGCGCAACCGTGCCGCGCAGCCCCGAAAAGAGCAAGCCGCAGGCAAAGACGCGGTTCGCATGTGGTTGCGGGGTGACTATGTTAGGGCGTAACAGGAACGATCCGCCCCTTGCCCCAGATTTTACGGGAGGTCGCCATGACCCGTGCCGCAAAACCGCTCCGCTCCCCCGTCTTCGACGCGCTCACCGCCGCCGCACGGGAGCGTATCCTGATCCTCGACGGGGCGATGGGCACGCAAATTCAGGGGCTGGGCCTGTCGGAGGAGGATTTTCACGGCCACGGCGCCGGTTGCGGATGCGGCTGCCACAGCGTGAACGGCGAGAAGCCGCAGAAGGGCAACAACGACCTGCTGATCCTGACCCAGCCCAAGGCGATCGAGGAAATCCATTACCGCTACGCCAGGGCGGGCGCGGATATCGTGGAGACGAACACCTTCTCCTCCACCACCATCGCGCAGGCCGATTACGGCATGGAGCATCTCGTCCGCGATCTGAACCGGGAGGGCGCGCGCATCGCCCGCCGCGCGATGGACCGGGCGACGGCGGAGGACGGGCGGCCCCGCTGGGTCGCGGGCGCGGTGGGGCCTACGAACCGCACCGCCTCCATCAGCCCGGATGTGAACGATCCGGGCTTCCGCGCCGTGACGTTCGATGATCTGCGCATCGCCTATGGCGAGCAGATCCGGGGATTGGGGGAAGGTGGGGCCGACCTGATCCTGATCGAGACGATCTTTGACACGCTGAACGCCAAGGCGGCGATCTTTGCCTGCGAGGAGGTCTTTGCGGAAACCGGCCTCCGCCTGCCGGTGATGATCTCGGGCACGATCACCGACCTGTCCGGGCGCACGCTCTCCGGCCAGACGCCGACCGCGTTCTGGAACTCCGTCCGTCATGCGCGGCCCTTCACGGTGGGGCTGAACTGCGCGCTTGGCGCCCGCGCCATGCGGCCGCACTTGGCGGAACTGTCGGGCGTGGCCGAGACGTTCATCTGCGCCTATCCGAACGCGGGCCTGCCGAACGAGATGGGCGCCTATGACGAAACGCCCGACCAGATGGCCGCCCAGATCGCCGATTTCGCGCGCGACGGGCTCATCAACGTGGTGGGGGGCTGCTGCGGCTCCACCCCCGAGCATATCGCCGCCATCGCGGAGACAGTGGCGGCGGAGGGCCCCCGCGCCCTGCCGAATGTGCCGGTCAGGATGCGGCTTTCGGGGCTGGAGCCCTTCGTCCTGACCCCTGACATTCCCTTCGTGAACGTGGGGGAGCGGACGAATGTCACCGGGTCCGCGCGCTTCCGCAAGCTCATCACCAACGGCGATTACGCCGCCGCGCTGGACGTGGCCCGCGATCAGGTGGAGAACGGCGCCCAGATCATCGACATCAACATGGACGAGGGGCTCATCGACTCGCAGAAGGCGATGACCACCTACCTCAATCTCATCGCGGCGGAGCCGGACATCGCCCGCGTGCCGGTGATGATCGACAGCTCCAAATGGGAGGTGATCGAGGCCGGGCTGAAGTGCGTGCAGGGCAAGCCGGTGGTGAACTCCATCTCGCTGAAGGAAGGCGAGGAGGCTTTCCTGCACCACGCGCGTCTTTGCCGGGCCTATGGCGCGGCGGTGGTCGTGATGGCCTTCGACGAGACGGGGCAGGCGGATACCGAAACGCGGAAGGTAGAGATCTGCACCCGCGCCTACCGAATCCTCACCGAGGAAGTCGATTTCCCGCCGGAGGACATCATCTTCGACCCGAACATCTTCGCGGTGGCGACCGGCATCGAGGAGCATGACAACTACGGCGTCGATTTCATCGAGGCCACGCGCAAGATCCGGGCAACGCTGCCCCATGCCCATATCTCCGGGGGCGTGTCCAACCTCTCCTTCTCCTTCCGCGGCAACGAGCCGGTGCGGGAAGCGATGCATGCCGTATTCCTCTACCACGCCATTCAGGCGGGGATGGACATGGGCATCGTCAATGCGGGCCAGCTCGCCGTCTATGACCAGATCGACCCGGACCTGCGCGAAGCCTGCGAGGACGTGGTGCTGAACCGTGTGCCGAAAGCCGGCGGCACGGCGACGGAGCGGATGCTGGAGATCGCCGAGCGCTTCCGCGGCACCGGCGCGAAGGAAGCGAAGGAGCGCGACCTCGGCTGGCGCGAATGGCCGGTGGAGAAGCGGCTGGAGCATGCGCTGGTCAACGGCATCACAGAATTCATCGACGCGGATACGGAGGAGGCGCGGCTGGCGGCCGACCGGCCGCTCCACGTCATCGAAGGGCCGCTGATGGCCGGGATGAACGTGGTGGGTGACCTGTTCGGCGCGGGCAAGATGTTCCTGCCGCAGGTGGTGAAATCCGCCCGCGTCATGAAACAGGCGGTGGCGGTTCTGCTGCCCTACATGGAGGCCGAGAAGGGCGAGGGGCGGCAAACCGCGGGCAAGGTTCTGATGGCCACGGTGAAGGGCGATGTCCACGACATCGGCAAGAACATCGTCGGTGTCGTGCTGGCCTGCAACAATTACGAGATCATCGACCTCGGCGTCATGGTTCCGGCGGAGAAGATCCTCGCGACCGCAAGGGAGAAGGGCGTGGATGTGATCGGTCTCTCCGGCCTCATCACGCCGTCGCTGGATGAGATGGCGCATGTCGCCGCCGAGATGGAGCGGGAGGGCTTCGACATCCCGCTGCTGATCGGGGGGGCCACCACGTCGCGCGTGCACACGGCGGTGAAAATCCACCCGAACTATACCGCTGGTCAGGCCGTCTATGTGACGGATGCCAGCCGCGCGGTTGGCGTGGTCTCCGGCCTGCTGTCCGACAACCGGGACGCCTATGTGGAAACGGTGCGTGCCGAATACCGCAATGTGGCCGAGGCCCATGCCCGGTCGGAGCGCGAGAAACAGCGCCTGCCGCTGGCCAAGGCGCGCGAGAATGCATTCCGCGCGGACTGGTCCGCCTACCAGCCGCCGAAGCCCAGCTTCCTTGGCACGCGGGTCTATGACCACTGGAGCCTTGAAGAACTGGCGCGCTACATCGACTGGACGCCCTTCTTCCAGACATGGGAGATGAAGGGCCGCTTCCCCGCCATTCTGGAGGATGAGAAACAGGGCGTCGCCGCCCGCGCGCTCTGGGATGATGCACAGGCGATGCTGGCACGGATCATCGCAGAGAAATGGTTCTCCCCCAAGGCAGTGGTCGGCTTCTGGCCCGCGCAGGCCGTGGGTGACGACATCCGGCTGTTCACGGATGACGGGCGGAGCGGGGATCTGGCGACGTTCTTCACCCTTCGCCAGCAGACATGGAAGCGGGAGGGGCGGCCCAACACCGCGCTGGCCGATTTCGTTTCCCCCTCCGCGCCCGACTATGTCGGCGGCTTCGTCGTCACCGCCGGGGTGGAGGAGCAGGAGATTGCCCATCACTTCGAGCGGGCGAACGACGACTACTCCGCCATTCTCGTCAAGGCGCTGGCCGACCGCTTCGCCGAAGCCTTTGCCGAACGGATGCACGAACATGTCCGCAAGGAGTTGTGGGGTTATGCGCCCGATGAGACCTATGCGCCGACAGATCTGATCGGAGAGCCGTATCGCGGCATCCGCCCCGCCCCCGGCTATCCCGCCCAGCCCGATCATACGGAAAAGCTCACGCTGTTCCGCCTGCTGGATGCGGAGGCCCGGATCGGCGTCCGGCTGACGGAAAGCTACGCCATGTGGCCCGGCTCCTCCGTCTCCGGGCTTTATCTCGCCCATCCCGACGCGCACTATTTCGGCGTGGCGCGGGTGGAGGCGGATCAGGTGGCCGACTACGCCAGCCGGAAGGGAATTGATCTGGCGGAGGCGGAACGCTGGCTGGCCCCGATCCTCAACTACACGCCCGCGCGCCGTGCGGCTGCGGAATGATCAGTTGAGCCAGACGATGCCCAGGTTCAGCGCCGTCGCGTAGCTAAGCCAGAGCAGATAGATCACCATCATCCAGGCCGTTGGCGGGTCCGCCTGCCAGCGGTCGCGGATGAACACGGCGACGGCAAGCCACAGGGCCACCATCACCATTGCCGCAAGCACCGTCATTTGCGCCCCGAAGAAGATGGGCGTCCAGATGAAGGTCAGCGCGGGAATGATGATCCAGAGCCAGAAGGGCCGCTCTGTCCGCTCCCGAAGCCAGGTGCGAGCTCCCGCAACCGCGATCAGCAGATACATCACCCCCCAGACCGGGCCGAAGACGCTGTTCGGCGGCGTGAAGGAGGGTTTGACCAGCGACTCATACCAACCGCCCGGCTCCACCGTCATGCCCGTGCCGAAGCCGATGACCAGGACCACGATGATGAACATCGCATAGACTGCAATCCGGCCCATCCCGTCCTCACCGCATTCAAACCGTCGAATGCGAGATAATTCGAGCCGAGATAGGATCAAGGTGGGCTACCGTCTCGGGCTTTTTCGAAACACTGCTTTCACCGGCGATTAACAGGTTCAGCCTATGGTTGTCGAAAGTATGAGGGAACAGAAGAGGAGTGTTTCGTGTTTTTGGCAATGACTATCGATACTTCTTCGGGGTATCTGACATGAACGGGCAGGGAAGATGCCCCGGTCGCAGGGTTGCTTTAGATACCGAAAAGCCACCCTGCGAAAGAATTGCTTTGTACCTTCCACTTTTCTTTTTGCAGACAAGGCTAGATCATTTTCCGGCAGTGAATGTTTTTTTTAAGGTTTGAGTGTCATGAGTGCTGTTCCCGCTTCCCACCTCTCCTCCGTGCCGCAGGATACGGGCGAAGTTGCCATCCGTACCGCTGTGGCCGTGCTCCTCGCGAATGTGAGGGGTGAATACAACAGGCTGTGCCTGGTGGACGATCTGGAGGATCTTGCCAGCGATTCGCGTGCCGATGAGGCCGAAGTGCTGCGCACTATCGCCTCGCAGGTCCGGCGTCTCGTGAAGATGTAACGGCTGGGATGTCGCCGCTCTGGGCGGTAGCTGAGTTGGTTGGTCCTGCCGCGGTCTTGTGACAGGCGGCGGGAGACTATAGGTTCAGCGGAACTCTCCGACGGACACTTCATATGCCTGCCAGCGACAGCGCCCCGGCGACCTATCAGGTCCTTGCCCGCAAGTACCGACCGCAGACCTTCGCCGATCTGATCGGGCAGGAGGCGATGGTCCGCACGCTGAAGAATGCCTTCGCGGCGGACAGGATCGCCCATGCCTTCATCATGACCGGCGTCCGGGGGGTGGGCAAGACGACCACCGCCCGGATCATTGCGAAGGGGCTGAACTGCACCGGCCCAGACGGGACTGGGGGCCCGACGACGGAGCCGTGTGGCGTCTGCGACGCCTGCCGCGCCATTACGGAGGGGCGCCATGTCGATGTGATGGAGATGGACGCTGCCTCCCGCACGGGGGTCGGCGACATACGGGAGATCATCGATTCCGTCCATTACCGGGCGGCGTCGGCGCGCTACAAGATCTACATCATCGATGAGGTCCACATGCTCTCGACCAGCGCGTTCAACGCGCTGCTCAAGACGCTGGAGGAACCGCCGCCGCATGTGAAGTTCATCTTCGCCACCACGGAAATCCGCAAGGTTCCGGTAACCGTGCTGTCCCGCTGCCAGCGATTCGACCTTCGCCGGATCGAGCCTGAGGTGATGATCCCCTATCTCGCCGGCGTGGCGGAGCGCGAGCGCGCCCTTGTCGCCGCCGATGCCCTGGCGCTGATTGCGAGGGCGTCCGAAGGATCGGCGCGGGATGCGATGTCTCTGCTCGATCAGGCCATTGCGCATGGCGCGGGCGAAACCACGCTGGAAGAGGTGCGGGCGATGCTCGGCCTCGCCGATCGAGGCCGGGTGCTCGACCTCTTCGACCTCATCATGCGGGGAGATGCGGCCGGGGCGTTGGCGGAACTTTCCGCGCAATACGCGGCGGGCGCCGATCCGATGGCGGTGCTGCGCGATCTGGCGGAGATCACGCACTGGCTCTCAATCGTTCGCATCACCCCGGAGGCGGCGGAGGATCCGACCGTTCCGCCGGACGAGCGCGCGCGCGGGCTGGATCTGGCGGAGCGGCTTTCCATGCGGGTGTTGACCCGGATGTGGCAGATGCTGCTAAAGGCGCTGGAGGAGGTCTCCCTCGCGCCGAACGCAATGATGGCCGCCGAAATGACGGTGATCCGCTTGACACATGTGGCCGACCTTCCCTCCCCCGAGGATCTGGTGCGCAGGCTGCAATCGCTGCCTCCCCCCGGCCCCGGCGCGCCGGGAAACGGGCCGGGAAACGGGCGTGGCAGCCGGGCAGGATCCGAACGTCCGCTTCCGCAGACCGCGCAGGCCAGCGCCCGGACGGTCTCCACGCCCTCCGGCGGGGGCGTTGCGATGGCGCTGTCCTCCGCACCGGAAACGTCGCTTGCCCGCTACGCCAGCTTTCCGCAGGTCGTCGAACTCATTCGCGCGAACCGGGATGTGAAACTGCTGATCGAGGTGGAGACGACGCTCCGCCTTGTCCATTACGCGCCCGGCCGGATCGAGTTCCAGCCGACACCCGAGGCACCGCCGGATCTTGCCGCACGGCTTTCAGGGCGCTTGCAGGGCTGGACCGGCGTGCGCTGGGGCGTCTCCGTCGTTTCGGACGGCGGTGGCCGCACGATTGCGGAAGAGCGCGACGCGGAGCAGGAAGTCCTGCGGCTGGAGGCACGGAACAATCCGCTGGTGCAGGCGGTGCTGGAGGCTTTCCCCGGCGCCCGCGTGGCGGAAGTCAGAACAGCCGAGACGGCGATGGCCGAAGCGGCGGAGGCGGCGCTTCCCGAAGTGCCGGATGAATGGGACCCCTTCGAGGACGAATGAGAGGATAACGGATGTTCAAGGGACTGGGCCAGATGGGCGACATGGCGAAGCTCATGAAATCGGCCAAGGACATTCAGGAGAGGATGGAGGCGCTTCAGGAGGAGCTTCGCACCACGACGGTGACGGGCGAATCCGGTGCCGGTCTGGTGAAAGCCACCGCGACCGCCAAGGGCGAGTTGACGGGGCTGGACATCGACCCCTCCATCTTCAACCCGGAAGAAAAGGAAGTGGTGGAGGATCTGATCCTCGCCGCGATCAAGGACGCGCAGACCAAGGCCGCCGAGAAATCGCAGGCGGAAATGGCGAGCCTCACCGAATCCTTCGGCTTTCCCGCCGGGATGAAGCTGCCCTTCTGAGGTCATCTTGAAAGACGCCGCCAGCGAGGAGATCGAGGCGCTGATCGCGCTCATGTCGCGTCTGCCGGGGCTTGGCCCCCGGTCGGCGCGCCGGGCCGTGTTGCACCTGCTCCGCCGCCGGGCTGCGCTGATGGCCCCGTTGGGGGAAGCGCTCCAGCAGGTTGCCGTGAATGCGCGCGATTGCGTGGTCTGCGGCAATATCGGCACTGGCGATCTCTGCGCGATCTGCGCCGATCCCCGCCGGGAGACGGGCGAGATCTGCGTGGTGGAGGACGTGGCGGACCTGTGGGCGATGGAGCGGGCGGGAGCGTTCCGCGGGCGCTATCACGTGCTGGGCGGCACCCTGTCCGTGCTCGACGCCGTCGGGCCGGAGGACCTGCGCATCCCGGCGCTGGTCTCTCGGGCGAAGGAGGCGCGGGAGGTGATCCTCGCGCTCCCCGCCACGGTGGACGGTCAGACCACCGCGCATTACATCGCCGAGGCGCTGGAAGGCTCCGGGGCGGCCATTACCTCTCTCGCGCAGGGCGTGCCGGTGGGGGGGGAACTCGACTATCTGGACGATGGCACGATCAGCGCGGCGATGCGGGCGCGGCGGTCCTTCTGACCCTCACTCCGCCCAGCCGGGATCGGTGGTGAAGGCAATGGTCAGCCAGCGGTCCGGCCCCTCCCCCCCGATGGCATCCCCGATTTCGTCCCGCAGACGATCCCAATGCTCCAGAGGCTCGGGTGGCAGGCCTGTCCGCAGGATGAAGTAGAGCTCCACCTGAGTGCCCCGCCCGACCCGGGCAGCATAGGCGCGGTAGCCCTTGAAGCCGTATTTCGCGACCATCTCCTCGGCCACGCTGTCCACATGCACCTTCAGATCGGGCGGCGTGATGAGCAGCACATCCGAAAGCGCCTGCCGCACGGTGCCGAGCGGCAGCGGAATGATGACAAGGCAGACCAGCGCCAGCACCGCCGGATCGACATAGGGCGACAGCCATTCCAGGCGTGTGCCTTGCACCGCCCAACCCAGCACGAAGGCGACCAGCAACGCGCCGGTGATACACCCCGACATGATCCACGCGCGTACATCGAGCTTCAGGAATTCGGATTTGAGCCGCAGGTTCACCCGATGCCCCAGCCACGCCATCGCCATGCAGACCGCCAGCGTCACCACGGCATAGAGGATGGCCAGATCGAATTTGAGGACGTTGCCGCCGTCCAGAATGGTCATGACCGCATTGATCAGCGCATAGATCGCCACGACCATGAGCAGAAGGCCGTTCAGCCCCAGCACGATGGGTTCCAGATGCCAGAAGCCCATCGTGAACCTGTCGCGCAGCTTGCCGGAGAGCGCATTCGCACGGGCGGACCTGAAGATCAGTTCCGACACGATGAGCGCGAGCGCCGTCATCGTGGCATCGGCAAGCGAATAAAACCCGTCGAAGGCAATGGAGAAGGCGCCCGACAGCAACCCGAACAGAATGCCGAAAAACGCGACCACGACGGTCGCGCCAATGGAGAGGCGCAGCGCGCCCTGTTCGGTCAATCTGTCCATTTTCCCCATCGGCCAGCCGCCGTTGGGGGGAAATTAGCCGTGGCTTTCGCGAAGTCCAGCCACGGCAACGGTCTCAGCGACGGTGATCGTCGTCCTCGTCCTCATCGTCGTCGTCATTGTTGGGCAGGTTGAAGAAGCTGTCCGCATTGGAGAAATCGGCCGGTTTCTTCTCCTCCTCGGAGAGGGAGAAGTTCTCCAGACCCGCGATGGAGGACGGCAACCGTGCATCGGGCGACATGCCCAGCGACTGCTCGGTGGAGACGAGCTTGCGACGTTCGTCGTCGGTCATCACGACACCATCCGCCGTCTTCTTGCGGGCGGCCTGCTGCACGGCCGCATCCAGCTCGGACTGGCGGGCAAGGCCCAGCGCCACCGGATCGACCGGCGTGATGTTGGAGATGTTCCAGTGCGAACGGTCGCGGATCGACTGGATCGTCGGCTTCGTCGTGCCCACCAGCTTCGCGATCTGGCCATCCGTGAGTTCCGGGTGGAACTTGACGAGCCAGAGAATCGCGGCGGGACGATCCTGACGTTTGGAAAGGGGTGTGTAGCGCGGCCCGCGGCGTTTTTCCTCGCCCACGGCGGCGGGGTTGAACTTCAGCCTGAGCCGGTAGATCGGGTTCTTCTCACCCTTCTCGATCTCCACGGCGTCGAGCTGGTTGTTGGCGATCGGATCGAAACCCTTGACGCCGGTGGCCACGTCTCCATCGGCGATGCCCTGCACCTCAAGCTCGTGCAGTCCGCAGAAATCCGCGATCTGCTTGAAGGACAGGGTGGTGTTTTCGATGAGCCAGACCGCGGTCGCCTTGGCCATCAGGGGCTTGTTCATCGGGTCTCTCCTAACATATCTCTCCCGCGCCGGGAAAACGGCTGCGGCCTTGGCCGCGATCTCCACGTTTTCGGGAAGTCCGGTGATATATAGGCGGGAAGGCCGAAGGAGAAAAGAGGCAATGCGCGTGACCACAGCGGTTCTGACCGCCTTCCTGAGCCTCTGCGCAACGGCGGACGGCGCGTTGGCGCAGGCGCGCGGCGGGCGTCCGGCAGGGGAATTCGACTACTATGTCATGGCGCTCACATGGTCCCCCGGCTGGTGTTCGCGCGAGGGAGAAACGGGCGGGCAGTGCGACCCCCGGCATCGCCACGGCTTCCTCCTTCATGGCCTTTGGCCGCAGTATGACAAGGGAGGCTGGCCCGAATTCTGCCGCACCTCCACGCGCGATCCCTCGCGGGTGGAGACGGGAGCGATGACGGATATCATGGGCTCGCAGGGACTTGCCTGGTATCAGTGGAAGAAGCATGGGCGCTGCGCGGGGCTGAGCGCGCGCGACTATCTTGCCGCCCAGCGCAGGGCCTACCGCAGCATCGCGCTGCCGGAGATCTTCTCCCGCCTGCAACAGGATGTGCGCCTTCCCGCCTCCGTGGTCGAGGATGCGTTCATCGAGGCTAACCCCGGAATGACGCGCGACATGCTCACCGTCACCTGTTCCGCAGGCCATATCGCCGAGGTGCGCGTCTGCCTGACGAAAGACCTGGAACCCCGCCGCTGCGGCCCGGATGCGATCCGCGACTGCACCTTGAAAAACGCGATACTCGAAGCGCCTTAGGGGCTTCTTCGCTGCAATGCGGCACGGTAAGGTGGACACCCATCCAGACGCGGCTTCCAGATGCGCCTCCCTCCCCTCGTCCGACCGCTGGTCATCGCCCTCTCGCTGGCTCTGGCAGGCTGCGCACCGCAACTCGCGCTCTACGATGCCGGCACGGTGGACCGGGCCGCCGACCTCGCAACGCTGACCATAGGCATCTATCAGGAGCTGCTCATCCTGCCGCCGTCGGAGCGTGCGGCCGCGGTCGAACGCCTCCGGCCCCGCTATGCCGAAGTGGAGACGCGGCTCCGGGTTCAGCTTCTCCGCCAGGAAAGCCGTGTCGCCAATGCCACCAGCGCCGTTGCCGCGCACGAGTTGCTGATCCTGTGGCAACAGGCTTCCGCCGAACAACTCCGAGGCGATCCGGCAGCGCTGTCCTCTGCCGCGCTGCTGACCTATCGCGACCGGATCGAGCGGCTGTTCCGCACCCTTCTGAGCGCGGAGGAGGGCAAGCGCCTGCTCGCGCTCGTCCCGCTGGTGGAGTAACGGCCCTCTTGCGCCCGCGCCCACCTTGAGTGAGAACCCGACGGACCCCAAGAGCGAGGCGCCCATGTCGTCGCCGACTTCCCTTTCGGGCGGTGTCCCGACGAATCGCCTCCGCAAACTGCTTGCGCGGGAAACGGCAACCTATACGAAGGCGCGCCCCCGGAGCCGCATGGCGCTTGACCATGGCGCGGCCGCCTGGCTGGACGGCGTGCCGATGCACTGGATGCGGGACTGGCCCCTGCCCTTCCCCATCATGGTGAAACGGGCGGAAGGCGCGACGCTCACCGATATCGACGGGCACGATTTCGAAGACTTCTGCCTTGGAGATACTGCCTCGCTCTTCGGCCATTCACCCAAGCCGGTGGCACAGGCGATTCGCCAGCAGGCGCGGCAGGGCCTGACCTACATGCTGCCGAATATCGACGCGCTGGCAGTCGGGGAGTTGCTCTCCTCCCGCTTCGGAGAGTTCCGCTGGCAGGTGGCGACGACGGCGACGGACGCCAACCGCTTCGCGCTGAAGGTCGCGCGGGCGGTCACGGAGCGGCGAAAGATCGTCGTCTTCAACGGCGCCTATCACGGCACCGTGGATGAGACGATGGTGCGGCTGTGCAACGGGCGCACGGTGCCCCGCTCCGGCCTTGTCGGCATGGCCGGGGACCCGGCTTCGGAGACGGTCGCAGTGGAGTTCAACGATCCCGCCGCGCTCGAAGCCGCGCTTTGCGAGATGGACATTGCGGCGGTCATCGCGGAGCCGGTGATGACAAATGCCTGCATGGTGCTGCCCGAGCCCGGTTTTCATGAGGCGCTCCGGCGGCTCACACGGGCGACGGGAACGCTCCTCATCCTCGACGAGACGCATACGATCAGCTCAGGTCTCGGCGGCTACACGCGCCGCCACGGCCTGCGGCCCGACATCCTCACCTGCGGGAAGGCGGTGGCGGGCGGCGTCGCGGCGGCGGTCTGGGGCATGACGGAGGACATCGCCTCCCGTCTTTCGGCGCAGGAGGCACAGCGCGCGGCGGGCCATACCGGCATGGGCACCACCCTCTCCGGCAATCCGCTCCAGTTCGCAGCACTTCGGGCCACGCTCTCCGAAGTCATGACGAAAGACGCCTATCGGCGGATGGAAAGCGGCGCGAAGCGGCTGGAAAAGGGGCTGCGCACAGTCATCGGGGAGCGGAATGTGCCCTGGCATGTCGCCCGCTGCGGCGCACGGGTGGAGTTCGTCTGCGCCCCCGGCCCTCTCCGCAACGGCACCGAGGCCGAGGAAGCCTATCAGCCGCTGGTTGAGGCGGCCGTTCACCTGTCCCTTGTCAACCGCGGGCTGCTGATCGCGCCCTTCCACAACATGATGCTCGTCTCTCCCGTCACCCGGAAGAAGCAGATCGACCGGCTGATCCACGCGTTTGACGAGATATGCGCGGAGCTGTTCCGATGACATCGCTTTCCCCCTCCGGCTCCGACGCTTCCGAAGCTGAGGACTTTCTGGCCCGCCACCCGGAGATCGAGGCGATCGACCTCGTTCTGACGGATGCGAACGGTGTGGGCCGCGGCAAGATCATCCGCCGGCATGAACTCCTGTCGCTCTACCGCAACGGGCGGCATCTGCCGATCTCCATTCTCGGGCTGGATATCTGCGGCGAGGATGTCCACGAAACCGGACTCATCTGGGATCAGGGGGATGGCGACCTGCGCGCCTGGCCGGTGCCGGGGAGCCTGGTGCCCATCGCGGCCACATCGCCCGCTCGGGCGGAAGTGCTGATCTCCATGTTCACCCTCGACGGGGCGCCGATGGCCTCCGATCCGCGTCACGCCCTTTCCCGTCAGGTGGCGGCGCTGGCGGCAGAGGGCCTGTTTCCCGCAGGCGCGTTCGAGCTGGAGTTCTTCCTGCTCGACAATGCCCGCGACGCAGAGGGGCGCGTCCGCCCCGCTGCCGCCGTGCTGGACGGGCGGCGGTCGGACAGGACGGAGGTCTATTCCGTCGATCACCTGCACGGGATGGAGCCGCTCTTTTCCGCCATCTATGCTGGCGCTGCGGCAGCCGGGATCATGGCGGAGACGGTGATCTCCGAATACGCGCCCGGTCAGTATGAGCTGACGCTCCATTACCGGCCCGATGTCATGCGGGCGGCCGATGACCTCATCCGGCTCAAGCGCATCGTGCGTCTTGCCGCGCGGCGCTTTGGCGTGACGGCCTGCTTCATGGCGAAGCCCTTTGCCCGTTATGCCGGGTCGGGGATGCACTTCCATGTGTCGATGGCAGATGCCGGGGGGCGCAACATCTTCAGCGAGGCGCAGGAGGGCGTCTGGAACGACCCGATCCGCCGGGCAATCGGCGGTCTTCGCACGACGATGGGCGAATCGATGCTGGTCTTTGCCCCGCATGGCAACTCCTGGCGCCGCTTCGCGAGCCAGAGCTATGCCCCGGTGTCGCCGACCTGGGGGGTGAACAACCGCTCCGTGGCGCTGCGTATCCCCGCTGGACCGGTTGCGGCCCGCCGCATCGAGCATCGCCCCGCGGGAGTGGACGCCAACCCCTATCTGGTGGGCGCGACGGTGCTGGCCGGTATCCACAAGGGGCTGGCGGAGCAGTTGGACCCCGGGCCGGAGACCGTCGGCAACGGCTATGAGGAGAGCTCGTCCCTCCCCATCCCGCGCGACTGGCGGGAGGCAATTCAGGCGGCGGAACAATCCGCCTTCCTTAAGGCGGCGCTGGGGGAGGAGATGCATCGCACCTTCACCGCCATAAAGGCGGCCGAATATGCCCGTGTCGCCGCGACCATCCCGGACGTGGATTTCGACCTTTATCTCCACTCCGTCTGACGGCGCGCGTGGCCTTTGCGGAGGGCGTCACTGGACGGGCGTCTCCTCCGGGATCGGCAGGATGGTCGTGGCCTTGATCTCCTCCATGGAAAGGAGCGCCGTGACATTGTAGATCCGCACTTCCGAGATCAGCGCCTGATAGAACTTGTCATAGGCGCGGGCATTGGCGACGCGGACCTTCAGGATATAGTCGATATCGCCCGCAAGCCGATGCGCCTCCAGCACTTCCGGGCGTTCGCGGAGTGCCTTGAGGAACTTCTTCTGCCAATCGGCCTCATGCTCCGAGGTGCGGATCAGCACGAAGAAACAGGCCTCCAGCCCCAGCGATTCCGGATCCAGAATCACCGTCTGCCGCCCGATCACCCCGGCCTCGCGCAGCTTGCGGATCCGGTTCCAGACCGGCGTCTTGGAGGAATTGACCTTGCGGGCGATTTCATCCAACGACTGGCTGGCATCCTCCTGCAATTCGACAAGGATTTTCCGATCGATCTCATCCAGCCGGACTGCCATTCGTTGATCTCCCTCAAAACGGGAAGGATGCCCCGTTGGGGCCGATTATCCGAACAAACATCCTTATCTGCAAGGCAGGATAGCATTCATGGCGGAAAATATCCTACATTAGCGCTGCGATTCCAGACTTGGTTCCTGTCATGAAGCACTTTCCGCTCTTCCTCGATACCACGGGGCGCCGCATCCTCCTGTCGGGAGGGGGCGATGCCGCCGTCGCGAAGCTGCGGCTGCTGCTCAAGACAGAGGCGCAGGTCGAAGTATTTTCCAACGATCCGGTGAACGAAATCCTCCTCTGGGCGGCGGAAGGGCGCATCGCGCTCCATCATCGCGCGCTCACGTCCGAGGATCTGTCGGGGGCGGTGCTCGTCTATGCCGCGGATGAGGATGCGGCGCGCGACGCCGCGACCGCAGCCCTCGCCCGCGCGGCAGGTGTTCTGCACAATATCGTTGACGATCTCCATGGCAGCGCCTTCATCACGCCCGCCATCGTGGACCGCGATCCGGTCACCGTCGCCATCGGGACGGAGGGGGCGGCCCCGGTCCTTGCCCGGGCGATCAAGGCGGATCTGGAAGCGCGGCTGCCTGTGCGCCTTGGCACGCTGGCCCGGATCGGCAAAGCCTTTCGCAACATGGCGGAGGCGCTGCCCATGGGCCGCCGCCGCCGCGATTTCTGGAGCGAGTATTACTTCGACATCGGCCCCCGCGCACATGAAGCGGACGGCGAGGACGGGGCGGAGCGGGCGCTGGACGATCTGCTCGCCCGCCACCTGGACGCGGCTCCCCGGCCCGGCCATGTGGATTTCGTCGGCGCTGGCCCCGGTGACCCCGAACTGCTGACGCTGAAGGCGCGGCGCGCGCTGGATGCGGCGGATGTGGTCATCCACGACCGCCTCATCTCCCCGGAGATCCTTGAGCTCGCCCGGCGCGAGGCCACGCTGATCGACGCGGGCAAGGAGGGGTTCGGCCCGTCGATGAGCCAGCAGCGGATCAACGCGCTCATCCTCGCCCATGCAGGGTCGGGGGCGCATGTGGTGCGGCTCAAATCCGGCGATGCGGGCCTGTTCGGGCGGCTTGACGAGGAACTGGAGGCGGTGGAGGAGGCCGGTATTTCCTGGCGCATCGTCCCCGGCATCACCTCCGCCGTGGCCGCGGCGGCAAGCATCGGCCAGAGCCTGACCCGCCGCGGGCGCAATTCCTCCGTCCGGTTCATCACCGGCCACGACATGCAGGGCTTTGCCGAGCATGACTGGCGCACGCTCGCCCGTCCGGGCGAGGTGGCGGCGATCTACATGGGCCGGAAGTCTGCGCGATTCGTTCAGGGCCGGCTCATGATGCACGGTGCGGCGGGGACCACGCCCGTCACGCTGATCGAGAACGCTTCCCGCCCGGATGAACGAATTATCGGCTGTTGTCTCAATGATTTTACCAAGGCCGTCACGGAACTGACGGGCCCAGCGATCATTCTTTACGGGCTGTCGCCCCGACGCGCAGTCCAACTTCTCGAAGATTACAAGGAGGCCAGACCATGAGCCGCCGTTTCACCCCGAAAGTCGTCACCGCCAACGCCCTCCTTGAGGGCGATGTGGTTTATCTCACCCCCGATGACCGCTGGTCGCGCGAACTGCGCGAGGCGGAACTGATCGAGGACGAGGCCCATGCCGCGATCCGCCTGCTGGATGCGGCAGCCCAATCCGGGCTTGTCGTCGGCGCCTATCTCGCCGATGCCAAGGCGGGATCCGCCGGACCGGAACCCGTCCACTTCCGGGAGGCGTTCCGCGCGACCGGCCCGTCAAACTATCCCCACGGCAAACAGGCCGAACGCGACCTCGATCGCGTCGGCTGAATCCCAGGAGCACGACCGCATGTACCGCTACGACGATTTCGACGCAGCCTTCGTCCGCGAACGGGTGGCCCAGTTCCGCGCGCAGGTGGAGCGACGGATCGACGGATCGCTGACGGAGGACGAGTTCAAGCCGCTCCGGCTGATGAATGGCCTCTACCTCCAGCTGCACGCCTACATGCTGCGCGTGGCCATTCCCTATGGCACGCTGAACGGCGCGAAGATGCGTCAGCTCGCGCTCATCGCCGACCGGTGGGACAAGGGGTACGGCCATTTCACCACCCGTCAGAACATCCAGTACAACTGGCCGCTGCTCCGCGACGTGCCGGACATGCTGGAGGCTCTGGCGGAGGTGGAGATGCACGCCATCCAGACCTCGGGCAACTGCGTCCGCAACGTGACCGCCGACCATTTCGCCGGCGCGGCGGCGGATGAGATCGAGGATCCGCGCCCCGTGGCGGAACTTCTCCGCCAATGGTCCACCGATCACCCGGAATTCCAGTTCCTGCCGCGCAAGTTCAAGATCGCCATCACCGGCAGCCCGAACGACCGCGCCGTGACGCGCGCGCATGACATTGGGCTCCGCATGGTGCGCAATGCGAAGGGCGAGCCGGGGTTCGAGATGATCGTGGGCGGCGGCCTTGGCCGGACGCCGATGCTTGGCCATGTTGTACGGGAGTTCCTGCCGAAAGCCGACCTGCTGCCCTATGTGGAAGCGGTTCTCAGCGTCTACAACGAGCTTGGCCGCCGCGACAACAAGTACAAGGCGCGCATCAAGATCACCGTGCATGAAACGGGCCTTGAGACGATTCGGGAGCTTGTGGAGGCCCGGTTCGCGGAAATCCGGCCGGAGTTCCATGGCGCCGATCAGGCATTGCTTGCGGACATCGAGGCGGCCTTTGCCCCGCCCGCGTGGAAGAACGCGCCCACCGACGCCTATGATGCCGCGCTGCGCGACCCGGAATTCCGTCGCTGGAGCGAACAGAACCTGAGCCGCCACCGGAACGACAACTATGCCATCGTCTCCGTCTCGCTGAAGAAACAGGGTGCGACGCCGGGGGATGCGACATCTGACCAGATGCGCGTTTTGGCCGATCTGGCGGAGCGCTACGGACATGACGAGCTACGCATCAGCCATGAGCAGAATGTCATCCTGCCGCATGTGCACAAGGGCGATCTGCCCGCCGTCCACGCCGCGCTGAAGGCCGCGGAACTGGCCACGGCGAATATCGGGCTCATCTCCGACATCATCGCCTGCCCCGGCATGGATTACTGCGCGCTGGCCACGGCCCGCTCCATTCCCATCGCACAGGACATCGCCACCCATTTCCACGCTCTCGGGCTGGAGGAGGAGATCGGCGGGATGAAGATCAAGATCTCCGGCTGCATCAACGCCTGCGGCCATCACCATGTGGGGCATGTGGGGATCCTCGGCCTCGACCGCGCGGGGGTGGAGAATTATCAGATCACGCTGGGCGGCGATGGCACCGAACGCGCGGCCATCGGTGAACGCGCCGGCCCCGGCTTTCCGGCGGAGGAGGTGGTGCCCGCCATCGAGCGGCTCATGCGCGCCTATCTGGCCGAACGGCAGGGGCCGGAGGAGACGTTCCTCGACGCCTTCCGCCGCCTTGGCCCGGCCCCCTTCAAGGCTGCGCTCTACCCGGAGGAAGGCAAGCGCGATGCGGCCTGACGGTTCCGTCGCGGATCGGGTGGATGCCCTGAACGCCCGCCATGGCGGCACGGGCGGCGCGGATGCGATCGGTGCGGCACTCGCCGATCCGGCGGCGGGGCGGGTGGTGCTCGTCTCCTCCTTCGGGGCGGAATCGGTCGTGCTGCTCCATATGGTGGCGGAGGTGGCGCCCGATCTGCCTGTGCTGTTCGTCGATACGGAGATGCTGTTCGCGGAAACCATCGCCTATCAGCAGGAGATCGCGCGCAGCCTCGGCCTGACCGGCATCCGGCGCATCACCGCTGATCCAGAGGAGCTTGCCTTCGAGGATCCCGATAATACGCTGCACCAGTTCAATACCGACGCCTGCTGCGACCTGCGCAAGACCCGCCCGCTCGAACGCGCGCTGAAGGGATTCGACGCTTGGATCACCGGGCGGAAGCGGTTTCAGGCCACGACCCGCGCCACGCTCGACCTGTTCGAGGCGGAAGGCGACAGCCGGATCAAGATCAATCCGCTCGCCGACTGGACGCCGGCGAAGGTGGATACCTATATGACCCGACATGATCTGCCCCGGCACCCGCTCGTGGCGAAAGGCTATCCGTCGATCGGCTGCGCCCCCTGCACCTCTCCGGTGAAACCGGGCGAGGATCCGCGGGCCGGTCGCTGGCGGGGACAGGCAAAGGTCGAATGCGGCATCCATTTCATCGACGGCAAGGCCGTGCGGATGCCAAAGGACAAGGAGAACGCGGCATGACCGTGATCGTGCGCGACGACGGCTTCCATGCCGAGGATTTTGCCGGAGACTTCCTGCCGCTCGATGCGATGGATGGTCCGAGTCCCGCCGTGGATGTCCCGTCCAACACCGCGACCGCCGATCTGGCGCCGCTTCTGTCGGCCGGATTCGTGCGGATCGACTTCCCCGCCTTTTCCGACGGTCGCGGCTTCACCCTCGGGCGGGAGTTGCGGCGGCTGGGATTCACTGGGCGGCTCCGCGCCAAGGGCCATGTGATCGCCGATCAATATGCCATGGCGCGTCGCTCCGGTTTCGACGAGGTGGAGATCGCCTCCGAACTCGCCACGCGCCAGCCCGAGGATCAGTGGCTCGCCCGTGCCGACTGGCGTGCCCATGATTACCAGCGGCGGCTGCGGGGCTGACCCTTCCGCCGACCGCCAATTCCCGATAAAAAGGATGCGACTCTCCGCCATGAATGACCTCGCTCCCGTGACCGATACCGCCGCCCCCGCCGCCAAGACGCTGCCCACCGAAACCGTGACCTCCGTCCGGCACTGGTCGGAGCATCTGTTTTCCTTCCGCGTGACCCGTCCACGGTCGCTCCGCTTCCGGTCGGGCGAATTCGTGATGATCGGCCTGACCGGCGACAACGGCCGCCCGTTGCTGCGCGCCTATTCAATCGCCTCCCCCGCTTGGGACGAGGAACTGGAGTTCTACTCCATCAAGGTGCAGGACGGCCCGCTCACCTCCCGGTTGCAGCATATCCAGCCGGGGGACGAGATCATCCTGAAGCCGAAAGCGGTGGGAACGCTCGTGCTGGACGCGCTGCTGCCCGGCAAGCGGCTGTGGCTCTTCGCTACCGGCACCGGGATCGCGCCCTTTGCCTCGCTGATCCGCGACCCGGAGACTTATGAGCGGTATGATGAGGTCATTCTCACCCATACCACGCGGGAAGTGGCGGCACTGGCCTATGGCGAGGAGCTGGTCGCCTCCGTCGCCGAGGATCCGCTGGTCGGCGAATTCGCCGCGGGCAAGCTGCGCTATTACCCCACCACGACGCGCGAAACCTCGCCCGTCATGGGTCGGATCACCGACCATCTACGCTCCGGCGAGGTGTTCGAGCGGCTCGGCATCCCGGCGATCAACCCCGCGACGGACCGGGGCATGGTCTGCGGCAGCCTCGCATTCAACAAGGACATCATGGAAATCCTCGACGGATTCGGTCTGCGTGAAGGTGCAAACAGCGAGCCGGCCGAATATGTGGTGGAAAAGGCCTTCGTCGGCTGACCCTCACTCCGCAAGCTGAAGCCTGAGTTCCTGAAGGACGCTCTGGATCGCCTCCGGGGCGTCCTTCGCCTTGTCCCAGACGTGGAGCAGCCGGTCCTTCAGCTCGGGCGCCAGATCGGCTGCGGAGATGTTCGCGCGATATGCGCCCGCACGCTCCGCCCACCAACGCTGCGCCTTTTCCCCCAGCGCCTCCGTCCCCTCCGTGACGAGGTCAGTGGCATGATCGGCTGCTGCAAGCGCCCCCTCCGCCGCACTCCGGGTCGACTCGGAGGGGTCGCGCAGCGCATCCTGCACCCCTGACATCGCGGCATCGACAGCCCGCTCCACCTCTCCCGCAGCAAGGGTCACCGCTTCGCGCAGATTGGCGGAGGTCATGCTGCGCAGCGCCCGGCCCGCCTGCTCTGCCGCGCTCTGCGCATCGGTAGCGGCTTCGCGCGCGGTGCGGGCGGCACGGTTGACGAAACTCTCCTCGTCGTCCTCCTCGACGGGAAATCGGAAGACCGGAGGCGGAGAGGGCGCTTCCCGCGCGAGCCCGCCGACCGGGCCGCGAACATCCGTGGCGAAGTGGCGCCAGGTCAGAACGCCCAAGGCTACCAGTATCGCCGCGATCAGAAACGACTTCATCTTCCAACTCCTCGGGGCCTTTACCGCCCATCGCGGTGCCGAGCCGCGGCGGAAATACCGAATCCCTGTTGTATCACGCCTTCGCCAACACTATTTTGCCCGCGGCACACAACATCGTAAGGATTACCACCATAGCCCGCAGACCGCACAATGCCCCGCCCCAACGCGACACCGGACCCCGTGTCAATGATCGCATCCGCGCGCCGGAGATTCGGCTGATCGGGGCGGAGGGCGAGAACGTCGGGGTCGTGACGCCAGCGCGGGCGCTCGCCCTGGCGCAAGAAGCCGGTCTCGATCTCGTCGAGATCTCGCCGAATGCCACGCCGCCCGTCTGCAAGATCATGGACTTCGGCAAGTTCAAGTATGAGAACCAGAAGCGCGAGGCCGAGGCGCGGAAGAAGCAGAAGACCATCGAGGTCAAGGAAATCAAGTTCCGTCCGGGGACCGATACTCACGACTACGATGTGAAGATGCGCTCCGTGCTCAAGTTCCTCGAAGGCGGCGACAAGGTCAAAGTGACCCTTCGCTTCCGTGGCCGTGAGATGGCGCACCAGCAGCTCGGCATGGAACTGCTGAACCGCGTCGCTGCCGATGTGGCCGAGGTCGGCAAGGTGGAGAACATGCCGAAGCTCGAAGGTCGCCAGATGGTGATGATGATCGGTCCGAGGTAAACCACCCGGATCATCTCTATCGCGCCCAGGCCCCCTTGTGGGGGCCTTTCGCATTTCTAACTGCTGAAAAAGGCTTTTTGGCCTGTATTGGAGTGGAAATCGTTCGCCATCTGACGAAATCCAGCCGGAGATTTTTATACTTCCGGGCGTTTCCGGGCCGATTTTCCGATTTTCCAGCGCATAGGCATGACATTTCAGGACTTTTTCAGCAGCCTGCTAAAGGCCGCCTTCCCGCGCGATGAAGCGGACGACCTCCTCCACGCCGACCGCTTGCCGGAGACAGGCCATCACATAGGGAAGTCTGCCGCGCGCCGCGCGGGTGTCGCTCTCCAGCAAGGCGGCATCCACACCCACATGCGGCGCGAGATCGACCTTGTTCACGATGAGCAGGTCCGATTTCGTGACACCCGGCCCCCTCTTGCGTGGAATGTCCTGCCCCGCCGCCGTGTCGATGACATAGAGCGTCAGGTCCGCCAGTTCGGGTGAGAACGTGGCTGCCAGATTGTCGCCCCCCGATTCGATCAGGATCATGTCCAGATCGGGAATGGAGGCGGTCAGATCCGCCACTGCGGCAAGGTTGATCGACGCATCCTCGCGTATCGCGGTATGGGGACACCCGCCCGTTTCCACCCCCCGGATGCGCTCGAGCGGCAGGGCCTGTGCGCGCATGAGGTATTCCGCATCCTCGCGGGTATAGATGTCGTTCGTGATCACGGCCACTGACCAGCGATCCCGCATCGCTCTGCAAAGCTGCTCTGTCAGGGTCGTCTTGCCCGCCCCCACCGGACCGCCGATCCCGACGCGGAGGGGGCCATTCCCGCTCTTCATGTTCTGAAAATCCTTACATCCATCGTCTCGTGCCGCATGGCGGCGAGGTCGGAGCGGAAGGCGCCGCTCGCGATGCCCTCCAGCGGGGTTGCGATCGCCTCCGCTGCAATCCGCATCATCAGCGGATGGAGCGCGGCAATCACGCGCTGCCCCGCTGTCTGGCCGATCGGCACGAACCGCACCGCCGCCTGCACCAGCATCCCGGCAAAAGCCTGAAGATAGAAGGCCACGACCGTCTCGGCGGCGAGGTCCAGATCACGGCAGGTCGCGCCCAGCGCCACGGGATAGGGGAGATCGAGCGCCAACGATCCCCTGTCTTCCGGGAGTGCCGCCAGATAGGCGCGGCCCTGATCGAGCGTTTCCCGCACCCGCTCCGCGCCGGCGGCGAGCGCAAGGGACATATCAGAAAGCAGCCGCAAATCCGCCCCGGGGACGAGGGCATGGGCCAGAAGGATCGCATCGCTCCGCCCGCTGCCATGGGCCAGAACATCCTCCACCCACAGAAGAAGCGTATCCGCGTCCGTCACGTCACCTCCGGCAATGGCCCACTCCAGCCCATGCGAATAGGCAAAGGAGCCGACCGGGAATGCCGGGGAAAGGCGTTGGGCAAGAGTGAGAAGCGCCGCCGTCATGGAAAAAGATCAACCCGCGGCGATCATTCGGGATCCCGCGGCGGCGGATCCTCCTCCTCCTCCGGGCCGTGGCTGCCGTGAAACCGCACCTGCGCCCCGGAACTGTCAGAGCGATCCTGGGCATGGTCATCCGGCCCGTGCGAATGGCCAAGGGTCCGGCCGTGGCCATAGGCGCCGCCTTCGGGCCGGAAGGGGGCGATTATGGCATGGACATATCCACCCAGCCGCTCGACCATGTCCTGCAAAACGTGATCGCGGCGGATCAGCAGACGGCCCGGTTCGATCTGGCAGGGCGTATGCCGGTTGCCGATGTGCCAAGCCAGCCGCACCAGATCGTCGGCATGGATTTCCAGCAGCGGCTCATCCGCAGCAGCGACGGAAATCAGGCGACCATCCTCCAGTTCGAAGGCATCGCCATGGTTGAGGCTGGTTGTCTCCGGCAGATCGACCATGAACGCCTCGCCCGCCGCGGAGTCCAGCCGGCGGCGACGGAGAAACCGCTGATCGTAGTCGAGCAGCACTTCATCCACAGCGCCCGCCCAAGTACCGGCCGGGCGGATGCGCACCGCTTTCGGAATGTCTGCCATTGCCTGATCTCCCGCGCTTTCCCCGTTGGTGCCTCCTCCGGGGAAAGGCGTCAAGGCGGCTCAGGCGGCGAAAAGGTCGCGGAAGACGTATTGCGGGATCCGGTCGCGCGTCAGGCCCATGTCGTTGAGCTCTGCGTCGGATTTGGCGTCAAGCCTGCGGATTTCGGCCATGCGCGATTCGCGGACACGATAGGCGCTGACGCCTTGGCCGAGCCCCACAAAGAAATCATCGACGATCTCGCGGAGGGTTTTCTCGCGGGCGGGCGTGGTTTCGATGCGATTGTAAGCGTTCATTGGGAAACGTCCGAACTTGCGGTGTTTCCTCCCCGAAGGGGGAAATAGGCAGCCTCCCCCCGAAGTGCTACGGACGTTTTTGCATTGCAGCGTTGCGGCTGGATCAGCAGCGGTAAGCTGTCGCATTGAGTTCGTAAACCGGCTCGCCGGGCGTGACCTTCTGGAACACCACCGTATTCGCCCCGGAGCTGCGCGCGGTATCCAGCACCTGATTGCGCGTATAGCTGATGCCCTGATCGCCGAGAAGCGGCCCATAGACGCTGGGCCTGCCGGTGATGTTGGACACATAGGCGCAGGAGCCGACCTGCGACGCCTCCGCTTCCCGCACACCGGCAACACCGCGGAAACCCGGATCGGTGCAGGCGGCGAAGGCGAAAGGCAGGATGAGCCACAGACGCATGGAGAGACCTCAGAACAGGAAGTAGCGCTGCGCGAGGGGGAGTTCCTTCGCGGGCTCGCAGGTCAGAAGTTCACCGTTCGCCCGAACCTCGTAGGTTTCCGGGTTCACCTCGATCTCCGGCGTGGCGGCGTTGAGCTTCATGTCCGCCTTGCCGATGTTGCGGGTGTTCTGGACAGCGAGCGTTTCCTTGGCAATGCCGAGCCTGCCCCGCAGCCCCTCCGCCTCTGCCGCGGCGGAGACGAACACCACGGCCGAGCGTTCCACCGACCTGCCGTAGGCACCGAACATCGGCCGGGTATAGACCGGTTGCGGCGTGGGGATGGAGGCGTTGGGATCGCCCATCTGCGCCGCCACGATCGTGCCGCCGATCATCACCATCTCCGGCTTTGCGCCGAAGAAGGCGGGGTGCCAGAGCACGAGATCGGCACGCTTGCCTTCCTCAATGCTGCCGATATGGCGCGACAGCCCATGCGCGATCGCGGGGTTGATCGTGTATTTGGCGATGTACCGCTTGGCGCGGAAGTTGTCGTTGTCGCCGGTCTCCTCCGCCAGCCGCCCGCGTTGCGCCTTCATCTTGTGCGCGGTCTGCCAGGTGCGGGTGATGACCTCTCCCACGCGCCCCATGGCCTGGCTGTCCGACGAGATGACGGAAAACGCGCCCATGTCGTGCAGGATATCCTCCGCCGCGATGGTTTCCTTGCGGATACGGGATTCGGCGAAGGCCACGTCCTCCGGGATCGACTTGTCCAGATGGTGACAGACCATGAGCATGTCCAGATGCTCCTCCAGCGTGTTCACGGTATAGGGCATGGTCGGGTTGGTCGATGACGGGATGACGTTCGGCTGGCTCACCACCTTGATGATGTCGGGCGCATGGCCGCCGCCCGCGCCTTCGGTGTGAAAGGCATGGATCGTCCGGCCCTTGATGGCGGCCAGCGTGTTCTCGACAAAGCCCGATTCGTTCAGCGTGTCGGTGTGGATCATCACCTGCACGTCCATGTCGTCCGCGACCGACAGGCAGCAGTCGATGGCGCCCGGCGTCGTGCCCCAGTCCTCATGCAGCTTCAGGCAGGAGGCGCCCGCCTTCACCATCTCCTCCAGCGCGGCGGGGAGCGAGGCATTGCCCTTGCCCGCAAAGGCCAGGTTCATCGGAAAGGCGTCCGCCGCCTGGATCATCCGCGCCAGATGCCAGGGGCCGGGCGTGCAGGTCGTGGCAAGCGTGCCATGCGCCGGGCCCGTTCCACCGCCCAGCATGGTGGTGATGCCGGAATAGAGCGCGTCGTCGATCTGTTGCGGGCAGATGAAGTGGATATGCGCATCCATCCCCCCGGCGGTGAGGATCCGCCCTTCCCCCGCGATGGCCTCCGTGCCGGGGCCGACGATGATATCCACGCCCGGCTGGGTGTCGGGGTTGCCCGCCTTGCCGATCTTGTGGATACGACCGTCGCGGAGGCCGACGTCGGCCTTGTAGATGCCTGTCCAGTCGAGGATCAGCGCATTGGTGATGACGGTATCCACCGCGCCCTCCGCCCGCGTCGCCTGAGACTGGCCCATACCGTCGCGGATGACCTTGCCGCCGCCGAACTTCACCTCCTCGCCATAGGTGGTCAGGTCGCGCTCCACCTCCACGATCAGGTCGGTATCGGCCAGCCGGACCCGGTCCCCGGTCGTCGGGCCATACATGTCGGCATAGGCGGCGCGAGAAATCTTGGCGGGCATCGGGTTCTCCGGGATGGCTCTCGGTCCGTTCTGCCGTGCAGCGGCGGGCGTTTCAACAGGCTCCGCGCAGTCGTCCGCGCCGCGCCCCGCTCATGCCCACTTTTCAGGCAAAATCAGCGCTTGCTTCCCGGTCGGGCAGTGAGCCCGAGAGCGGGGCCGGACCTTACGAGGCGCAGATGATTGGCGCGGGTCTTCCTGCGCAGCGGCTTGATCGCCTCTGCCGCCACCTTTTCCGCCGATTCACCGTTCATCGCCGCGGACATGCCCCGCATCCAGCCCTCGAAGAAGGCAGGCGGCTTTTCGGTTATCATCCGCAGGGCTTCGGTATCCCGCATGCGCCAGAAGCCCATGAACCCCATCATCCGCATCGCGATGATCGCGTTCGCCTCCATACCCAGTTGGGCGAACTCCATACCCGTCCGCCAGAGCGCCAGGGGGTCGGGAAGGTCTTTCACATTGCTCATGATACGCTCCCACGACAGTAAAGGTCAGCCGCCTCGCAGAAACGATCCCGGAGCCGCTGCGCGACAACATGTCGCTGAGGCGGCGCGCGTCAATCATTCAATGGAATGACGCAGCGCAATCAGAGGCCGCCCATCACCTTCTGGTTGAACCCGTACACGATACGCGCACCCGAGAAGGGCACCAGACGCACCTCCCGCTCCTGCCCCGGCTCGAACCGGACGGCGGTGCCGGAGGGGATGTCGAGCCGGTAGCCCAGCGCGGCCTCCCGGTCGAAGGACAGCCGGGGATTGGTTTCGGCGAAATGATAGTGCGAGCCGACCTGAACCGGGCGGTCGCCGGTATTGGCGACGGTCAGGGTGATCGCCTCGGCGCCGTCGTTCAGCGTGATCTCACCCTCGGCGGGAAGGATTTCTCCGGGAATCATCTCTGGACCTCTAGCGGATCGGGTGGTGAACGGTGACGAGCTTGGTGCCATCGGGGAAGGTCGCCTCGACCTGCACCTCATGGATCATCTCGGGGATGCCCGACATGCACTGATCGCGGGTGACGACATGCGCGCCCGCCATCATCAGGTCCGCGACCGACCGGCCGTCCCGCGCACCTTCCACCACATAGTCGGTGATGAGGGCGATCGCCTCGGGATGGTTGAGCTTCACCCCCCGCTCAAGCCGACCCCGCGCGATCATGGCGGCGAGGCTGATGAGCAGCTTGTCCTTTTCTCTGGGCGTCAGGTTCACGTGTTCTCGTCCTCACAACTGCCAAACGCGGGGAAGGGGAGCACCCCGCACTACTTCCATGACCACGCGCAGCGCCTGCCGGAGCGCTGCCGCCCGTTCCGCCGCAAGGCGGACAAGACAGCGACCGTCCCAGCCCGAAACTCCGGCCTCCACGCCATCCACCCCGCCCAGCGCGGCGCGCAGCGGTCCGACCGCATCTTCCGCACCACGGGCCAGAAGCGCAAGGGTCGCCATCGCCCGATGCGCGCCGATCAGCGCCGCGCGCCCCTGCGAGTGATCGCCTAGGCGCAGCGGCTCCAGAAAGACCGGGCGGCCGTCGCGCCATACCTCCCGCCGGTCGAGGAGATCGAGGCTCCGCACCTCCTCCCCCATCGCCGCGCGGCCCAGAACCAGCGTTTCCACAAGAAGAAGCTCCGCATCGCCTGCCAGATCGGCCCGCGTGTGGCGGGAAAGGCGCGCGCGGTCGAACAGGATCGTCTCCTGCGGCAGCCAATGGAGCCGTGCGCCCGCCGCTGCGAGAAGGCGCACCTCCACCTCCGCCAGATCGCCGGTACTGGAATAGATCCGCTCGGCCGTCTGGGTGGTGCCGGTCACCGCCGCCCCTGTCCCGACGGCCAGCCGGTAGGAAAGCCGGTCCCCCCCCGTGAGACCGCCTGCGGTGTTGAGGAAAACCACCTCCGGCACCGGCCCATGCACACGCGGCAGAAACGCCTTGGCGGATCCCTGCTGCGCGAGCCTGTCGAGACGGACGGCATCGGCGCGATGCGAGAGAGTGACTTCCGCCGCGCCCCGCACCCGTTCCATCCGATATGCCTGCCTGTCCTGCATCGTCTCTCCACTCTTCGCTGCGCACCATGCGCGGAAAGCGGGGCCCAGGGGAAGGGGCCCGCGAATCACCGGGAGAAATTGCGCGGCAGGCCGGGGCATGCTAGGGGCCGGGCTCATGACCCAGATTACCCTTCGCCGCCCAGACGACTGGCACCTGCATCTGCGCGACGGCGCGATGCTGCAAGGCATCCTGCCCGAAAGCCGCGATTTCGCCCGCGCCATCGTGATGCCCAACCTTGTTCCGCCCGTTGTGACGGGCGATGACGCCCGCCACTACCGCGACCGCATTCTCGCCGCGCTGCCGGAGGGACAGGCGTTCGAGCCGCTGATGACGCTCTACCTGACGGAGACGACGGAGGCGGCGGATGTCGCTGCCGCCCATGCCTCCGGTCTGGTGAAGGCGGTCAAGCTCTATCCCGCGGGAGCCACGACGAACTCCGCCTCCGGTGTCCGCGACCTGGAAAAGGTGCGGGGTGTTCTGGAGACGATGGCGGAGATCGGCCTGCCCCTCTGCATGCATGGCGAGGTGACGGATCCTGTCGTGGACATCTTCGACCGGGAAGCCGTGTTCATCGAGCGCGTTCTGGCGCCGCTGCGGCAGAAGACACCCGGCCTTCGCGTGGTCATGGAGCACATCACCACCCGCAACGGCGTGGAATACGTCAAGAACGGCGGGGATGACATCGCCGCCACGATCACCACGCACCACCTGATCATCAACCGCAACCACATCCTCGTGGGCGGGATCAAGCCGCACTACTACTGCCTTCCCGTCGCCAAGCGCGAGGAACACCGTATCGCGCTGCGCGAAGCGGCCACCTCCGGCGCGGCGAGCTTCTTCCTCGGCACCGACTCCGCGCCGCATGCGGACGCGGCGAAGGAAAGCGCCTGCGGCTGTGCGGGCTGCTTCACTGCGACGAACACCATGCCGCTTCTCGCGCATGTGTTCGAGGAGGAGAAGGCCCTCGACCGGCTGGAGGCCTTCGCCAGCCTGAACGGCCCGGCCTTCTACCGCCTGCCCCCGAACGACACCACCCTGACGCTGGTCAAGCGGGAGACGCCCACCCATTTCCCGACACGGATCGAGACGGGGGCGGGGCCGGTCACCGTTTTCGACCCCGGTTTCCCGGTCCACTGGGCCGTCGCCTGACCCCTCCGCTTCGGGCCGCCCCTCACCGGGCGGCCTTTTCAAAAGACCCTTCGTCCAAGGAAATCCCGCCATGATCCCCACCAGTTTCCCCTCCAGAGAGGAAATCGCCCGCCTCACCGCCCGCATGTTCCTTGAGATCGGGGCCGTCGATTTCAACGCCACCACTCCCTTCACCTATGCCTCCGGCTTGAAGGGGCCGACCTATATCGACTGCCGCAAGCTCATCTCCTATCCGCGCATCCGCTCCACGCTGATGGACTTCCTGACGATGACCGTACTGCGCGATGCGGGCTTCGAGGCTTTCGACAACATTGCCGGCGGCGAGACGGCGGGCATCCCCTTCGCGGCGCTCGTGGCCGAGCGGATGGGACTGCCGATGAGCTATGTCCGCAAGAAGCCCAAGGGCTACGGCCGGAACGCCCGGATCGAGGGCGCCATGACCGAGGGTCAGCGCGTGCTGCTGGTGGAGGATCTGACCACCGACGGCGGATCGAAGCTCTCCTTCGTCGATGCGATCCGGGAAACCGGCGCGAGCTGCAACCATACCGCGGTGATCTTCTTCTACGGCATCTTCGAGGGCACGGAGCAGCGCCTTGCCGATCACGGCGTTCAGCTTCACCATCTCTGCACCTGGTGGGACATGCTGGCAGAAGCCAAAGCCGCGGGCAGCTTTGACGCCGCCACGCTGGACGGGGTGGAGGAGTTCCTGAACGATCCCCGCGGCTGGCAGGGCCGTCACGCCTGAGGGGCGCCTGCGGAAATCCGCCGAGACAGGAACCCCGCTGTGGATTGTCCTGTTTCGGCGGCGCGGCGGAATCGGGCAGATGCGGTGCTGCGCCACAGGTCGACCCCAACATTCAGGGCGCACCGCGGCGCAGCCTGTGATATACAGGATTATACACAGGCAGAAGCGAGTCTTATCCACAGGTTTTTCCCGCGCTTTTGGCCGGACACCGTAGGGAGTATGACAGTCGCTTGACAGAAGACGACGGCCCGCCTGCCTGCGGGGGCGTCGCAAAGGGCAGGATCATGATGACCGAACTGAGGGCGATCCAGGCCGCCGCCGAGCCGGAGGCAGAGGTTCTTCCCCACAATATCGAGGCCGAGCAGCAGTTGCTGGGCGCGATTCTCACGAACAACGACATCTACGACCGCATCGCCAGTCTGGTGCGGCCCGAGCATTTCTACGACCCCGTCCACCAGCGGATCTTCGAGATCGCGGCTTCCCGCATCGTCAAGAACGCGCTCGCCTCCCCGGTGACGCTGAAGGCGTTCCTCGAGGATGACCAGGGCCTCAAGGAACTGGGCGGACCGGCCTATCTGGTGCGCCTTGCCGGCGCAGCCATCTCCTCCTTCGGGGCGCGGGACTATGCGCAGATGATCTACGATCTCGCCGTCCGGCGGGAGCTGATCGGGCTGGGCCGCGACATCGCCGCGAAGGCCGCCAAGGTCGATGTGCAGAGCGAACCGAAAGAACAGATCGTCGAGGCGGAGCAGCGGCTCTACAAGCTCGGCGAGCAGGGGGTGGCGGAGCGCGGGTTCCAGTCCTTCCTGAAGGCCGTGACCGATGCGGTGAACGTCGCCAACGCCGCCTACCAGCGGGATGGCGGGCTGGCGGGCGTCTCCACCGGTCTTGTCGATCTGGACAAGAAGCTCGGCGGTCTGCACCGCTCGGACCTGCTGATCCTCGCCGGGCGGCCGTCGATGGGCAAGACCTCGCTCGCCACCAATATCGCCTTCAACGTCGCGAAGAACTTCAAGCGCGGCCGGATGCCGGACGGCTCCGAAGGCGCGGTGGACGGGGGCGTGGTCGGGTTCTTCAGCCTGGAGATGTCGGCCGAGCAGCTTGCCGCCCGGATCCTGTCGGAAGCGGCGGAAGTGCCCTCCGAGCAGATCCGCCGGGGCGACATGACGGAGGCCGAATTCCGCCGCTTCGTTGAGGCCGCAAAGGCGCTGGAGGCGTGCCCGCTCTACATCGACGACACGCCGGCGCTGCCGATCAGCCAGATGGCGGCGCGGGCGCGGCGGCTCAAGCGGACGCACGGGCTGGATCTGCTGGTGGTGGACTATCTCCAGCTTCTCCGCCCCGCCACGGCGAAGGACAGCCGGGTGAACGAGGTGTCCGAGATCACGCAGGGCCTCAAGGCGGTCGCCAAGGAACTGGATATCCCCGTTGTCGCCCTTTCCCAGCTTTCACGTCAGGTCGAAAGCCGCGAGGACAAGCGGCCCCAGCTCTCCGACCTGCGCGAATCGGGCTCCATCGAACAGGATGCCGACGTGGTGATGTTCGTCTATCGCGACGAATATTATCGCGAGCGGGAGAAGCCGGGCGACGAAAACCTCGAAGCGATGGCCAAGTGGCAGGAAGCCATGGAACGGGTGCATGGCAAGGCCGAGGTCATCATCGGCAAACAGCGCCATGGGCCGATCGGCACGGTGGAACTGTCCTTCGAGGGCCGCTTCACCCGATTCGGCAACCTCGTGAAGCCATGGCAGCAGGGGATCGACGCAGGGTTCTGAGCTACCGCTGCAGCGGCACGCATCGCCCGCCGCTGCAGCCGCCATCGACGGGGTTTGCTGTGCAGGAGGCTTGCTCCAGCGCCCAGCCTTGCGTGCCTGCGTGCCTGCGTAGCTTTCGTCTGGAGAAAATGCCGTCAACCTGCCCGGTGCCTTGGGAGCTCCGGCATGCGGCCTCTATGAAGGCGGTCCTCCTTGCGCTGTAGTGCTTCGAGGCGACCTCCTTGGCATCAGGACATCTCAGGACGAAAATTCACGGGCATGCAGCAGTCCGAATCTCAAGGGACCGCAGAATTTTCGGGGTGTCCTTCAAAGTCCAGTCCGCCCGACCCCAAAGGCCTGCTCCCGGACCCGCATCTCCGTCGCACAACCCCCAGCGGATGACCTCCGCCGCTCAGAGATGCTCGAACCGCAGCACGCCCATCACCCGGCTTTCATTGCCGTCGGAGGGGTGATGAACTCCGTCATTCACCTGAACTTCGGCAAAATCGAACGGGCTGATTCCCAGACAGGCGGCATTCACACCGAATTGATCCGGGTTGGAACGCCTTTTATGATGCGTATAGATCCCGCAGTTTCCGCAGAAATGGTGCTCCGCGACCCCGGTGTTGAACCGGTAAGTGCGCAGCACCTCCACGCCTTCCAGAAGGGTGAAATCCGCCAGCCGGGCCGAGAGGGTTACCGCGCCGCGCATCGCGCAAAGGGAACAATCGCAGCGTCTGGCCGCGTTCAGCCCGCCAGCAAGCCGCACCCTGAAACGCACCTTGCCACAGTGGCAGGCGCCCTCCAGCCGTTCGTCGTTCTGTTCCATTTCATGCCCCTTTTACGCCCCGAGAATGCGACAAAGCTGTCGCCCGTCTGCGCCAAGGTCAACCGCCTGTGCTGCCTTGCCCCTTGACCTTCGCGGAGGGCCAGCCGAAACAACCGCCATGGCAAGCGGCATCCTCTCCATTGATCTCGACGCGATCGCCGCGAACTGGCGGGCGCTCGATCAGGCATCCTCCCCCCAGACCCAGACCGGCGCGGTCGTGAAGGCCGATGCCTACGGGCTCGGCGCCGACCGTGTCGCGCGAACCCTCGCACGTGCCGGGGCGCGGCGGTTCTTCGTCGCGATGACGGAAGAAGGCGCGCGGGTGCGGCAGGCGCTCGGCCCCGGTCCGCAGGTCTGTGTGCTCGGCGGCCATATGGAGGGCGACACCCGGCTGATCGCGGAAGCCGAACTGACGCCGATGCTGAATTCGCTCGACCAGCTCACCCGGCATTTCGAGGCGCTGCCCGGCCATCCCTTCGGCATCCAGCTCGACACCGGCATGAACCGGCTCGGTCTGGAACCCGGTGAATGGGCGGCCGTCGCCAGCCTCGCCGTGGCGCAGGGGCCGGATTTCGTCATGTCGCACCTCTCCTGCGCGGATGAGCCGGATCACCCGATGAACCGCGCGCAGCTCGACAGTTTCCGCCGCATGACGGATGGCACCGGCCTGCCCCGGTCGCTGGCCGCGACGGGCGGCATCCTGCTCGGCCCCGACTACCACTTCGAACTCACCCGTCCCGGCATCGGTCTCTATGGCGGCCTGCCCTTCACGGAGGCCAACCAGACGGTCCGTCTCTCGCTGCCCGTGGTGCAGATCCGCGCGGTGGAGCCGGGGGAAATCGTGGGGTACTCCGCCACGTGGCAGGCGGCAGCACCGACTCTCATCGCCACCGTCGCCGCGGGTTACGCCGACGGGTTGAGCCGGAGGCTGTCGGGTCAGGGAACGCTCTGGGCAGGCGACGTCCCCTGCCCGCTCATCGGGCGTGTCTCCATGGATCTCATCACCGCCGACGTGTCGCATCTGGACGAGATGCCCGGTTATCTCGACATCCTCGGCCCAAGCCAGACACCCGACCAGCTGGCAGAAGTCATCGGCACCATCGGCTATGAGGTGCTGACCTCGCTTGGCCCCCGCTATCGCCGGACCTACAGGGAGACGCGCTGATGATCCTGCTCTCTCCGCTCGCCGCCCTGGGACGGATGGTGCTGTCGCTGCTGACCTCCATCGGGCAGGTCGCGATCTATGCGGGCCAGACGGTGAGCCATATGTTCCGCCCGCCGTTCTACTTCCGCGAATTCGCGCAGCAACTCCTTGCCATCGGCTATCTCAGCCTGCCCGTCGTCGGGTTGACAGCGCTGTTCACGGGCGGCGCTCTGGCCCTGCAGATCTATGCGGGCGGCTCGCGGTTCAATGCCTCCTCGGTCGTTCCCTCCATCGTCGCCATCGGCATGACGCGGGAACTCGGCCCGGTTCTGGGCGGGCTGATGGTGGCCGCGCGGGTCGCCTCCTCTATCGCGGCGGAGATCGGCACGATGAAGGTGACGGAGCAGATCGATGCGCTGACGACGCTGTCCACCAATCCGATGAAATACCTGACCGTTCCACGTGTGCTCGCCGCCACGATATCCGTGCCGGTGCTGGTGGGAATTGGCGACATCATCGGGATCATGGGCGGCTATCTGGTCGGGGTGACCCGGCTGGGCTTCAACGGCGCGACCTATCTGCACAACACATGGAACTTCCTTGAGGGTTGGGACATCGGCTCCGGTCTTGTCAAAGGCGCGGTGTTCGGCTTCCTGATCGCGGTGGTCGGCTGCTACTATGGCATGAATTCCGGCCGGGGCGCACAGGGCGTGGGCGGGGCGACCAAATCCGCCGTGGTCGCCGCCTCCATCCTGATCCTCGCCTCCAACTATGTTCTGACGGAGTTCTTCTTCGCCTCATGACCGACATGATCGAGATCACCGAGCTGAAGAAATCCTTCGGGCCGAAGCATGTTCTGCGCGGGGTGAACCTCTCTGTCCCGAAGGGCAAGAGCATGGTCATCATCGGCGGATCGGGTACGGGCAAGTCGGTACTGCTGAAATGCGTGCTTGGCCTCGTCACGCCCGATAGCGGCGATATCAAGGTGGATGGCCATGACGTGACGGAGGGGGATCGCGATGCCTTCCTCGCCCGGTTCGGCATGCTGTTCCAGGGTGGCGCGCTGTTCGACAGCCTGACGGTCTGGCAGAACGTCGCCTTTCGCCTGCTGCGCGGCTCGCTGAAACGCCCCAAGGCCGAAGCACGCGAAATCGCCATCGAGAAACTCCGCCGTGTCGGCCTGAAGCCGGAGACTGCGGACCTGTTCCCGGCCGAGCTTTCTGGCGGCATGCAGAAGCGCGTGGGCCTTGCCCGCGCCATCGCCGCGGAGCCCGAGATCATCTTCTTCGATGAGCCCACCACCGGGCTCGATCCGATCATGTCCGGCGTCATCAACGATCTGATCCGCGAGATCGTGACCGAAATGGGCGCGACCGCCATGACAATCACGCATGACATGACCAGCGTCCGCGCCATCGCCGACAGGGTCGCCATGTTGCACGACGGGCTGATCCGCTGGACCGGACCGGTTGAGCAGATGGACGCGGCGGACGACCCCTATCTGCAGCAATTCATCCACGGTCGCGCGGATGGACCCATCGAATCCGTCCGCTGACACCGCATTCGCGACTTTGACGCAGGGTGTCACGTTGCCCCGCCGCTCCAAAGCGCCTACATTGCTTCGATAGCGCGTCTTGCGCCTGTCCGGGGGGAGGGCTCATGCCGGATTTCTGCCACAACCCCATGTTCGCCAAACCGACAAGCCGCCACGGAAGCCCAGCGTCATGCGGGGCCTGTCCGTGAACGCGACCCCCGCCTCCGACAAGGAGATGCTGGCGCGCGGCGCTCTCGACCTGATGGGGAGCGGTCTGCCGGGGTTTGCGCTTGGCATTCTGGGGGCCTCGCCGGATTGCATCAAGCTCATCGACCTTGAGGGACGCGTGTCCTTCATGAGCGAGAATGGCATGTGCGCCATGGAGATCGAGGACTTCGGCACGGTGGCCGGGTTGCGGTGGACCAGTCTGTGGCCGCTGGAAGCCAAGGAGACGCTGGAAACCGCGCTGACCGCCGCCCGGGACGGCAAGCTTACGGAGTTCGAGGCCTTTTGTCCCACCGCCAAGGGAACACCCCGGTGGTGGTCCGTCACCGTGACACCGGTTCGCAACCAGATGGGGGAAGTTCATCTGATCCTCGCGTCGTCCCGCGATGTGACCGAGACCGTCAACGCGCGCCGGATGCTGGAGGAACAGGCGGCGACGCTGGCGCGCGAGGTCGCGGAAAAGGACACCGCACTCGCACGGCAGAAGGTTCTGCTGGCCGAGATCGACCACCGGGTGAAAAACAGCTTCGCCGCCGTCATCGGATTGCTGAACCTTCAGGCCCGGAGCCATACCGACCCCGCCTTGCGCGAAGCCGTGGCACAGGCCGCAAGCCGGATCGCCACCCTCGCCCGCGTTCACGACCAGCTCTATCGCGATCCGGAATCCGACCATCTTCCCCTTGCGGCCTTTGCCTCCGGCCTGCTGGCCGATCTGGACCGGGCGCTGACCGGAACGGTGCGGGCGGACATCCTTGTGCCGAAGGAGATGCTTCTTTCGGTCAATGCCGCGACCGCGCTCGGACAGGTCATGGCGGAACTGGTGGGCAATGCGATCAAGCATGCCGGAAGGGAGTGCCTGCCGATTGTCGAAGTCACCCTCGCGGCAGAGGGGGAGGGGCGGCTGCTTCTCTCCGTTTCGGACAATGGGCCCGGTCTCCCGCCCGACTTCGACCCGGCCGCTCGTCATGGTCTGGGTATGCGCATCCTGTCGATCTACAGCGATCAGCTTGACGCCGATCTGACGTGCGGAAACACGCCGGAGGGTGGCGCCATGTTCCGGCTGGACTTTCCCGTCCGCTGAGAGCGGGGCCGCAGGAAATCCGGGAAGCCACGCTAGATGCGCACGCGCTCCGGCCGGAAGCCCAGCCCTACCAGGCGGCCGGCAAGATGGCTCAATGCAGGCCACCGCCCGATGACTCGCAGGAATTTCGGGGGGCCGGAAGGTTTTTCCGGGCTGGCTGCGGCATTTTGCCCGGCAACCACGGGCCGCTTGCGGCGCATCATCAGTTGCAGCTTCTGCGTGGCGCGTGTCGGGAAACGGCGACGACGCTCCACCCGTGCAAGATCATCAGGGCCCATTCGCCCGTCGCCAAGCGGGGCCGCAAGGATATTCGCCGCAGCGATCGCATCCTGCACGGCGAGGTTCACTCCGAACCCGCCGATCGGTGACATGGCATGGGCTGCATCCCCGATGCAGAGCAGCCCCGGCCGCCACCAGCGTTCGAGCCTGTCCATACGAACGGACAGCAGATGCACCTGATCCCAGCCCCGGATTTCCTCGAACCGCTCGGGGGGAAGCGGGGCGAGAGCCGCGAGGCTTTCCCGGAACGCAGGCAGGCCGCGGGCCTTCAGGTCATCGTAGCTGCCCTTGCGGATCACGTATCCGCATTGCCAGTAATCCCCCCGGTCGATCAGGACGAGGCCCTGTTGCGGCCCGGCATGGCTCATGGTCAGGACGGGATCCCCCTCCCGCCGCGAAAGCCGGAGCCAGAGCACATCCACCTGACTGCCGAAATCAGTGACGGGAAGCGCCGCGTCGCGCCGCGTGACGGAATTCCGCCCATCGGCGCCGATAACCAGATCGGCCGGCAGCTCGCGCTCCACACCCCCCTCCCGGATGCGGATCCCCCGGATTTGGCCCTCGGATTGAACAAGGCCCAAGACTTCCACCCCCATCATCAGGCGGAAACCGGGAAATGCCGCCGCACGGCGGGCGAGGAAGTCGAGAAAGTCCCATTGCGGCATGAAGGCGATGAACCGGCAGCGAGCGGGAATACGGGAGAAGTCGGCGATCTTCGTTTGCACGCCTCCGATCTCTGCCTGAAGCACGGGTGCCTTCTGATGCGGGATCTTCAGGAAATCTTCGAGCAGGCCCAGATCGGCGAAAGCTTCCAGCGTGGAAGGATGGATCGTGTCGCCGCGGAAATCATGCAGAAAGTCGGGATGCTTCTCCACCACGGTCACCGGAAGACCGGCGCGGGCCAGCAGATAGCCCAGCATCATGCCCGCCGGACCTGCTCCCACGATCACACAGCTTTGCGGGGCCATGGTGCTCCTCCTTCAGTCGGATCTCTGGCGGATCTCCGGGATCATCGCCGATCTCCACTGCGACCGAAAGGGCTCTCCCCGGAATACGGCATCCCGATGGGCCGAAAAGAAAGAGTTCACGTGGGGTGCCGCCCGCCGCTGTTCCTCACAGCCGCAAACTCGGCGCGGCCCTCATCATGGCTATCGGCGAAGGTGGCAACCGTAACTGGCTCGGGCAGGTCCGGAAAATGATAGAGGGCGTTCACACCGACGGGTCCGCCGCCGGTGTGCCCGATGGCTCTGCCGACAGACCCCATCCTTCCGGTCATGAGGCCAAGGCCATATCCGCAGTCCGTCCAGGGGCGTCCTTCAAGCGCGCCGCCAAGCGACACAGGGGTCAGCATCTGCCGAAACGATGCTTCGTTCAGAAGCTGCCCGGTAAAGAGAGCATGCAACACCAGTGTCGCTTCCCGTGCAGTCCCGATGAGACAGCCGTGATAGACCCAGCCCGGATGGTAGCGCTGCGCCCCTTTCCAGTGCACATGTGAAAATTGCTCCCGGGTCGTCGCGAGGGCAAGAGTTTTGAGCCCAAGCCGCCCAGCGATCATGCTCTCCACGACATCGGGGAAAGCGGATCCGGCAGCTTCCTCGATACGCTCACGCGCAAGCATGTAGCCGACATTCGAATAGCGCCAGCCTCCGCCCGGCGGGAACAGCATGCCCTGCCTCATCGTTTCCCGGAGCAGATCGTCACGCGCCCACGGCTCCTCATTGTTCCGCACGGCTTGATGATAGGCAGGAAGCGTGCCGTAGTCGGGCAGGCCAGCGGTATGGTTCAGAAGCTGGCGCAGGGTAAAAGGCTGCCCCGGGAGAGCTTTGTCCAGATCGACCCTGCCCCTTTCCGCCAGTATGAGGGCGCAGATCGCGATGACGGTCTTCGTGAAGCTCCAATAGGGAAACAGACGTGAGCCGCCGGTGTCTGCGGACTCGGCTCCCCGAAGCAGAAGGGTGCTGGAGAACAGGAGACCGTGCTGCATCATCCTCTCACCCTACCATGCTGCTGAAAAAGTTCAGAAGCGTCATATCCATGCTCTGGAAAATCGGAAAATCAGCCCGGAATAGTCCGAAATACGTGGATTTTCGGGAAAATCCGTCAGAGAGCGGACAATTTCCGCCCAACGCAGACCCGAAGGTCTTTTTCAGCAGCCTGCTAAGATGCTCTCGCCCCGCCAGCAATCGCCTGCCAGCAATCCGTGGACCCTCCGGGGTTGCAGGCCACCCGTTTCCTGCAAACGAGGATTCGCCATGCCACGCGGACTTCGGTGATTGCGGATCCTGGAGAGACAGGCGGCAATCAATGGAAATCCCGGCTCGGGAACAGGCGTTTGGTCTGCTCCCGCGGGTGCCGGGCGGTCGGGCGGGGTGGACGGACGGGCCGGGGCGCGCTGTCGGCGGGAGCGGCAGGTTCGCCCACCACCGCTTCGAGCGGATGGCCGAGTTCCGTGAGCCGGTGGGAGAGATCCTCCAGCTGTTCCGCGATCACGTGCACGACCGCTCCCTCCCGCTCCACCCGCCCCGTCACGCGGATGAGCCGGCCGCCCATTACGACACGGCGGAACCGCTCGAAAGTCCGCTTCCACACCACGATGTTGGAAACGCCGGTTTCATCCTCCAGCGTCAGGAAGATCACGCCGGACGCGGTGGCAGGCCGCTGCCGGGTGATGACAAGACCGCAGACCGACACCCATCGGAGCGGCGTTCCCACCAAATCCCCATGTGGTGTCACCCCCTGAAGCGCGGGGCGAAGGAGGGCCACGGGATGCGTACGCAGGGTAAGGCGGGTGGCCACGTAATCCTCGACCACCTCCTCCCCCTCATGCATGGCGGGCAGGATCACCTGCGGCTCCCGGTGCCCCTCGCCATCCAGCGGGTCGGCAAAGAGCGGCAGCGGCTCGGGCGCGCGGATGGCCCGCACCGCCCAGAGCGCATCCCGCCGGTTCAGGCCCATGCCGGTGAAGGCATCGGCCTCCGCCAGCCGCTCCAGCACGGCAGGGGCGATCCGGGCGCGGAGCCACAGGCTCTCCGGATCGGGATAACCGTTGCCGCGGGCGGAGGCGATGGTTTCCGCATCTGCCCTGCGGAAGCCCTTGATCTGCCGGAAGCCCAGCCGCAGGGCAAAGCTTCCGTCGGGCCGCTTCTGCAGCCGGTTGTCCCATGTGCTGTGGTTGACGCAGACGGGCCGCACCTCCACCCCGTGTTCCCGTGCGTCGCGCACTAGTTGCGCGGGCGCATAGAACCCCATGGGCTGGCTGTTCAGCAGCGCACAGGTGAAGATGGCGGGATAACGGCATTTCAGCCAGGCCGACACATAGGTGAGCATGGCAAAGGCCGCGGCATGGCTTTCGGGAAAGCCGTAATCCGCGAAGCCTTCGATCTGGCTGAAGCAGCGTTCCGCCACCTCCCGGTCATAGCCGTTCTTCTCCATCCCGGTGACGAACCGCTCCCGGTGCTCAGCGATCGTGCCCATGCGACGGAAGGAGGCGAGCGAGCGGCGGAGCTTGTCAGCCTCCTCCGCCGAATAGCCCGCACCGACCATGGCGATCCGAAGCGCCTGTTCCTGAAACAACGGCACACCCAGCGTCTTCGCCGTCACTTCCGCCAGATCGGGGCCGAAGGGCTCCGCCGCCTCCAGTTCCATGCGACGGCGGATATAGGGTTTCACCATGCCGCCCTGAATCGGACCGGGCCGGACAATGGCCACTTCGATCACCAGATCGTAGAATGTCCTGGGTTTCATCCGGGGCAGGAAGTTCATCTGCGCGCGGCTCTCCACCTGAAAGACGCCGACCGCATCGGCGCGCTGGAGCATTCCGTAAGTCTTGCCATCCTCCTGCGGCACGCTGCCCAGCGTATGGGAAATGTTCTCATGATCGGAGAGCAGCTTGAACGCCTTGCGGATGCAGGTGAGCATTCCGAGACTCAGCACATCGACCTTCAGGATGCGGAGAGCGTCGATATCGTCCTTGTCCCATTCGATGCAGGTGCGATCCGGCATCGCGGCGTTTTCGATGGCGCAAAGCTCATCGAGCCGCCCGCGGGTGATGACGAAACCACCCACGTGCTGCGACAGATGGCGGGGGAAGCCGATGATCTCCCGGATCAGCCCGATGGTGAGCATGAGCCGCCTGTCGGACGGGTTCAGCCCCACCTCACGCATCCGCTCTGCTCCGGCGCCTTCGTTGGACGTGCCCCAGATCTGGCCGGAGAGGGCGGCGGTCACGTCCTGCGACAGCCCCATCACCTTGCCCACTTCGCGGATCGCGGCGCGGGTACGGAAATGGATCACCGTGGCGCAGAGCGCCGCACGGGCGCGAGAGTATTTATCATAGATCCACTGGATCACTTCCTCCCGCCGCTCATGCTCGAAATCGACGTCGATATCCGGGGGTTCCTTGCGGTGACGGGAGATGAAACGCTCAAAGACCATACCGATCATCTTCGGGCTGACATCGGTGATCCCGAGCGCCCAGCAGATGATGGAATTCGCGGCCGACCCCCGCCCCTGGCACAGAATGTCCTTCGACCGCGCCCAACGCACGATGTCCTGAACTGTAAGAAAATACGCGGCATATTCGAGCTCTGCGACCACCGCGAGCTCCTTGTCCAGCAGGGCGAGGTAGTCCTCTGGAACCCCTTCCGGGCAGCGGCGGGCCAGCCCTTCCCGCGCCAGCCGTTCCAGACGGGTCTGCGGATCCTCCCCGCAGTCGCTTTCATCGGGATAGTCCTGCGCGAGTTCCTTCAGGTCGAAATGGCAGCGGGCCGCAATCTCCAGCGTGCGGTGGAGCGCCTCGGGATAGCGCCGGTAAAGCCGCGCCACATCGGCAGCCCCTTTCAGCCGGCGCTCCGCATTGGGGAGCGCGCGGGTGCCGATCCTGTCAATGGTCAATCCCTCCCGCAGGCAGGTCAGCACATCTGCGAGCGGCCGCCGCCGCCCGTGATGCATGAGCACATCCCCCGCCGCCACCATCGGCGCACCGGACTGCTCCGCAAGACGGGCACAACTGTCGAACCACTGCTGGTCCGACCCATCATATCGCGGCACGGCACCGACATGGACAAACCCCGGAAAGCGCCTGTGGAGACGCGAGAGGATGGGCAGGCTTTCCTCCTCCTCCTCCCGGGGCAGGGCAATGAGGATCATCCCCGCCGCTCCCGCCTCCAGATCCGCGAGGCGCAAATCACATTTCCCCTTCACCGTGCGGCCCTTCCCAAGGGTGAGAAGCCGGGTCAGCCGCCCATAGGCCGCCCGGTCCACCGGCAGGGCTACCCATTCCACCGGGCAGTCGGTCAGCACCAGCCGCGCGCCCACGATCAGCTTCGGCAAAGCGGACAGAACCCGATGGCGGAGCGGGGGCTGATGTCCGACATCCTGCCGGGAGCAGGTATCCACCAGCCTGTCCGACCGCACGGCCAGGGCCTTCTCAGCCTCCTCCCGCAGATTGCGGAGGGCGGTCCAGGCGCGCACGACCCCGGCCAGAGAGTTGCGATCGGTGACGGCGAGAGCCTCCAGTCCCAGTTCCGCGGCCCTTAGAACCATCTCTTCGGGATGGGAGGCACCGGTCAGGAAGGTGAAATTCGTCATGGCACAAAGTTCGGCGTAACGCGGGGTTCCCGTCTCCCGAAGGGACGGCTCCCCCACCTTCGGGCCGGGGGACAAGGGTGCAGCCGTGTTGCCTTGGCCCGGTGAGGACGCGTGGCCTGTCAGGCCGGAAGGTTCGACCCCCTGCTGCGAAAGCCTTCGGGGCCCGGTGTGCTTCCCGCGCTTCAACCCGTGCCGGACAGTCGGACCTCCCCTCATGTCGGGCCCACCATCATGTCAGGCCCGCCGTTATGTCAGGCCCCCCGTCATGTCGGGACTGCGGACGTCGTTCAGGGCCGGTCTCCCTGATCGCAGGCATCCTGCAGGCACGGGATCTGGCAGCACATCCCCGGGGGGAGGTCACCGCCAGATAGCTGCCTTCGCTGTCATCCGCCCCGGGACCGCCTGCGACAGGGGATGGCCCCCCGCAATGTACCGGAAGGCCGGGTACCCGGTCGGGAAAGGTCGTCGCGCGCGGCGTCATGGGAAAATCCCCTGAACGAACCATCCGGGTGCCTGTGGGGTATGGAACAACCACAGGCGACGGCCCTCACGGGTTTCCACCCGCCAGTAGTCCCGGACGCCTGAGCGCCAGTTCTCATCTTCCACCCACCATTCCGGCGCAATCCGTTCCGGCCCGGTGGCCCGCCCCGTCGTCAGGCGGAGGCCGCGCCAGCGAAAGGTTTCCGGTGGCGTGGAGCCGCTCGCAAGGATCGGCTCCGGCGGGAACAGGATCAGCGGACGGGGGCGGGGCGGCTCCGGCCATGGCTCCTGCATCGGCGGCGCCTCGGTAAAGGGTACGAGCGCAAAACTCCGCTCCGGGATATGGCTGTCAACCGGACGGAAGCACAGGACGTTCTCCAGGCCGATCCGCGCGCCGATGCGGGTCACCAGCGCGTTCAGCCGGTCCGTCGCCGCCGTTCTCTCTCCCATTTGCTGCAGGGGCAGCGGCTCGACCAGCGTCGCCTCCAGCCGTAGCTGATCGATACCGAACCCGGCATCCACGCCCTCCACCCCCCGGGTAAACAGGGGCTGAATGCGCTCTGCATCCCGCATGGCAGCGGCAAGCCGGAGATCCACATGCGCCGCGTTTCCATCCACTCGCCGGAGTGTCAGCCGCAGCTCCCGCGCACCGGCTTCCTGTCCGCGCAGCTTGTCGCACAACCGGTCCAGCAGGCGGCAAAGCCCCGCCATCACGTCCTCAGTCCTGCCGATCGGCTCCGGCAGGGTCAGGCGCACACCGAAATGGGGAGGCTCGGCCAAGGGGTTGACCGCTTCCGGCTGTTGTCCGAGTGCGCGGTCCAGCAGATCCAGGAGTTCCGGACCGAAACGTCGGGCCAGTGGCGCACCGGGCGCCCCGGCCAGCGCGCCGATCCGCCCCAGCCCCAGCCGCTGAAGCGACACGGAATGCTCCTCACTGATCCGCAGCGCCGCAACCGGCAGATCCGCCAAAGCCGCAAGGGTATTGCCGGGAGCCGCAAGCCCTTCACCATAATGCGCCAGCGCCCAGGCCGCCCCGCGCGTATCTGCCAGCCCCATCCGCAGGTCGAACCCAGTCCCGCACAACCGCTCCCGCATATCGGACAACAACCGGCCCTCCCCCCCGGCAAGATGCGCGGAACCGGTGATGTCGAGCACCAGGCCTTCTGGTTCTTCCAAGCCAACCCAAGGGCAATAACGCAGCGCCCAGCGACGAAGGGCACGGAGCAAACGGCGCTCACCCGCCCGGTCAGCAGGCGTGCTCACCAGTGGAGGACAAAAGGCTCTCGCATCCGCCAATGTCATGCCGCGCGATAGCCCCGCGCGCTCTGCCGCGGGATTGAGGCACTGAATGAAATCGGTGTTGTTGAGCCGCTGGGAAACGACGAACGGCCCCTCCACCGGGCAATAGCGGAGCGCCCGGTTAGTCGCCAGCCGGGGAAACCATATCGAGACGATGCGCCTTTGCATCCCATCGAACATGCCACGCCCCAGTTGTTCCCTTTTTGTTCTTAATAAGCTCCCACCTCATGAGAGTCGAGTCCACAGGAGTGCCAGAGGCGGACATCCTCAACATTGGTCCAGAAGGAGCGGGATCGAATACCGGGCCGCAATGCCAGCGCGTCTCCGCCGCATTGCTGCCCATACCTTCCGGGATCAGACACAGACCCGTTGCTTCCCCCGCCTGCGCCGCGAGTTGCAACCGCCGCCCCTCACGCAGGTTGAGCGGCCGGGTGATCTCAACCACCACCATGGGTATGACCCCATCCTTCAACGCCTCCTCTGCGATGGCCAGGGTTTCCACCTGATCGTCACTACGGGCCAGCAGAAGGCGCCGCGGATCAATAAGCGTCCGCAAACTGCGGATTCCAATGAAGTCGGCCAGGGATTCCGGACTTCTGCCGGCCAGTCA
>NZ_DAMDHB010000016.1:25740-86242 GCF_032102465.1 Haematobacter sp. | reverse complement strand
CCCGCGCAGGGCAACCCCCTGCCCCGCCGCGCGCAGGAGCCGCGCGCCCTGCCCTTCCACCGCCGCAAGCAGGTCCAGCCGCACCGGAACCGCCATCTCGGCAGCCGCGGTCGGCGTCGGCGCACGGCGGTCGGAGGCGAAATCTATCAGCGTCGTATCCGTCTCATGCCCGACGGCGGAGATCAGCGGAATGCGGGAGGCCGCGGCGGCGCGCACCACCTCCTCCTCGTTGAAGCCCCAAAGGTCCTCGATGGAGCCCCCCCCGCGCGCGACGATCAGCAGATCGGGCCGGGGAATCGGGCCACCTGCGGAAAGCGCGTTGAAGCCGCGGATCGCGGCGGCAACCTGGGGGGCGCAGTCCTTGCCCTGTACGGCGACCGGCCAGATCAGCACGCGGCGCGGAAAGCGGTCGCGCAGACGGTGCAGGATATCCCGGATCACCGCCCCCTGAAGCGATGTCACCACGCCGATCACCTCCGGCAGGAAGGGGATCTGCTTCTTGCGGGCGGGGTCGAACAACCCCTCGGCCTGCAACTGCGCGCGACGCTTCTCCAGCATCGCCATGAGCGCGCCGACACCGGCGGGGGCCACGTCCTCCACCACCATCTGGTATTTCGACTGCTGGGCGAAAGTGGTGAGCCGCCCCGTGGCCACCACCTCCATCCCTTCCTCCGGCATCACCGTGAGCCGGGAGGCCGTGCCTTTCCAGCAGATGGACGCCAGCGTCGCCTTGTCGTCCTTCAGGTCGAAATAGACATGACCCGTGCGCGCCACCACGACACGCCCCACCTCTCCGCGCACACGGACATGGGAAAACCCACCCTCGATAGAGCGTTTGACCGCTCCCGACAGTTCGGAGACGCTGAATTCCGGCTCATTCCGGCGGGGCTCATCCCGGGGTTCGGGATCTTCAAACAGGTCGGACACGTCACACTCGCTTGCTCAAGGGGCGCGGCCATCTTAGAACGCCCGCCAACCGAACGGAACGGGCCGAGACATGAACATCCTGATACTGGGCGGCGGCGGGCGCGAACATGCGCTGGCCTGGGCGATCAAGCAGAACCCGAAATGCGACCGGCTCATCGTCGCACCCGGTAACGCAGGCATCGCGGAACTGGCGGAGACGGCGGCGATCGACATTCTCGACGCGGCCGACGTGCTCGAATTCTGCGAGGCGAATGCCATCGACTTCGTGGTCGTCGGGCCTGAGGCTCCGCTGGCCGCCGGGATCGCGGATGCGCTGAGCGCCGCCGGGTTTCTGACTTTCGGCCCGTCTGCCGCCGCCGCGCGGCTGGAAGCCTCCAAGGCCTTCACCAAGGAGATCTGTGACGCCGCCCATGCACCCACCGCAGGCTATGCCCGCTTTACGGAGCGGGAGGCCGCCCTTGCCTATGTGCGGCAGACCGGCGCGCCCATCGTGGTGAAGGCGGACGGCCTTGCAGCAGGCAAGGGCGTCGTCGTCGCCATGGCGCTCGCGGAGGCCGAGGACGCCATCGAGGACATGTTCGGCGGCCAGTTCGGGGAGGCCGGCGCGGAGGTCGTCATCGAGGAATTCATGGAGGGGGAGGAAGCCTCCTTCTTCATCCTCTGCGACGGGGAGACGGTGCTTCCAGTCGGCACCGCGCAGGATCACAAGCGCGTGGGCGATGGCGATACCGGCCCCAATACCGGCGGCATGGGCGCCTATTCCCCCGCCCCCGTGCTCAGCGCGGCGATCCAGCGGCAGGCGCTGGAGGAGATCGTGAAACCCACCATGGCAGAGATGGCGCGGCGCGGCACGCCGTTTCGGGGCGTCCTCTATGCCGGGTTGATGATCAAGGACGGCCGCGCGCGGCTTGTGGAATACAACGTCCGTTTCGGCGACCCGGAATGTCAGGTGCTGATGATGCGGCTCGGGGCGCAGGCGCTGGACCTGCTCCACGCCGCTGCCGAAGGGCGTCTTGCGGAAATGACGGTCGGCTGGGCCGATGACCACGCGCTGACCGTGGTAATGGCCGCAGACGGCTATCCCGGCGATTACGTGAAGGGCACGGAGATCCGCGGGCTGGACGCGCTGCCGTCCGACAGTTCCCGCATGTGCTTTCACGCGGGCACGGTGGAGCGGGAGGGGCGCATCCTCGCCAATGGCGGGCGGGTGCTGAACCTCACCGCAAGGGGCGCGACACTGGCGGAGGCGCGGGAGCGGGCCTATGCGATGGTGGAGCGGGTGGACTGGCCGGAGGGCTTTTGCCGTCATGACATCGGCTGGCGCGCGCTCTGATGCGCAGCCTCTGAGACGGCGGGCGCGTCACCGGCGGGCGGAGCGTCGCGTTCCCCCGGAGTGGATGGCTACCGATCAATGCACTTCGGGAGCAGAGCGCCGTCCCGGAACGCCCACCCAGAACGCTGACCCAGAACACCGACAATACCCGCAGATCCTGCCGCAAACGCGAACGTTAACAGGCTGCTGAAAAAGCCCTGAAGTGTCATGCCTATGTGCCGGAAATGGAAAAACCGGCCCGGAAACGCCCGAAAGTATATGGATTTCCGGCTGGATTTCGTCAGATGGCGAACGATTTCCGCTCCAACACAGGCTAAAAAGCCTTTTTCATCAGCCTGTTAGAGAATACGGCCAAGCCATAAACCGGTCCGGGCCATCGGCACCATCCGCCCCCGTCACCTGAATCGGGGTCATTTGAATCACGGTCACCCGAATCGCGAAAATCCATGCCCTCCTCGCCCCGGCATCCGGGGTGGAACGGTACGTAGATGATCTGCCCCGATCCGCTGCGTAATCTGCGGCCGGCGCGGGCCAGCAAAGCCGACACCGACACCGACACCGCCACCGCCACCGCCACCGCCACCGCCACCGCCACCGCCACCGACCCGCTCACATGTCATCGTGGCACAGTCAAAGACATTCGCTGCCCGCGCGCGACGAGAGCCGGGAGACGAGGCCGGTGGATCAGATCTGCTTCTCGGGCATATTGACGACAAGGCCATCCAGCGCTTCCGTCACCTTGATCTGGCAGGTCAGGCGGGAACGGACGGGATCGGGCTGCCAAGCGAAGTCCAGCATGTCCTCCTCCATCGGATCCTTGGCGGGCAGGCGATCTACCCAGTCGGGGGCGACATAGACGTGGCAGGTGGAACAGGCACAGGCCCCTCCGCAATCGGCCTCGATCCCCGGAATGTCGTTATCCCGCGCGCCTTCCATCACGGTAAGGCCGTTCGGCACGTCCACGACATGTTCGGTGCCATTCGCTTCGATATAGGTGATCTTCGCCATCGCGTCCTGCCTGAAGTCCGGGCCGCAGCCCAAGGGGGGAGACACCCGACATAGGACAGGCCGGACGCTTGCACCAGCCCCCGGTCCGGCTCCACGCCGGCGGACGCGCTCCGGGAGGACAGCCGCGGAGGTCAGCCCAGCGGTCAGCTCCCGGACGACCGCAAACACCCAGCCGGCCCCCGAGCCCCTGTCCGGAATCGGTACAGGCTGCTGAAAAACTGCTGAAAAAGCATTCGGCGGTCGCTCTGGGGCGGAGATCTTCCCCACATTGTTGGGGAGCGTCCCGGAAACCGCACGTTTTGGTGCCTGACCGGACAGATGTTCCGCATTTCAACGCAAGAGCGGGTCAACGCAAGACCGGATCAATGCAAGACCGGGGGGTGCCCGGCTTTCTCGGCAGCCCGCCAGATGCCCGGGCGGACATGTTCACGGCGCGCGGGGTGCGGCCGCCGCTTCGGCGGGGCGACCGCATGTCCCGCCCGTCACTCCTGTTCGAGCGACCGGACGATCTCGTCCTTGATGACGAGCCTCTTGCGGCGGAGTTCCTCCTCCGCTTCCTCGCTCATCGGGGTGACGCGGGTTTCGGCGAGATGAACCGCGTCGTTCACCTCGTCATACTGTTTCAGCAGCAGGGCAAAGACCGCGTCCTTCGCCTTTCGCGCGTGAATGGCTTCGATCCGGTCGGGGAATTCTTCCTCGAGCGTGTGGGGCGTATTGGACATGACGTCTCTCCTCGGATGGTTCGCTTGTCAGGTAATCGCGTGCGGGCAAAGAGCAAGGCGAACGGATCAGCGGGCCAGCTCGATCTCCGCCCGGAGCCCACCGAAACGGCTGCTCTCTCCAAGCTTCAGCCGCCCGCCGTGGCTTCGCGCGATATCGGCGGCGATGGCGAGGCCAAGCCCCACCCCCGTCCCCCGGTCCTGATTGCGTGACGAGTCGAGCCGGGAGAACGCGCGCAATGCCGCGCCACGGCTTTCCTCGGGAATGCCGGGCCCGTCGTCCTCCACCGTGAAGCACACCGTCCGGTCGGAGATGTCGAGCGACAGCTCCGCCTGCGTGCCATATCGGACAGCGTTGCCGATGAGGTTGTGCAGCGCCCGCTCAACCGCCATCGGGCGGAGCGGCACCGGCTCCATCCGTCCGCGCAGATGGCCGATGGTGACCTTCTGGCCCGCGCGTTCCGCATCCGCCACCACGCGCTCCAGAAGCTCGGCGGGGTCGGTCGGCACCGGATCCTCAAGCGCATCCCCCCGCGCGAAGGCGAGGAAGCTGTCCAGCATCACCTCCATGTCCTTCACGTCGCGCTGCAACTCCTCCACCTCCTCGCTACCGTCATCGACCAGCGAGAGGCCGAGTTTCAGCCGGGTGAGCGGGGTGCGCAGGTCGTGGCTCACGCCGGAGAGCATCAGGGTCCGCTGCTCGATCTGCCGTTCGATCCGGTCCCGCATCTCCAGAAAGGCCCGCCCTGCGGAGCGGACCTCGGCGGCGCCCGTGGGCCGGAAGCGGACGCTCTGGCCCTTGCCGAAGGCCTCCGCCGCCGCGGCCATGCGCTTGATCGGGCGAAGCTGGTTGCGCAGGAACAGATAGGCCACCGCCGTCATCAGGATGGAGGTGGAGACCATCAGCACCAGAAGCTGGTGCGGGTTGGAGGCGGATACGCGAAGGCGCGTCATCCGCACCTCCATCGGCCCGTAGCGGGTCTGCAACCCGATGCGCACCGCCTTTTCCTCATCCAGCAGATGAACACCGGTGATATTCGGCACCGCCTGCTCGAACGTGGCGGTCACGACCCGGCCGGAGAAATCGATCCAGACACGCTCGTTGGTTCGGGGGGCATTGGGCGCGGGCAGCGTGACACCGAGTTCCAGCGGCCCCATCACCTCGCCCACCCGGCGCTGCGCCTCTTGCAGCGAGGAGGCGGCATTGACCATCGCCGCGACGAAAGTCACCTCGCTCGCCACGCTGCGGGTCATCTGGCGGGTGACACCCTCGAAATGCCGCTGGATGAAGGTGACGGAGACGACGAGCTGGATGGTCACCACCGGCACGATCAGGATGAGCGCGGCCCGGCCATAGAGACCGCGGGGCATCATCCGTTTCAACCAGCCGAAATCCATGCCAGAACCCTAGGACGGGTCAGGGAGAATGGCCAGAGGCTGTAGAGAGGACGGAGATGGACGATTTCAATCCGACGGCGGGCGCGCCCGAGACACTGGCGCCGGGGTTGCGCCGCATCGTCGCACCGAACCCCTCGGCCATGACCTATCGCGGCACGAACACCTACCTGCTGGGTGAGGGGCGCGTGACGCTGGTCGATCCCGGCCCCGACGACGAACGCCACCTTGCCGCGATCCTGGAAGCCCTGCGGCCCGGAGAGCGGATCGAGCGGATCCTCGTCACCCACAGCCATGTCGATCACTCCGCGCTCGCCGCGCGGCTGGCGGCGGAAGTGAGCGCCCCTGTCACCGCCTTCGGCGACAGCGCAGCGGGCCGGAGCGAAACGATGGAGGGGCTGGTCGCGGCGGGCATGTCCGATGGCGGTGAAGGGGCGGATCCGACCTTCGCCCCGGATGAGGAATTGGCCGACGGGGCGGAAATCCTTGCCGGCGGGCAGCCGCTCCGCGCGCTGCACACGCCCGGACATTTTGGCAATCACCTGAGTTTCCTGTGGGGCGGGTTCGTGTTGTCGGGCGATCAGGTGATGGGCTGGGCCACCTCCATCGTCTCGCCGCCGGATGGCGACATGGGGGCCTACATGGCCTCTCTCGACCGGCTGATGCCGCAGGCGGAGGCGGTGTTCCTGCCCGGCCACGGCGCACCGGTCACCGACGCCGCCGCGCGGATCGGCTGGCTCCGCGATCATCGCCGGATGCGGGAGCGGCAGATCCGCGCGGCGCTGGAGGCAGGCGAGAGCACCGCCCGCAGCATCGCCGCAACGATCTATACCGACACGCCCGCCCCCCTCATGCATGCGGCGGAGCGCAATGTCCTCGCCCATCTGATCGACCTTGCGGAGCGCGGCGTGGCCCGGCCGGAGGGCGCGATCAGGCCGGACACCGCCTTTCACCTCTCCCGGAAGTGACCACGAGGGCCGATTCGGGGAAATCTGCTTGACCTTTGCCCGGTCGGCCTGTTGAACCGGCCCTGATTCCAAAGGCACGACAGGTGGAAGTCCGTGATGGACGATCAGAACAAGAACCTCATCATCGCATCCGTCCTGAGCTTCATCGTGATCGTGGTGTGGTTTCTGCTGTTTCCGCCCGCCGATCAGGTGCAGCCGACCACGCCAGATGCGGTGACGCAACAGGTGGAAGGGGTGTTGCCCCCGCCGACAGCCCAACCCGGCACCACGCCGGGCGTCGCTCCCGGCACCGCACCCGGCACGTCCGCGCAGGCGACGCCGGAGACCGCGCCGCGGCTGGCGATCGAGACGCCCCGCCTTGCGGGCAGCGTCTCGCTGGTGGGGGGCCGGATCGACGATCTGGAACTGACCGGCTATCGTCAGACGCTGGACGAGACCAGCCCGTATGTGCGGCTGCTCTCCCCGATCGGCGCGCAGGGGGCATACTACGCGCTCTACGGCTGGGCGCCGGGCGGCACGCTCGACTATGCGCAGATGCCGGGACCGAACACGCCCTGGACGCTGGCCTCCGGCGACAGGCTGGGCGTCGGAGCGCCGGTGGAGCTTGTCTGGGACAACGGTCAGGGCCTCGTCTTCCATCAGAAGATGGCGATCGACGAGAACTACATGTTCACCGTCACCCAGTCGGTCGAGAACAATACCGGGGCGGAAGTGCGGCTTGCCCCTTACGGCATCGTCGCGCGCCACGGGCTGCCGGCCGATCTGCAGAACTTCTTCATCCTGCACGAAGGCGTCGTGCAGATGGCGGACGGCAAGCTGACCGAGATCAAATACAAGAAGATGGCCGACCTGCCCCGCTCCGACCGTGAAGGCGGTGCCCGGGCAGAAACGGTCGATGTCAGCGCCAACGGCTGGATCGGCTTTACCGACAAATACTGGATGACAACGCTGGTTCCCATGCCGGGGCAGAGCTTCACCGCCGTCGCCAAGTATTCCGATCAGTCGAGCGTCTATCAGACAGAGGCCCGCCTCCCCACGCTGACCATCGCGGCAGGGGAAACCGGCAGTTCCTCCACCATGCTCTTCGCCGGCGCGAAGGAGTGGGAAACGATCCGTCATTATCAGAATGACGTCGGCGTTGACCGCTTCATCGACGTGATCGACTGGGGCTGGTTCTTCTTCCTGACCAAGCCGATCTTCTGGCTGCTGCACTGGCTGCACGGTTTCATCGGCAACATGGGCTGGTCCATCATCGCGCTGACCTTCGTGCTGAAGGCGCTGGTGCTTCCGCTCGCCTACAAGTCCTACGTCTCCATGGCCCGGATGAAAGAGCTTCAGCCGGAGATGGAGAAGCTGAAGGAGCAGGTCGGCGACGACCGGATGAAGCTCCAGCAGGGGATGATGGCGCTCTACAAGGAGAAGAAGGTCAATCCGGCGGCGGGCTGTCTGCCCGTGCTGGTGCAGATCCCGATCTTCTTCTCGCTCTACAAGGTGATCTTCGTCACCATCGAGCTTCGCCATGCGCCCTGGATCGGCTGGATCCGCGACCTCTCGGCCCCGGACCCGTCGTCGCTCTACAACCTGTTCGGTCTCCTGCCTTGGGCGGCACCCATGCACGGGACCCTGATGGCGACGATCTTCCTCGGCATGCTGCCGATCTTCCTCGGCATCTCCATGTGGTTCCAGCAGAAGCTGAACCCGGCGCCGCCGGACCCGACGCAGGCGATGATCTTTGCCTGGATGCCCTGGGTGTTCATGTTCATGCTGGGATCCTTCGCGAGCGGTCTTGTGCTTTACTGGATCACCAACAACGTCATCACCTTCGTCCAGCAATATGCCATCATGCGCAGCCACGGGGCGAGAGTGGACCTGTTCGGGAACATAAAGGCGAGTTTCAGGCGAAAGAAACCCGCCACCCCCGTCGCGAACAAGTCGGCGAAACCGGCGGACAAGAAGCCCGCCAAGAAGTAGGACCGGTATATGGCGACCATCGCCCATCTCTACCGCCACCCCATCAAGGCTCACGGACGCGAAGAACTCGCGTCCGTTCTGCTTTCGGAGGCGGAGTGCCTTCCCTTCGACCGGCACTGGGCCGTGACCCACGGCATGTCCAAGTTCGATACCGGCGCTCCGAGGTGGATGCCCTGCGCGAACTTCGAACGCGGCGCGCGCACGCCTGCGCTGATGGCGATCACCGCGCGGTTCGATGAGACGACGGGGCGGCTCGCGCTCGACCATCCCGACCTTGGCCCGATCGACTTCGACCCCGTGACGGAGGCGGAACGCTTTCTCGACTGGGTGCGCCCGATCAGCCCGGAGCCTCCGATGCAGCCGGTGGCGCTCGTCTCCGCCGGACGGGGGATGACGGACAGCCAGCTCCCGACCGTGTCGCTGAAGAACCTCGCCTCCAATGCCGCCCTGTCGGCCCATATGGGCACGGACCTTTCCATTCACCGCTGGCGCGGCAACGTCTGGCTGGACGATCTGCCCGCGTGGGAAGAGGTGAACTGGATCGGGCGCGACCTCCGCATCGGTTCCGCCCGGCTCCGCGTCGTGGACCGCATCGGGCGGTGCAAGGCGACCACCGCCAACCCCGCCACGGGCAAGGTCGATGCCGATACGCTGAAAGGCCTCCGCGAGTTGGTGAGCGTGCAGGACTTCGGCGTCTATGCCGTGGTGCTGGAAGGCGGCACCGTCGGGCCGGGCGACCGCGTGGAACTGACCTGACCGCATTCTGATCGAGAGTTTCCCATGACCGACCTGACCTTTACCCTTGCCCCGGAGCCGGAAGACGCGGCGCGCGAACGCGGGCGTCTGCTTTTCGCCGGACCGGTGGATTTCCTGAAGGGCGTCGTCGCGATGGACGGGTTGCCCCCCGCCGACCGGCTGGAAGTGTGCTTTGCCGGGCGGTCCAACGTGGGCAAGTCCTCCCTCATCAATGCGCTGACCGGCCGCAAGGCGCTGGCGCGGGCCTCCAACACGCCGGGGAGGACGCAGGAGATCAACTATTTCACGGCGGGAGAGGATCACTACCTCGTCGATCTTCCCGGCTATGGCTTCGCCGAGGCGCCCGTCGCCACGGTAAGAAAGTGGCAGGCACTGCTGAAGGCCTATCTGTCGGGCCGCGCCACCCTCCGCCGCGCCTTCGTGCTGATCGACGCACGCCACGGCATCAAGGCGGTGGACGAGGAAATCCTGACGCTGCTCGACCGCTCCGCCGTGACCTTTCAGGTTGTGCTGACGAAGGTGGACAAGATCCTTGCCCCGGAGCGAGAAAAGGTGCTGGCCCAGGTGCGAAAGGCGCTCGCCAAACACCCTGCCGCCTACCCGGAGATCATCGTCACATCCTCTGAAAAGGGTGAGGGAATAGAAACGCTTCGCGCAATCATCGCGACGCTGGAGTAGCAAGACGCGGGTCTTGGCACGCTGCCACGAAACCACTAGGCAGGGCTCGAAGCCTACGGGAGACAGGAATGGTGAGGAAACAGGTGGTCCGCGATCCCATTGCAACCGCGCAGACGCTTTCGGAAGCGCTGCCCTACCTCCAGCGCTACAACGACGCCATCGTGGTGGTGAAGTTTGGCGGCAACGCCATGGGCGACGATGAGGCGATGGCGGAATTCGCGCGCGACATCGTGCTGATGCGGCAGGTGGGTGTGAACCCCGTCGTGGTGCATGGCGGCGGCCCGCAGATCAACGACCTGCTGAAGCGTCTGGGCATCGAATCCCGTTTCGTGCGGGGCAAGCGGGTGACGGACAAGGCCACCGTGGAAGTGGTGGAGATGGTGCTCTCCGGCCTCGTCAACAAGCGGATCGTGCAGGCGATCAATGACGAGGGCGGTCGCGCGGTGGGTCTGTCCGGCAAGGACGACGACCTGATGGTCTGCGTGGCCGATGACCCGGAACTGGGCTTCGTCGGCCGTCCAGTGGAGATGAACGTGCAGGTGCTCCAGGACCTGTTCGCCGCCGGGATCATCCCGGTGGTGGCTCCTGTCGCGACGGGCACCGACGACAACGAGACCTTCAACGTCAACGGTGATACAGCGGCGGGGGCGATCGCGGCGGCGCTGAAAGCGGATCGTCTGCTGCTGCTGACCGATGTATCGGGCGTCAAGGATGCGAACGGCAACGTCCTGACCCAGCTTTCGCCCGAGGATGTGAAGCGCATGACGGATGAGGGCGTGATCTCCGGCGGCATGATTCCCAAGACCCAGACCGCGCTGGAGGCCATCGAGGGCGGCGTCCGCGCGGCGGTGATTCTGGATGGGCGGCAACCCAATGCCTGCCTTCTGGAACTGTTCACCGAACACGGCGCGGGCACGCTGATCCGCTCTACGGAACCGCGCTTCAAGCCGCGTCGGCGGTGACAACCCGGGCCGAGGTGGCGGAGATCGCGGCCCGGCATCGGCTTGCGATCTTCGGCGGCTTTCGACCGCTGCCGGAGGACGGCCTGCCCGACGGGACCGGCACGCTGCTGCTGCTTGGCCCGGCAGAGCCCGGATTCTGGCGCCATGTGACGGCGGAACCGGAGTTCGGCGACGGTCGTCCCGATCCTCTGGACCGCTGGTCGCGGCGGGTCATCGGGCGGATGGCCTGCGATCTCCGGGCCAAGGCGTATTTCCCCTTCGGCGGGCCGCCATGGAAGCCGTTCACCCGCTGGGCGCTGCGCTCCGGGCGTGCCTTCACCTCTCCCGTCACCCTGCTTGTGCATGACACTGCGGGACTGATGGTGTCCTATCGCGGCGCGCTGGCGCTGCGGGAGCCTGTCGCGCTGCCGCCGCCCTCCCCCCGGCCCTGCGATGCCTGTGAGCGGCCGTGCCTCACCGCCTGTCCCGCACGCGCACTGACGGGAGAGGGCTATGATCTGGATCGCTGCCACGCCTATCTCGACACGAAGGAAGGGCAGGACAATCTTGCCAGCGGCTGCGCCGTCCGGCGCTCCTGCCCGCTGTCGCAAAGTTACGGCAGGCTCGCCGAGCAATCCGCCTATCACATGATGCAGTTCCATCCTTCCGCTTTTCCGCGGGCAGGATATGATCCCCAATCATGACGCTCCGCCTGATCCTCACCCGCCACGCAAAATCCAGTTGGGGAGACCCGACCGCCGCTGATTTCGACCGCAAGCTCAACAACCGGGGGCAGCAGGCGGCCACGGATATCGGGCAGTGGCTTGCCGAAACCGGCTATCTTCCGCAGCAGGTCCTCTGCTCCACCGCAATGCGCACCCGGCAGACATGGGAGCGGATGGCCCAGCATCTGCCGGAGCCGGAGGCGCTGCATCTTGTACCGGAACTCTATCATGCGGAGCCTGCGTTGCTTCTCTCCCTGCTCCGTCAGGCGGAAGCCCCGGTCGTCGCTTTGATCGGCCACAATCCCGGGATTGGCGAGTTTGCCCAGCGGATCGTTTCGGATCCGCCGGTGCATCGCGACTTCGGTCGTTACCCCACGGGCGCGACGCTGATCGTGGACTTTGAGGAGGACCGCTGGAAGGACATAGTGCCCCGCAGCGGTCGCACCGTGGATTTCGTCACGCCCCGTGATCTGGAGCGATAGCCGGGTTCATCGGCCTAGGATTCATCGGCCTAGGATTCAGTGGCCGAGGATCTGGCTAAGGAACAGCTTCGTCCGTTCCGACTGGGGATTGTTGAAGAACTCCGTCGGGTTGTTCTGCTCCACGATCTGCCCCTGATCCATGAAGATCACCCGGTCGGCCACTGCCTGCGCAAAGCCCATCTCATGGGTGACGCAGAGCATGGTCATCCCCTCGTTCGCTAGTTCGATCATGGTGTCCAGCACCTCCTTGATCATTTCCGGGTCGAGCGCTGAGGTCGGCTCGTCGAACAGCATGATCCGCGGCCGCATGCAGAGCGAGCGGGCGATGGCCACCCGCTGCTGCTGACCGCCCGAAAGCTGGCCGGGATACTTGCTCGCCTGCTCAGGGATCTTCACCTTGTGCAGGAAGTGCATCGCCGTCTCCTCCGCCTCCTTCTTCGGCACCTTGCGCACCCAGATCGGCGCGAGGGTGCAGTTCTCCAGAATGGTCAGGTGCGGAAACAGGTTGAAGTGCTGGAACACCATGCCGACTTCCGAGCGCACCTTGTCGATGTTCTTCAGGTCGTTGGTGAGTTCCGTGCCATCGACGATGATCTTGCCTGACTGATGCTCCTCCAGCCGGTTGATGCAGCGGATCAGCGTGGATTTGCCGGAGCCCGATGGGCCGGCAATCACGATCTTTTCCCCCTTCGCAACGGTCAGGTCGATGTCGCGCAGAACGTGAAACTGGCCGTACCACTTGTTCATCTTGACGATCTGGACGGCGATGTCGGACGCGGGCTGCCGCGCGGGCGTGGCGCACATGGGGTCTCTCCTAGCGGTGGTCCGTCTTCAGCCGCCGCTCCAGATACAGGGAGTAGCGCGACATGCCGAAGCAGAAGATGAAGAAGCAAAGGCCGATGAAGATGAACAGCTCCCAATAGATGCCGTTCCAGCTCTGGTTGGCCCGGATGGAGTTCGACAGCCCGATCGGATCGAGCAGACCGATGAAGACGACGAGCGTCGTATCCTTGAACAGCCCGATGAAGGTGTTGACGATGCCGGGGATGGAGATCTTCAGGGCCTGCGGCATGATGATGAGCCGCTGGGCCTGCCAGTAATCGAGCCCGAGGGCGTCCGCCGCCTCATACTGCCCGCGAGGCAGGGCCGCGAGCCCGCCCCGGATCACCTCCGCCATATAGGCGGCGGCGAAAAGCGTCACCATGATGACGACGCGCAGGATGATGTCGAAGTTCGTTCCGGGCGGCAGGAAGTAGTTCAGCAGCAGCGATGCCGTAAAAAGCAGCGTGATGAGCGGCACGCCACGAATGAACTCGATGAAGCCCACGCAGATCGTCTTGACGATGAACAGATCGGATTGCCGTCCCAGCGCGAGCAAGATGCCCAGCGGCAGCGAAAGCGCGATCCCCGTCACACCGATGATGATGGAGAGCATGAAGCCGCCGAAACTGTTGGAGGGCACATAGGTCAGCGTCAGAGGCAGAACGGAGGAAAGCCCCGCCACCACCCACTGCTGCGCGAACCCCCACCACAGCAGCGGCACCACGACCGCCGCCAGCAGACCTGTCGGCGTACTGAACCGCTCGCCCAGCCGGAAGGCAGGTATGACGAGCGCCAGCCCGGCCATCACCGCCAGCGGATACCACAGCGTCCCGCCCCACAGCAGCCAATAGGCGACCGCGGGATAGATCGGCGTGAAATACAGCAGCGCTCGCGGCATCCGATTGAAGAGGATCGGCGCGATGGCGACCAGGAGCAGCATCATCGCCAGCGTCGGTCGCCAGTAGAGCTGTCGCGGATAGAAGCCGAACAGAAGCTGGTTCCAGCGTTCGCTAATCACCGCAAAACAGGCACCGGTGACGCCGGGACCATAGCGTTCGGCGATGATTTGCCGGCACTCCGTCAGAGAGCTGCCGTGCCAGACGGAACGCGCCAGCCAGGGGCCGACCGCGGCGAGGATCAGGTAACAGATGTAAAGCGCGATCACCGTAAGGATGATGTTGACCGGGCCGGAGAACAGGTTCTCCCGCAGCCATTTCACCGCCCCCCGCTCCCGCGCGGGGGGATGCTCCGGCTCCAGCATATGCTTGCGGACGAAGGAAGTGTCGCTCATCCTATCGCTCCTTCAGCTTGACGGTGCTGTTGTAGAGGTTCATCGCGCCCGAGATCACCAGAGAGATCACGAGATAGATGAGCATCATGAGCATCATGGCCTCCAACTCCCGCCCCGTCTGATTGAGGGTGATCCCCCCTAAGGTGGAGCGAAGGTCCATGTAGCCGACGGCAAGTGCCAGAGAGGTGTTCTTGGTCAGGTTCAGATACTGGGAGATCAGCGGCGGAATGATAACCCGCAGCGCCTGCGGAAGGATCACGAGCCGCATCGTCCGCGACGGGCGCAGACCGAGGGCGGCTGCCGCTTCCGACTGGCCGCGTGGCACGGCCAGAATACCGCCGCGCACCGTCTCCGTGATGAAGGCGCCGGTATAGAGCGAAAGCGCGATCCACATGGCGATGAGCGAATCCCGCATGTAGATGCCGCCCTGAAAGTTGAACCCCTGCAGCGACGGCCGGTCTAGGTGAAAGCCGAGCGCGTAGAGCACGGCGACGAACGGCACCACGAAACCCAGCAGGCTCTTCCACCAGATGACAGGTCTGCGGCCCGTTGCGTTCTGCACCGTCTCCGCATTCCGGCTGAGCGCGCGGTGGATCAGCCAGCCGATGACCAGCGCCGCCAGCACGGCCAGAAAATTGAGGCTGATCGTGAACGGCCCGAGCGTAAGGGCGCCGAGGCTGCGGTCGAACATCGGCCCGGCGATATAGATGCCCCGGTTGGTGATTGCCATGGTGTCGAACAGCTTCATCGTCGCCGCCGGATTTTCGCCCCTGAAAGCGTTCGGCGCGGGCATGCTCTCGCTGAAAATGGCGAAGACCACGAGGATCCAGATCAGGAGCGGCACATTGCGGAAAATCTCCACATAGATCGCCGCCAGGCGGGAGACGAGCCAGTTGTTGGAAAGACGCAGTACGCCGCCGATGACGCCGATGACCGTCGCTGTCACGCAGCCCATCACCGCCAGCAGCAGCGTGTTCATCAGCCCGACCAGCAGGGCGCGGCCATGGGTGCTGTCGTTGGTATATTCGATCAGGCGCTGGTTGATGTCGTAACCCGCGCGGACATTGAGAAAGCCGAAGTTGAAATCCTTGCCGAGCGCCCGGAGGTTGTCGACCGCGTTGTGGACAAGCCACGCAGCCCCCGCCATGAACGCCATGAGGAAAATGATCTGTATCGTCAGCGCGCGGTAACGCGTGTCGTAGAGCAGCATGCTCAGACGAAACGTCCCTCGCGGCGGCTGTTCTGTGGTCGTCACCATATTATGGGCTGTCTCCCTGGATTTTGGCCCGGCGCTCTTCGGCGTCGTGGTCCTCAAATCGAAAGGGGCGCCTCCGGTTCCGGAAGCGCCCCCACCGAGATCAGCGGAACGGCGGAGAGTATTGCAGGCCGCCCTGCGTCCATTGCGCGTTCAGCCCGCGCGCAAGGCCGATCGGCGTCGACTCGCCCAGGTGTTTCTCGAAGATCTCGCCGTAGTTGCCCTCGGCCTTGATGGCGCGGTAGGCCCACTGATTGTCCAGCCCGAACATCGCGCCGAGGTTGCCTTCGGTACCGAGCAGCCGGTTGATCTCCGGGTTGTCGCCCGCCGCTTTCGACAGCTCGTCGATATTGGCGGAGGTCACGCCGTATTCCTCGGCCGCGACGAGGGCGTTCTGCGTCCAGCGCACGATGTCGGCCCATTGATCATCGCCCTGCCGCACCAGCAGCGCCAGCGGTTCCTTGGAGATGATCTCGGGCAGGATGATGTGATTTTCCGGGTCAGGGAACGTTCCCCGCATCGCGGCAAGGCCGGAGGCATCCGTCGTATAGACGTCGCAGTTGCCGGCGAGATAGGCCTGCTGGCCTTCGGCCTGCGTCTCGATCGGCTTGGCCTCATAGGTCATGTTGTTGGTCTTGAAATAGTCGGCGAGGTTCAGTTCCGTCGTGGTCCCGGTCTGGATGCAGACGCGCGCGCCGCCCAGTTCCTTGGCCGAGGTCACGCCCATGTCCTTGCGGATGAGGAAGCCCTGTCCGTCGTAGTAGTTGGTGCCGGTGAAGGTGAACTTCAGGTCCACATCGCGCGAGAAGGTCCAGGTGGTGACGCGGGCCAGCACGTCGATCTCCCCGGAAGCCAGCGCGGTGAAGCGGGTCTGGCCGGTGGTCGGGACGAACTTCACCTTCATCGGATCGCCAAGCACCGCGGCAGCCACGGCACGGCAGAACGCCACGTCGAAACCTTGCCAGACGCCGTTCGCATCCGGGGCGGCAAAGCCCGCAAGGCCGGTGTTCGTTCCGCAATTCAGTTCGCCGCGCGACTTCACATCGTCAAGCGTCGCGGCGGAAGCGGCGCCAGCGAGCCCGATCCCTGCCAGCCCGATCCCTGCCAGCGCGCCGAGAAATACCTTCGTTTTCATGGATTACCTTTCCTGATGGTCAGCCCCTTGCGGAGCACTGGCCCCGGAATTCCTCCCGGTGTCCGACGGCGTTGCGAGAACCGCCGCCCAGCAGGCAAATCTTGCGCGGGACGTCCTGAAAACGTCAATAGGATCGTCGTTTACGGACGATGTGCCGCGAGTGGACATCAAACTCACGGTTAAAATGCTTAAAAAATGTGCGAAAAGTTTAATCAGCCTGACGGTAGAGGCTCAGGAATCGGGCGGCATCCAGGAAATCGGTGCGCCGTCGCGCGGCCTGCGCTTCCGCCTGCGCGTCCCTGCCCCAGATCTCGGCCTGCCAGTCTTCATCGAGGCGCGACAGATCCCATGCTTCCTCCGGGGCGAGCCGTCCTTCCGCCACCGCCAACCCGAGGATGAGAGAGCCGCTGAGCGCCACGAGATCATGGAGCGCAGTAAGCTCGAACGGATCGAGCGCCGCCACGCGCGCCTCCAGCCGGGCGAGCGTCGCCTGCGGCTGCGCGTTGAACATTACGCCGACCGTCACGGACAGCGGCGCCGCCAGTGCTTCCTCCGCCCAGAGGAGCAGCGGATCCCAGCGATCGGCCTGCCGCGCCACCAGTTCCGCCGGCGCTTCCGCCCGGTAGGCCAGCAGGTCCGTTCCGCCGTAGTCGCCGACGATCTCCGCCACCGCGTCCCGTTGGCCCGTCACCTTGTCGATCGCGGAATTGGCCATCCGCGTCAGCGGCATCGTCTCCGGCGCGACATGCTCCCGCTGGGCCTCCCATTCGGCGGCAAGCGCCTCGGCAAGCGCCCGGCTCTGCACACGGAGCGGCTGGCGCGCGGGTGTCCGCAGGGGCCGGTCATCCAGCGTGACGCCGTAGCCATCGCCCTCCGCCCGAACGGATGTGGCCTTCCAGAAACGCTTCGGCCGCCACTCGCTCATGCCGCCACCCCTCTCCGCTCCAGCGCATGCGCGAGTTCGGCATAATCGCTCACGATCAGGCCCGCCCCGGCGGCGCGCAGCCGGTCGGGACTGTGATACCCCCAGGTGACACCGATGGCCGGAACGCCCGCGGCAGCGCCCATCTCCATGTCGAAGCTCGTATCGCCGATCATCACCGCCTGTTCCGGCGCAACGCCGGCTGCTGCCAGGGCGGCCTCCAGCATGGCGGGATGCGGCTTTGACGGATGGTCGTCCGCGACCTGCGTCGTCAGAAAATGCCGGGTGAGGCCGTGCCCCGCCAGCAGCTTGTCCAGCCCCCGCCGCGCCTTGCCCGTGGCAATGCCGAGCAGCGTGTGATCTTCCGCCGCAAGCCCGTCCAGCACTGCGCGCGCGCCGGGATAGAGGGGGGAGACACCGGGCGCATCGTCGCCGTGAAACACGCCGCGATACCCCTCGACCATCCGTGTCACATCGGCCCCGGGTGCCAGCCGCGCCAGCGCGACCGGAAGCGACAGGCCGACGATGGAGAGCGCCTGCTCCCGCGCGGGCATGGGACGCTCGACCGCCGCCATGGCGGCAGCGATACCGGCAAGGATGGCCTGCTGGCTGTCCACCAGCGTGCCGTCCACGTCGAAGACGACGAGGCGGAGCGCGGTCATTCCTCCTCCTCCGCAAAGGGGTCGGCAGGCACGTCTCCTTCCGCCCACTGGAAGGTCTTCCAGGTGCGCTGCATATGCTCGGGCAGCGGGGCCGTCACGGTGATGCGCTTGCCCGTCACCGGATGGTCGAAGGACAGCGAACGGGCGTGGAGATGCAGCTTCCGGCTGATATCCCCGCCAAGCTGCGACCCCCAGCCATCGCCGAGGTTCTCCTGCCCCGAGCCGCCATACTTGCCGTCGCCCACGATGGGATGGCCGATCTCCGCCATATGGGCGCGAAGCTGATGCGTCCGTCCGGTGATCGGCACGAGCGCGACCCAGGAGGCACGGGTGCCGAGGCTCTCCAGCACGGCATAATCGGTGGTCGCGCGCTTTGCGCCCTCCGTTTCCTGCACCTTGGAGGGATGGATGGCGATCATCCGCTCCCCCTCACCCCGCCCGCCGTGACCCGGCGCCTTGATCAGCCCGTAGCGGATCGTGCCCTTGCGAGGGGCGGGAACGCCCGCCACCGCCGCCCAGTAGATCTTGCGCGTCGCGCGGGAGCGGAAGGCTTCCGACAGGTCTCGCACTGCCCGGTTGGTGCGTGCGAGCAGCAGCACGCCGGAGGTGTCCTTGTCCAGCCGGTGCACGAGCTTCGGCTTCTCCGGCAGACCGAACTTCAACGCCTCCGCCAGAGCATCGACATGCCGGTCGGCCAGGCCGGAGCCGCCTTGACTCGGTAGGCCCGGCGGCTTGTTGATGGCGATGATGTGGTCGTCCTTGTAGAGCACGGCGCGGCGGATCATCTCCTCGTCGCTTTCGCTGACGCGGGGTTCCGGGGCGCGGCGCTCGGCAGGCGGGGCCTCGGGAATCGGCGGCACGCGGACAACCATGCCGGCGGCAACGCGGCTCGACGCCTTCACCCGGCCCCCGTCCACGCGGATCTGGCCCGTCCGCGCCATCTTCTCGATGGTCCCCTGGTTCAGTGTGGGGAAGTGGCGCTTCAGCCAGCGGTCCAGCCGCTGCTCGCCCTCATCCTCCGCGACGGTAAAGAGTTTCACGCTCATGACATCATGCTCCGCGCAAGGGTCGCGCCTGCGAGAACGGCAAGAAGCGACAGGATGAGAGAACCCGCAACATAGCCCGCGGCGGAGAGCGCCCGCCCTTCTTCCCAGAGCGTCAGCGTCTCCAGCGAGAAGGCGGAGAAGGTGGTGAACCCGCCCAGAAGGCCGGTCAGCAGCAGGGGCCGCAGATGCGCCGCGATCGACATGGCCAACATCCCCATCACGAAGGATCCGGCGATGTTGACGAGCATCGTGCCCAGCGGAAAGCCCGGCACCACGCGGGCCATGCCCAGCGTTGCCGCATAGCGCAGCACTGACCCCGCCGCGCCGCCAAGCGCCACCTGAAGAAAGCTCGTCCAGTTCATCGCGGACCCTTCGCGCGTGGGCCAGCCCGTGTCAACCTTCAGCCCGTGTCAACCTTCAGCCGGTATCAACCTTCTCCGCGCTTCTCGCGCAGGCGGGCGAAATACTCCAGCCGCTTCTTCAACTCCCGTTCGTAGCCCCGCTCCACCGGCTGATAGAGCACGGGACGCCGTACGCCGTCGGGGAAGTAGTTCTGGCCGGAGAAGGCATCCTCCTGATCGTGGTCATAGGCATAGCCCGCGCCATAGCCCTGCTCCTTCATCAGCCGGGTCGGGGCGTTCAGGATATGCTTGGGCGGCGGTTCGGAGCCGGTCTTGCGGGCGAGGCCGCGCGCCTCCTTGTAGGCCACGTAACCCGCGTTCGACTTGGGGGCGAGCGCGAGATAGACGAGCGCCTGCGCTAGCGCCAGTTCCCCCTCCGGCGAGCCCAGACGCTCATAGATTTCCCACGCATGAAGGCAGACCGTCTGCGCCTGCGGGTCGGCAAGGCCGATATCCTCCACCGCCATCCGGGTGATGCGGCGGGCGAGGTAGCGCGGATCCTCCCCGCCCTCCAGCATCCGCCCGAACCAGTAGAGCGCGGCATCCGGGTCCGATCCCCGGACGGATTTGTGCAGCGCGGAGATCAGGTTGTAATGCTCGTCACCCGACTTGTCGTATTTCGCCGCCCGCCGCATCAGCCGCTGGCCGAGCTGGCCGGGATCGAGCGGTTCCTTGACCCGCCAGGCCATGACCTGCTCGATCAGGTTCAGCAAGGCGCGGCCGTCGCCATCCGCCATCTCCAGCAGGGCATCCCGCGCCTCCGGGCGGAGTGGCAGCGGGCGGCCCAGTTCCTTCTCCGCCCGCTGGGCGAGGCGCTCCAGATCGGCCAGTGTCAGCCGCTCCAGCACCATGACCTGCGCCCGTGACAGCAGCGCCGCGTTCAGCTCGAAGGACGGGTTCTCCGTCGTGGCTCCGACAAGCAGGATCGTGCCATCCTCCATATAAGGGAGGAAGCTGTCCTGCTGCGCCTTGTTGAAGCGGTGGATCTCGTCAACGAACAGCAGCGTCCCCTGCCCGTTCTGGCGGCGAAGCTTAGCGGCCTCGAACACCTTGCGAAGCTCCGGCACACCGCTGAAGATCGCGCTGATCTGAACGAAGGCCATCTCCGTCGCATCCGCCAGCAGCCGCGCGATGGTCGTCTTGCCAACGCCGGGCGGCCCCCACAGGATCAGGGAGGACAGGCTGCCGGAGGCCAGCATCGCGCCGAGCGGCCCCTCCGGCGCCAGCAGCGCCCCCTGCCCGATGACCTCCGAAATCTCGCGGGGCCGTAGCCGGTCGGCCAGCGGGCGCGGAGCCGAGGTTGCCGCCGCCGGCGTCTCCGGGGTGTCGAACAGGTCGCTCATCCCTCAGCTCCGAAAGCGGAGGAGCGCGCGCCGCCCCTCCCGCTCATATTCGATCTGCCAGCGGCTCACCCGCTCCGCATTGGCAGCGCGCAGATCGGCGGTCGTCGCGATCTGTGTCCCATTCACGCTGCGTACGATGTCGCCGGGGCGCAGCCCGAGACCGAGTGTCTGCTGCCCGACATCGGTGATGACCACGCCGGCAAGCCCGTCGGGAAGCGCCATCTCACTCGTCACGGCGGGGTTGAGATTGGCGACCGTATAGCCTTGAAACGGCCCGCTGGTGAGGGCGACCACCTCCCGCGCCGGGGTATCCGGCGGCGGGATCAGCCGGACGCGGGTCGTCTCCTGTCGATCCTGATGGAGATAGGTGACCTCCGTCTCCGCGCCCACACCCCGCACGGACATACGGAAAATCATTTCGGCCGGCGTGTTGACCGGCACGCCGTCAAGCTGAAGGATCACGTCCCCCGTGGACAGGCCAGCCTCTGCGAAAGGGCTGCCGGGGGCGAAATCCAGAATGGCCAGGCCCTGGGGCGCGCTCTGTCCAAAGCTCTCCGCCATACCCGCATCCACCGCCTGCCCGGCGATCCCGGCCCAAGGGCGTTCGAACCGGGTCCGCCCCGCTTCCGCCTGCGTGACGACCGCGTGCACCAGATTGGCGGGAATCGCGAAACCGATGCCGCTCGACGCACCGGAGGGGCTGAGAATCGCCGTGTTTATCCCAACGAGCCGCCCCGCCACGTCCACCAGCGCGCCCCCGGAGTTGCCGGGATTGATCGGTGCGTCGGTCTGAATGAAATAGCCCCGCCCCCCGCCGATGCCGAGGTTGGAGCGGGCGAGACCGGAGACGATGCCGCTGGACACCGTCTGCCCGACGCCGAACGGATTGCCGATGGCCAGCACAAGCTCCCCCACCTCCACCTCATCGGAGTCGCGGAGCGCGAGTGCGGGAAGGCCGCTCGCTTCCTTCAGCCTCAGCACGGCGAGGTCGGTCTCCTCATCCGCCAGCAGCACTTCCGCATCGAACTCCCGCCGGTCGGTCAGCACGACGCGGATCTGGCTGGCCTCCTTCACGACGTGGAAGTTCGACACGATGATCCCGTCCGCCGTCAGAATCACACCGGACCCCAGTGAACTCTGCACACGCGGTACCTCCCGCCCGAAGTTGCGGAAGATGTCGGCAAAGAACGGATCGATTCCGAAAGGCGTCTCCCGCTGGGAGACGACCCGCTGCGTATAGATATTCACGACCGAGGGGGTCGTGGCCTTGACCACCGGCGCGAAGCTCATCGTGATTTCCGCCGGACTCGCCGGAACCGTCTGTGCCGCGAGCGGCTGGACGGCGAGCAACAGGGCGAACGGGGCAGCAATCATGCGCATCGGGCAATCTCCGGGCTGAGGAGCTTGATATGGAGCAGCGGGCGGGCAGGTTCAACGCGGCGCAGCGGCCCGTTGGCCAGCGCCCGCCCCCACCCGATGCTCCCGCGCCTCAATGCAGCTTGCCGGCGAAGTTGATGAAGATACACTGGTTCTCGACCCCGTCGATCATGCTGGCAGGACCGGCCGCCTCCATGTCCAGGGCGCAGCGCGCGGCCCAACGCGGCCAGCTCGACGACAAAAGCCCGATGGTCCTCGTGGCCCCCAGCTCTCGCGCGGCGCGGTTCATGCCCGCCACCATCAGCGCATGGACCCGGCGCCGTGCCGCCATCGGCACTGTGTGGCAGACGAAACCGCGCGACACCTCCCAGACATGCGGATCCACAGGGGCTTCGTGATAGAGCAGGTCAGAGGGTATGGACCCCAGCAATCCGCGCTGCGCGTCGCGGATCATGTAGCTGTAGATGCCGCATTTCGCCGTGGTCGGGGTCAGGCGCATGCCGCCCACCACCCGTCCCAGATCGTGAATGGCGATCCAGCGGGAGGCCGGGGTATCGTATTGGTCATATTCCATGCCCATGGCTTCGGGCAGGTTCCATTTGTTCTGGACGATGAAGGACTGGTGGCGGGCGCGCAGCAGATTTGCGAACAGTTCGCCGTGTTTGTGCAGGTTCTCAAAGGAAAGCGTGGTGATCTGCATGGTCGTCTCCGTGGGTTGGGGTAAAGAAATCCGAACCCGCGGCGACGACCCGTTGCCTTCCTAGAGCAGCCTGTAATCCTTCGCGCGCTGAATCGCCTCGGCCGTGGTGCGCGCCAACAGGCGCTGGCGGGCGGAATTCAACCGCGCTTTCAAGGCGCTTTCGGAGATGTTCAGCTTCGCCGCCGCCGCCGCATGGCGGTCTCCGGCGGCGATGAGGCGCAGGGCTTCTATCTGAGCGGGGGTGAGACTTTCCGGCGGCTCGGTGATCGCATGGATATGGCTCACCAGTTCGGCCGCCTTCGCGATCTCTGCATCCGTGAACTCTCGATCGTTCCGTGCGATACCGGCGATTGTCCGCGAGCTTATGGGCCCACAGGCGACGCAGGCGCCGAAACCAAGGCCATAACGCGCCGCTTCCGCCATGATGCCGAACGGATCGATGGTGATCTCGCTCCACCGCGTCGTGCCTTCGGTTGAAAACCCCCAGGCGACAAGCGGATCCCGCAGCGTATAGGCCTGCTCCGTGTACCGATCCGTCCAGTCCTGCGGAAAGGTACGGAACATGAGCATGGGTGCGCCGAATCTGATGTGCAGCGCGACGTAATACCCCACCGGCGCAAGGCGGGCGAGATTGCGAAGTTCGAGCTCGAGGCCTACCGTCAAGGACATGTCTTTTTAGACAAGTTGCCCCCTGCGCCGTCAACTTTAAATTGTGGATCCATCGACCACCGGTCGAAAGGTGTTTCAATGCGATCCATAAGCCCAGACCTCTTTGCAAAACTCATGCGCCTTCCCGCGAATGACCGTTTCGATCTTCTCGAATTCATCGGGGCAACGCCGATGGAAGAGTTGGATCTCGACGAACTGATAGAACAGATCACAACACAGGTCTCAGATATCTCTTCATATGCGAATGATGCATATCAATAATTAATAGACTGAGTAAAAAAGAAAATACCCCGCTCGACGGCGGGGTACCTTAATTCTTGAGAAGAGCCGATATTATTCGGCGTCGGCGAACTCTGCCTCGACGCGCGCCTTGTCGGCAGCGCCCTTGGCAGCGGGATCGCGATCGACGAATTCGATGATCGCCATCGGCGCCATGTCACCGTAGCGGAAGCCCGCCTTCATGATACGGACGTAGCCGCCCTGGCGCTCTTTGTAGCGCGGACCAAGCACGTCGAACAGTTTCGCGACATAAGCGTCTTGCTTGAGCTGCGCGGCAGCCTGGCGGCGGGCGTGCAGATCCCCACGCTTGGCGAGCGTGATGAGCTTCTCGATGATCGGACGCAGTTCCTTGGCTTTCGGAAGCGTCGTCTTGATCTGCTCGTGCTCGATGAGCGAGCCGGACATGTTGGCGAAGAGCGCCTTGCGGTGCTCGTGCGTGCGGTTCAGGCGGCGGTATCCGCGGGCGTGACGCATGGTCTTACTCCTTTTGCTTTGTCCGGCGCGGATGCGAACCGCGCTCTCCTTGGGGCGGAATTGCCCATGATTTCCCCGGCAGTCCGGGCATTCGGGGCGCCTCTAGCGAAACGCCCCGCAAAGGTCAATCAGAACTGATCTTCAAACCGCTTGGCGAGGTCTTCGATGTTTTCCGGCGGCCAGTCCTCGACTTCCATGCCGAGGTGCAGACCCATGACGGACAGCACTTCCTTGATCTCGTTGAGCGACTTGCGGCCGAAGTTCGGCGTCCGAAGCATCTCAGCTTCCGTCTTCTGGATCAGGTCGCCGATATAGACGATGTTGTCGTTCTTCAGGCAGTTGGCCGAGCGGACCGACAGTTCGAGTTCGTCCACCTTCTTCAGCAGCAGCGGGTTGAACTCCAGCCCGTCTTCCGCATCCTGACGCGTGGCCGATTCCGGCTCTTCGAAGTTGACGAAGACGGTGAGCTGGTCCTGCAGGATCCGCGCGGCGAAAGCCACCGCATCGTCCGGCGTGACGGAGCCATCCGTTTCGATCTTCATGGTCAGCTTGTCATAGTCAAGCACCTGACCCTCGCGGGTAGGCGTGACCTCATAGGCCACCTTCTTCACCGGCGAGTAGATCGCATCGATCGGAATGAGCCCGATCGGCGCGTCTTCCGGCCGGTTCTTGTCCGCCGCGACATAGCCCTTGCCCGTGTTCACGGTCAGTTCCATGAACAGGTTCGCGCCGTCGTCCAGATGGCAGATGACATGCTCCTTGTTCAGCACCTCGATGCCGTTCGATTCGGAGATGTCGCCGCCGGTCACGATGCCCGGACCCTTGGCGGAGATGGTCAGGCGCTTCGGCCCTTCCACTTCCATCTTAAGCGCGACGCCCTTCAGGTTGAGGACGATGTCCGTGACATCCTCCCGCACGCCCGAGATCGAGGAGAACTCGTGCAGCACGTTGTCGATCTGGATCGCGGTGATCGCAGCACCCTGAAGCGAGGACATCAACACACGACGCAGCGCGTTGCCGAGGGTCAGACCGAACCCACGCTCCAGCGGCTCGGCAACCACCGTCGCCTGACGGGAGGCGTCGGGGCCAGCCTTGACCTCGAGTTGGGTCGGCTTGATGAGTTCCTGCCAGTTCTTGTGGATCATGCAATTGCCTCCATACCTGTCCCGCGGCGCATGAACCGGTTGCCGCAGAACGCCCGAGGTTCAGAATGACGCACTCGGGCCGCGCGAATTTTCGCGCGACCCGAGCAGAATTTTCGGTTCCTCAGACCCGGCGGCGCTTCGGCGGACGGCAGCCGTTGTGCGCGAGCGGCGTCACATCGCGGATCGAGGTGATGTTGAACCCGACGGCGGCCAGCGCGCGGAGCGCCGATTCACGGCCGGAGCCGGGGCCTTGCACTTCGACTTCCAGGGTGCGGACGCCATGTTCCTGCGCCTTGCGGCCAGCGTCTTCCGCAGCCATCTGCGCCGCATAGGGCGTGGATTTCCGCGAGCCCTTGAAGCCCATCGTGCCGGCGGACGACCAGGCGATCGCATTGCCCTGCACGTCGGAGATCAGGATCTTGGTGTTGTTGAACGAGGAGTTCACGTGAGCAACGCCAGCGGCGATGTTCTTGCGCTCCTTGCGCTTGATACGGGTCTTGTCGCGAGCCATGATACCCTCCCCTTACTTCTTCTTGCCGGCGATCGGCTTCGCCGGGCCCTTGCGGGTGCGGGCGTTGGTGTGCGTCCGCTGACCGCGGACCGGGAGGTTGCGACGATGGCGCAGGCCGCGGTAGGCACCGAGATCCATCAGACGCTTGATGTTCATCTGAACTTCGCGGCGCAGATCGCCTTCGACGGTCAGGTTGGCGTCGATGTATTCGCGGATCGCAAGCACTTCGGCGTCGGAAAGATCATTCACGCGGCGCGACGGGTCGATGCCGACGGCCTGCACGACTTCATCGGCGATCTTCGGGCCGATACCGTGGATATAGGTCAGCGCGATCGGAACGCGCTTACCCGTGGGGATGTTTACACCAGCAATACGTGCCACTAGGGCTTCCTTTTCTGTTGCGGTTCCGTAATGCCGGAACCTTTTTTCACAACGCGGGTTTTGCGGTCTGAACCGATCCCCACACGCTCTGACCCGAGGGCGGAGCAGACCGAAGCCCGCCCGTCAGGACGATTCTCTTGCGAGAGGCTGTGATCTATGGGCTTTGACGCCTGAGGTCAAGAGGCGTCAATGGCAGTTTAGCCCTTGTCAAGCACCTTGCGGACCGCTTCGGAAACTGCTTCCGGCTCATCAAGGCCATCGACGGGAGAGAGCATCTCCTTGGCGTAGTAGTACCCGATCAGCGGCGAGGTCTTCTTATAGTACTCCATCAACCGCTTGGTCAGGCTCGCCTCGTTGTCATCGGCCCGGCGACGAAGATCGGTGGAGCCGCAGACATCGCAGACGCCGGCCACTTTCGTGGGCTTGGTGACGTCGTGATACACTTCTCCGCAATTGCCGCAGGTGAACCGGCCGGTGATCCGCGACACCAGCGCCGCGTCATCCACCTGCATCTCGATCACCGCGTCGAGGGACTGCCCCACGCGGTCGAGCATCGCGCCAAGCGCATTGGCCTGCGGCAGCGTCCGAGGGAAACCGTCGAAGATGAACCCGGAGCCTTCGGTGCCAGTGATCCGCTCCTCGATAAGACCGATCACGATCTCATCGGTCACGAGCTGGCCACTGTCCATGACTTCGGCGACCTTGCGGCCCATTTCCGTCCCAGAGTGCCGCGCTTCCCGCAGCATATCCCCGGTCGAAAGCTGGACCATGCCACGCTCCTCCACGAGACGGCGGGCCTGAGTGCCCTTCCCCGCCCCCGGCGGCCCTAGCAGTATGACGTTCATCGCCGGATCGTTCCCCCTTTACGCGCCGCGCCGTTGCGTCTTTTGCCGCGCAACTGGCTCTTCTCGATCAGCCCTTCATACTGGTGCGCCAACAGGTGCGACTGGACCTGAGAGATCGTGTCCATGGTCACCGAGACGACAATCAGCACGGACGTGCCGCCGAAGTAGAAGGGGATACCCATCTGGAACCTCAGGATCTCCGGCAGCAGGACCACGGCCACGAGATAGGCCGAGCCGAGCACAAGGATCCGGTTCACCACGTAGTTCAGATATTCCTCGGTCTTCTTGCCGGGCCGGATGCCCGGAATGAAGCCGTTCTGGTTCTTCAGATTGTCGGCGACATCGTCCGTCTTGAAGGCGACGTTCGCTGTATAGAAGTAAGCGAAGAACACGATCATCGCCGCGAAGAACAGCATGTAGAGAGGCTGACCCGGCCCGAAGTAGGCCAGCAGCCACGACATAACCGGTCCGGTCTGCCCGCCGGAGAAGGTGGCGATCGTCGTCGGCAGCAGCAGCAGCGAGGAGGCGAAGATCGCCGGGATGACGCCCGCCGGGTTCACCTTGATCGGCAGGTGCGAGGAGCCGCCGTCATAGACCTTCATCCCCACCTGACGGCGCGGATACTGGATGTGGATCTTGCGAAGCGCTCGTTCCATGAACACCACGAAGGCGACGACCAGCACGACCATCAGCAGCACGCCGATGATCACGGCAGGCGAGACCGCACCGGAGCGCCCCTGGCTCAGGAACCGCGCGAGCGCCGCGGGAACCTCGGCGATGATGCCGACGAAGATGATGAGCGAGATACCGTTTCCGATGCCGCGTGCGGTGATCTGCTCACCCAGCCACATCAGGAACATCGTGCCTCCGACCAGCGTGATCACGCAGGCCACACGGAAGAACATCCCCGGATCGGCGACAAGACCCCCCGCCTCAAGGCTGACCGCCAGGCCCCAGGCCTGAAAGATCGCCAGCGCGACGGTGCCGTAGCGGGTGTATTGGTTGATCTTCTTCCGTCCCGCCTCTCCCTCTTTCTTCAGGCCCTGAAGAGAGGGGATCATCGCGACGAGAAGCTGCACGATGATGGAGGCGGAGATATAGGGCATGATGCCGAGCGCAAAGACCCCCATCCGCCCGAGCGCGCCGCCGGTGAACATCGTCAGGATGCCACCCAGCCCGGTCTGCGCCTGCTCCATGAAATTGCGCAGCGCTGCTGCGTCAATGCCCGGAACGGGGATGTAGGTGCCGAGCCGGTAAACGATCAGCAACCCGATGGTGAAGAAGATGCGGTGGCGCAGGTCGGTCGCCTTGCCGAGGGTTCCCCAGCTCAGGTTCGCGGCCATTTGCTCAGCAGCAGATGCCATGCCCAGACTCTTTCCGAGACCACGTCTCTTTCATGGACAGCGCCGCCGGCCCGTTGACCGGTCCGGCGGCGCGGAAAAGCTCGTCGCAGGTGTATGCGGCGCGGGCGCCGCATACAACGCCTTATTCGGCGGCGGCGACAGCAACTTTCAGGGAGCCGCCGGCTTTCTCAACCGCCTCGATGGCCGATTGGGACGCGCCGGACACTTCGAGCGCGAGTTTCGCCGTCACGTCGCCCTTCGCCAGAACCCGGATACCGTCGAGCTTGCGGCGCACCAGACCGGAGGTCACGAGGACGTCTTCCGTGATCGGCTGCGCGGCGTCGAGCTTGCCGGCATCAACGAATTTCTGGATCAGGCCGAGGTTGACGACCGCGTAGGCCTTCGCATTCGGCTTGGTGAAGCCCCGCTTCGGCAGGCGCCGGTAGAGCGGCATCTGGCCACCCTCGTAGCCGTTCAGCGCAACGCCCGAGCGGGATTTCTGACCCTTGATACCGCGACCGGCGGTCTTGCCCTTGCCGGAGCCGGGACCACGCGCGACGCGTTTCTTCTTGCGGGCCGCGCCTTCGTTGTCGCGGAGTTCGTTCAGTTTCATATCGCTTCTCCTTACCGGAATCGCCCCCGAAGCGACTTGGGCGAACACGGCATATGGGTGATTCAGAAAAGGCCCATCACGGACCACCGGCGGCATATACCGGTTGCGAAGGGGTGGATCAAGGCACTTCGCGCTTCCGCCGCGGGATTGTTCACCCGCAACGGCACCGGCCGGCCCCAAAAGCAGAACGCCCCGGTCCTGCGACCGGGGCGTTCTGGCGGCTGACGACTGAGGTCAGCCCTTTTCTTCGACGATCTGCACGAGGTGCGGGATCGAGTTCACCATGCCGCGGATGGAGGGCGTATCCTCCAGCTCACGGGTGCGGTGCATCTTGTTGAGGCCAAGCCCGATCAGCGTACGCTGCTGGCTGGCCGGACGGCGGATCGGGGAGCCGATCTGCTTCACAACGATGGTTTTCGCCATTGTTCCGCTCCTTACGCTTCTGCCGCTTCGGCTTCGGCGCGCTTCAGGATGTCGCCCACTTTCTTGCCGCGACGCTGCGCGACCGAACGGGGGCTGGCTTCCTTCTGCAGACCGTCGATGGTGGCCCGGATCATGTTGTAGGGGTTTTGCGACCCCAGCGACTTCGCCACGACATCCTGGAGGCCCAGCATCTCGAACACGGCGCGCATCGGCCCGCCCGCGATGATCCCGGTACCCGGAGCGGCGGTCCGCATCACGACCTTGCCAGCGCCGTGACGGCCCTCGATGTCATGGTGCAGGGTGCGGCCTTCGCGCAGCGGCACGCGGATCAGGCTGCGTTTCGCCTGCTCGGTGGCCTTGCGGATGGCTTCCGGCACTTCCTTGGCCTTGCCCTTGCCGAAGCCGACACGGCCCCGCTGGTCGCCGACCACCACGAGAGCGGCGAAGCCGAAGCGCTTGCCCCCTTTGACGGTCTTGGACACACGGTTGATCGCGACCAGACGGTCGGCGAATTCCGGGTTTTCCTCGCGTTCGCGACGATCCCGGCGGTTCTCACGTTCTGCCATACGGCATTCCTTCTTTCAGGGGGCATGATGGCCCGGCTGATTCAATCCAGGTCGGTGCGGCGGGCCGCATCTCCGGATCATCGAGGCGACGCGTCAGGCGCCGCCTTCACTTCCGTCAGACATACGCCGTGCCCTGAAGGCACGGCGTACCATTTCCGGTCCCTCCCGCGGTGGCGGGAGACGACATCAGAACTTCAGGCCGCCCTCACGGGCCGCGTCGGCAAGCGCCTTGATCTTGCCGTGGAACAGGAAACCGCCGCGGTCGAAGTAAACTTCTTCCACACCGGCTTTCTTGGCCCGCTCGGCAATCGTCGCACCGATCTTGCCTGCCGCTTCGACGTTGTTCTTGCCGAAGAGCCCCAGATCCTTTTCGAGGGTCGAGGCAGCCGCCACGGTCACGCCCTTCACGTCGTCGATCAGCTGAACGCTGATGTTCTTCGACGAGCGGTGGACCGACAGGCGCAGACGCCCATTGGCCTGGGCCCGCAGTTTGTTCCGGACGCGCAGGCGGCGCTTCAGGAACAGCTCTCGCTTTGTGTTCGCCATCTGTTGCGTCCTTACTTCTTCTTGCCTTCCTTACGGAAGATGTACTCGTCTTTGTACTTGATCCCCTTGCCCTTGTAGGGCTCCGGGGAACGCCATTCGCGGATATTGGCCGCGACCTGACCGACGAGCTGCTGATCCATGCCTTCGACAACGATCTCCGTCTGTTTCGGAGCGGTGATCGTCACGCCTTGCGGCACTTCGAAGTTCACTTCGTGGCTGTAGCCCAGCGAGAGCTTCAGGACGTTGCCGGTCATCGCGGCGCGGTAACCCACGCCGTTGATTTCCAGTTCCTTCTTGAAGCCCGTGGTCACGCCCTGCACGAGGTTCGACACCATCGTGCGGGACATGCCCCACTGCGCGCGCGCCCGCTTGGACAGGCCGCGCGGCTGGACTTTCACCAAGTTGTCTTCGACCGTGATCGACACATCGTCGGTCGCGGTGAAGCTGCGCGTGCCCTTCGGGCCCTTCACTTCGATCGTCTGACCGGAAACGGAGGCGGTAACCCCCTTCGGCAGCTCGACCGGTTTTTTCCCAATACGAGACATTGCCTACTCCTCAGAACACAGTGCAGAGCACTTCGCCGCCAACATTGGCGGTGCGCGCAGCCGTATCCGACATCACGCCCTTGGGCGTCGAGACGATCGACACGCCGAGGCCATTACGCGGAGACGGCAGATCGTTCACCGCCATGTACACCCGCCGACCCGGCTTCGACACCCGCTTCAGTTCGCGGATGACCGGGGTGCCCTCGAAGTACTTCAGGCTGATCACCAGCTCGTCGAGACCTTTTTCGGTCGTCGCGCGCTCGTAACCCCGGATGTAGCCCTCGTCGCGGAGCACGTCGAGCACCCAGGCGCGGAGCTTGGAGGCAGGCGTGCTGACGGTGGATTTGCCACGCATCTGCGCGTTGCGGATACGGGTCAGCATATCGCCGATAGGATCGTTCACAGACATCGCGACCTCCTTACCAGCTCGATTTCACCATGCCCGGGATCTGGCCGAAGGAGGCCAGTTCGCGGAGCATGATCCGGGACATTTTCAGCTTGCGGTAGTAGGCCTTCGGGCGACCCGTCAGCTGGCAGCGGTTGTGAAGCCGCGTGGCCGAGGAGTTGCGCGGAAGTTCCGCAAGTTTCAGCGAAGCCTTGAAGCGCTGCTCCATCGGCAGCTCCTCATTGGCGATGACGGTCTTCAGAGCCGCGCGCTTGGAGGCGTATTGCGCCACCAGCTTCTCGCGCTTCTTCTGACGTTCGACCATGGATTTCTTGGCCATGTGTTTCAGTCTCCTCGCGCGATCAGCTGTTGAAGGGCATGCTGAATTGCTTCAGCAGCGCCTTCGCTTCCGCGTCGGTCGCCGCGGTGGTGCAGATGATGATGTCCATGCCGAGAACCTCATCGACCTTGTCGAAGTTGATCTCGGGGAACACGATGTGCTCCTTCAGGCCCATGGCGTAGTTGCCACGGCCGTCGAAGGACGAACCCTTCACGCCGCGGAAGTCGCGAACGCGGGGAAGCGCGATCGTGATCAGGCGGTCGAGGAATTCGTACATCCGGTCGCCACGGAGGGTCACCTTGGTGCCGAGCGGCATTTCCTCACGGACGCGGAAGCCGGCGATCGACTTCTTGGCATGCGTGATGACAGCCTTCTGACCGGCGATGAGCGACAGCTCCTCGGCGGCCTGCTTGACCTTCTTGGTGTCCTTGACGGCTTCGCCGACGCCCATGTTCAGCACGATCTTGTCGAGCCGAGGGATCTGCATGTCGTTCTTGTAGGAGAATTCCTCCTTCAGAGCGGCACGCACCGTTTCCTTGTAGAGCGTCTTGAGGCGCGGGGTGTAGTTCGCAGCGTCAAGCATCAGATCGCCTCCCCGGTGGTCTTGGCGAAGCGCACCTTCTTGCCGTCTTCGAAGCGGAAGCCGACGCGGGTAGCCTTGCCGTTGGTGTCCAGCAGCGCGAGGTTGGAGAGTTGGATCGGAGCCGCTTTCGGGATCCGTCCGCCCTGGCTTGCCTGCGACTGGCGGGTGTGGCGGATGACGATGTTCACGCCATCGACAACGGCCTTGTTCTCTTTGGGGAGAACCTGGGTGATCTCACCCTGTTTGCCCTTGTCCTTGCCGGTGAGCACGACGACCTTGTCGCCCTTTTTCAGCTTGGCGGCCATCACAGCACCTCCGGCGCGAGGCTGATGATTTTCATGAAGTTCTTCGCGCGAAGCTCACGCACCACCGGCCCGAAGATACGCGTACCGACCGGTTCACCCTGGTTGTTCAGGATGACGGCCGCATTGCGGTCAAAACGGATGGAGGTGCCGTCTTCACGGCGGACTTCCTTGGCGGTGCGAACGACGACGGCCTTGCGAACGTCACCTTTCTTCACGCGACCGCGCGGAATGGCTTCCTTGACCGACACCACGATGATGTCGCCCACGGAGGCATACCGCCGATGCGAGCCGCCCAGAACCTTGATGCACTGCACCCGGCGAGCGCCGGAGTTGTCAGCGACATCCAGATTGGTCTGCATCTGGATCATTGGGTTACTCCCGACCTTTGGGGACGGTTATCAGCCGCCGCCCCAGGGTTTCGATGTATCTGGCTCAGGCCTGAGCGTCGCTCACGACCGTCCAGCGTTTCGTCTTCGAAATCGGCGCGCATTCCTCGATACGAACGCTGTCGCCGACCTTGAACTGGTTCTCCGCGTCATGGGCGCGGTATTTCTTCGACTTCCGAACCGTCTTCTTCATCACGGGGTGCGTGAAGCGGCGCTCGACCAGGACGGTGATCGTCTGATCGTTCTTGTCAGAGGTGACGGTGCCTTGCAGGATACGTTTGGGCATCTCGTGATCCTCAGTTCGCCGCCGCAGCAGCGGCTTTCTGGTTCAGAATGGTCTTCACGCGCGCGGCGTCACGGCGGACCTGCCGGATGCGGGCGGTGTTTTCGAGCTGGCCGGTCGCCTTCTGGAAACGGAGGTTGAACGCCTCCTTCTTCAGTGCGACCAGCTCGTCCCGGAGTTGGTCCGGGGTCTTGCTGCTGAGTTCTTGGGCGCTCATCGCCTTTTTCCTTTCACAATCACCGGACGGCCCCTTCTGCAAGGGTGACCTGCAACCCGGTGGATCAATGAGGTACCGACGATTCCGGGAACCCCGGACTCGCGGATGCGGCTTCCTACAGGAAGAAGGCGGTGGGGGCAAGGAAAAGTTATGCCAGCCGGTCCAGCATCGCCCGGATGGCGTGCGCGACGAGCCCCGGCTGCTCCATATGCACCATGTGCCCGGCATAAGGGATCAACGCCAACGCCGCACCAGGTATCGCCTCGGCGAGGGCAACCGTCTCCTGCCGGGAGACGAGTTCGTCCGCGTCGCCGTTCAGGATCAGCACCGGCAGCGCGATCCGCTCGATGCCCACCGGGTAATTCCCCGGACCACCGTCCAGCCACAACGCCTTGACCAGATCGAAGAGCCGCTCGAAATCGGGCGTGGGGTTTTCCGCCTCATAGCTGGCGACATCTTCCGGGAAGCGGTTGCGCCAGAATTCTGCGGTGAGCGGCAGGAAAAACTTCGCCGCGGCCTCTGGCGGAGGCGGCGCGACACTGCCGCCGATGCTCACAACCCCCGCCAGCGACAGTCCGCGAGCCGCGAGCTCCAATGCGATCACCCCACCATCGCTATGCCCGATGACCAGGGGTCGCTCCAGCCCAAGCGCCGAGATCACCGCCGCGGCATCGTCGGCAAGGCGCTGATAGGTGAGCCTGCCCTGCCCCAGCGAGGACGCGCCATGTCCGCGCGTATCCATCAGCAAACACCGCGCCTTTGGGAATTCCGCCGCCAGAGGCGCCATCTCCCGCAGCGCGCCGAGACCCCCGTGAAGGAACAGCATCGCCCTTCCCTCAGGAGCACCGCGCTCTGCGATATGCAGGAGCGCCCCGCCGGATGACACCCGATGTTCCATCAGCCCCCCCAATGCAAAAGGCCCCCCGCTCGGGGAGGCCCTTCACTTAATGCAGTGGCGAAGTCTTACCAGTCTTCGCGGGCGATGACGCGGGTCGTGACCGGGAGCTTCATCGCGCCGAGGCGGAGCGCCTCGCGGGCGATCGTCTCGTTCACGCCGTCGATCTCGAACATGATCCGGCCGGGTTTAACGCGGGCGGCCCAGAAATCGACGGAGCCCTTGCCTTTACCCATCCGCACTTCGGTCGGCTTCGAGGTGACCGGAACGTCCGGGAAAATCCGGATCCAGACCCGGCCCTGACGTTTCATATGGCGGGTGATCGCGCGGCGGGCCGCTTCGATCTGGCGGGCGGTGACCCGCTCCGGCTCGGTCGCTTTCAGGCCGAAGGAGCCGAAGTTCAGCAGGAAGCCGCCCTTCGCCTCGCCGTGGATACGGCCCTTGTGCTGTTTGCGGAACTTTGTCCGTTTAGGTTGCAGCATCTCGTTCTACTCCTCAGCGGTCGCCACGCTCACGGCGCGGACCACGCGGGGCGGGACCATCCTGGGACTCGATCGCGCGGCGGTCGTGCGCCTGCGGGTCGTGCTCCATGATCTCGCCTTTGAAGATCCACACCTTCACCCCGATGATGCCGTAAGGCGTCGTGGCTTCGGACGTCGCATAGTCGATATCGGCGCGCAGCGTATGCAGCGGCACGCGGCCCTCGCGGTACCATTCGGTCCGTGCGATCTCGGCGCCGCCAAGACGGCCCCCGACGTTCACGCGGATGCCCAAGGCACCCATGCGCATCGCGTTCTGCACGGCGCGCTTCATGGCGCGACGGAAGGACACGCGACGCTCCATCTGCTGGGCGATCGACTCGGCCACCAGTTGCGCATCAAGCTCCGGCTTGCGCACTTCAACGATGTTGAGGTGCAGTTCGGACGCGGTGAACTTCGAGAGCTTCTTGCGAAGAACCTCGATGTCGGCGCCCTTCTTGCCGATGATGACGCCCGGACGCGCGGTGTAGATCGTGACGCGGCACTTCTTGTGCGGACGCTCGATCACCACCTTGGAGATGCCGGCAGCCTTGCATTCCTTGTGGATGAATTCCCGCATCCTGATGTCTTCAAGAAGCAGGTTGCCGTAGTCCTTGGTGTCAGCGAACCAGCGGCTGTCCCAGGTGCGGTTGACCTGGAGGCGCATCCCAATCGGGTTGACCTTCTGACCCATTACGCTTGCTCCTCGACTTGCCGCACCTTGATGGTCAGCTCGGAAAACGGATTCACGATCTTGCCGAACCGGCCACGGGCGCGCGGGCGACCGCGTTTCAGGACCATGTTCTTGCCGACGAAGGCTTCCGCGACGACCAGTTCGTCCACGTCGAGCCCGTGGTTGTTCTCGGCGTTGGCGATGGCCGACTGAAGGCACTTCCGCACGTCGATGGCGATGCGCTTGTGCGAGAAGGTGAGGTCGGCCAGAGCCTTGTCCACCTTCTTGCCGCGAATGAGCGCCGCGACGAGATTCAGTTTCTGCGGCGAGGTGCGAAGCATGCGCAGCTTCGCCATCGCCTCATTTTCCGCCACGCGGCGCGGATTCTTTTCCTGACCCATGGCTTACTTCCTTTTGGCTTTCTTGTCGGCCGCGTGACCGTAATAGGTCCGCGTCGGCGAGTATTCACCGAATTTCTGGCCGATCATCTCCTCGGTGACGTTCACCGGGATGTGTTTCTGACCATTGTAGACACCGAAGGTCAGCCCCACGAACTGGGGAAGAATGGTCGAACGACGCGACCAGATCTTGATGACTTCCGACCGCCCGGACTCGCGGGACTTTTCCGCCTTGCGAAGCACATAGGCGTCGACGAAGGGGCCTTTCCAGAGAGAACGTGACATGGCTCAGCGCCCCTTTTTCTTCGCATGCCGCGACCGGACGATATATTTGTCCGTCGCCTTGTTGCTGCGGGTCTTCTTGCCCTTGGTGTCCTTGCCCCACGGGGTAACCGGGGTCCGGCCACCGGAGGTGCGGCCCTCACCACCACCATGCGGGTGGTCGATCGGGTTCATCGCAACACCGCGGACCGACGGACGGATGCCGAGGTGGCGGTTCCGACCGGCTTTACCGAGGTTTTGGTTCGAGTTGTCAGGGTTCGACACGGCGCCAACGGTGGCCATGCATTCCTGACGGACCATGCGCAGCTCGCCCGAGGAGAGGCGGATCTGGGCATAGCCGCCGTCCCGGCCGACGAACTGGGCATAGGTGCCGGCGGCGCGTGCGATCTGACCGCCCTTGCCGGGCTTCAGTTCGACGTTGTGCACGATCGTGCCGAGCGGCATGCCGGAGAACGGCATCGCGTTGCCCGGCTTCACATCGGTCTTGGCGCCGGCCACGACCTTGTCACCCACGGCAAGACGCTGGGGCGCGAGGATGTAGGCCTGTTCGCCGTCTTCATATTTGACGAGCGCGATGAACGCGGTGCGGTTCGGGTCATATTCGATCCGCTCGACGACAGCCGCCACATCGAACTTCGTCCGCTTGAAGTCCACGATACGATAGAGACGCTTCGCGCCCCCGCCCTTGCGGCGCATCGTGATCCGTCCGGTGTTGTTCCGGCCGCCGTTCTTCGTCAGACCCTCGGTGAGAGACTTGACGGGGCGTCCTTTCCAAAGCTCCGAACGGTCGATCAGAACCAGCCCACGCTGGCCAGGCGTCGTCGGCTTATACGACTTGAGTGCCATGCTTTCTGTCTTCCGTCTGCTTGCGGGCGCGGCCGAATGCCGTGGCCCGGAGGTTATAGGGCTCCGAAGATCCCCGCTGAGTGCACTTTCGGCAATGAAAGCAGCGCTTCTGCTGAAAGCGCGTGGCCCCGGAAGAGTCCGGGGCCACGAGATTCGTGCGGCTACGTATCAGACGCCCGGCTCAGAGGCCAGTGGAAACGTCGATCGTGTTGCCTTCTTCCAGCGTCACATAGGCCTTCTTGATGTCCGAGCGGACGCCGGTGCGGCCGCGGAACTTCTTGACCTTGCCTTTGGTGATGGTGGTGTTCACCGCCTTCACCTTGACGCCGAAGACCGTCTCGACGGCTTCCTTGATCTCGGGCTTGGACGCGTCGCGCCGCACCTCGAAGACCACCGCATTCGCCTCGGAGGCGAGGGTCGCCTTCTCGGTGATGATCGGCTTGCGAATCACGTCGTAGTGTTCGGGTTTCACGCTCATTTCAGGCGAGCCTCCAGAGCTTCGACACCCGCCTTCGTGATCACGAGCGTGTCACGCTTCAGGATGTCATAGACGTTCGCCCCGATGGTCGGCAGGATATCGATGCCTTCGATGTTCCGCGCCGCCTTGGCGAAGTTCTCGTTGACCTCTGCGCCGTCGATGATGAGCACGCGCTTCCAGCCGAGATCCTTCGCGGCCTTGGCGAGTTGCGCGGTCTTGGCTTCCACCAGTTCCGCGGAGTCGATCACCACCAGCTTGCCATCCTTCGCCTTCGCCGAAAGCGCGTGCTTGAGGCCAAGCGCGCGGAATTTCTTCGGCAGGTCGAAGGCGTGGCTGCGGGGCGTCGGGCCCTTGTAGACACCACCGTGACGGAAGATCGGCGCCTTGCGGGAGCCGTGGCGTGCGCCGCCGGTGCCCTTCTGGCGATAGATCTTCTTCGTCGAATACGACACGTCGGATTTGCCCAGCACCGAGTGGGTGCCGGCCTGGGCCTTCGCCCGCTGCCAGTTCACCACCCGGTGAAGGATGTCGGCGCGGGGCTCGAGGCCGAAGATCTCGTCGGCGAGATCGATCGACCCGGCGGACCCGGCGTCCAGCTTGATCACGTCGAGTTTCATTCCTCGTTCCCCTTCGAGTCAGAGGCCTTGGCTTCGATCTCGGCCGCCTCGATGGCAGCCTGTTCAGCCTCGGCCGCGGCCAGACGGGCGGCTTCCTCTTCGGCAGCCGCCGCAGCGGCAGCTTCCTCGGCAGCGCGGCGCGCGGCCTCGGCATGCGACTTCAGCGCGGCCGGGAGAATGACATTCTCCGGCACCGGCTTCTTGACCGCGTCCTTCACCGTGACCCAGCCGCCAGCCGAACCAGGCACGGCGCCCTTGACCATGATGAGACCACGCTCGCTGTCGGTCCTGATGACCTGCAGGTTCTGCGTCGTCACCCGGACGGCCCCAAGATGGCCAGCCATCTTCTTGCCCTTGAACACCTTGCCGGGGTCCTGGCACTGGCCGGTCGACCCGTGCGAACGGTGGCTGATCGACACACCGTGCGAGGCGCGCAGACCACCGAAGTTGTGCCGCTTCATCGCACCGGCAAAACCCTTGCCGATAGAGGTGCCGGCGATGTCCACGAACTGACCCGCGAAGTAGTGGTCAGCCGTGATTTCCTCGCCAACCTCGATCAGGTTGTCGGGGCTCACGCGGAATTCGGCCACCTTGCGCTTCGGCGCCACGTTCGCTTTCGCGAAATGGCCCCGCATCGCAGCGGTCGTGCGTTTCGCCTTGGCCGCGCCCGCGCCGAGCTGAACGGCGGTGTAGCCGTCCTTGTCAGCGGTGCGCTGCGCCACGACCTGAAGACCATCGAGTTGCAGAACCGTCACCGGAACCTGCTTCCCGTCCTCCAGGAACAGCCGGGTCATGCCCAGCTTCTTTGCGATCACTCCAGAGCGCATCTTTCGTGCTCCCTCAAACCTTGATCTCGACGTCCACGCCGGCGGCGAGGTCGAGCTTCATCAGCGCGTCCACCGTCTGCGGGGTCGGGTCCACGATGTCGAGGAGCCGCTTGTGCGTGCGGATCTCCCACTGATCGCGGGATTTCTTGTCGATATGGGGCCCACGGAGAACCGTGAACTTCTCGATCTTGTTCGGCAGCGGGATCGGGCCCCGTACCGTTGCGCCGGTCCGTTTGGCCGTGTTCACGATTTCCTGCGTCGAGGCATCCAGGACGCGGTAATCGAAGGCCTTCAGCCGGATACGGATGTTCGTACCTTGCATTTTCATTCCCTCAGGGTTGCGGGCGTGGGGCGGAGCCCCGCCCTCAGCCTTTCGATTACTCGATGATCTTGGAGACGACGCCGGCGCCGACGGTGCGGCCGCCTTCACGGATGGCGAAGCGGAGCTTCTCTTCCATGGCGATCGGCGCGATCAGCTCGACCTCGAACTTCAGGTTGTCGCCCGGCATCACCATCTCCGTGCCTTCCGGCAGCTTGACGGTCCCGGTCACGTCCGTGGTCCGGAAGTAGAACTGCGGACGGTAGTTCGCGAAGAACGGCGTGTGACGGCCCCCTTCCTCTTTCGTGAGGATGTAGGCTTCCGCCTCGAACTTCGTGTGCGGCTTCACCGAGCCCGGCTTGCAGAGCACCTGGCCCCGCTCAACGCCTTCCCGGTCAACGCCGCGCAGCAGCGCCCCGATGTTGTCGCCGGCTTCCCCGCGGTCCAGCAGCTTGCGGAACATCTCAACGCCCGTGCAGGTCGATTTCTTCGTCGGGCGGATGCCCACGATCTCGACCTCGTCACCCACGTTGATCACGCCGCGTTCCACACGACCCGTCACAACCGTGCCCCGGCCCGAGATCGAGAACACGTCCTCGATCGGCATCAGGAACGGCTGGTCCACCGCACGCTCCGGCGTCGGGATGTACGCGTCCACCGCTGCGAGCAGCGCGCGGATCGAATCCTCGCCGATCTCCTTGTCGCGGCCTTCCAGCGCCGCAAGCGCCGAGCCCTTCACGATCGGGATGTCGTCGCCCGGGTACTCGTAGGACGACAGAAGCTCGCGCACTTCCATCTCCACCAGCTCCAGAAGCTCCGCATCGTCAACCTGGTCGACCTTGTTCAGGTAAACGACCATGTAGGGAATGCCCACCTGACGGCCGAGCAGGATGTGCTCCCGCGTCTGCGGCATCGGGCCGTCGGCCGCGTTCACCACCAGGATCGCGCCATCCATCTGCGCCGCACCCGTGATCATGTTCTTCACGTAGTCCGCGTGGCCGGGGCAGTCCACGTGCGCATAGTGGCGCGCGTCCGTCTCGTATTCCACGTGGGCCGTCGAGATCGTGATCCCGCGCGCCTTCTCTTCCGGCGCCGCGTCGATCTGGTCATAGGCCTTGAAGTCGCCGAAATACTTCGTGATCGCCGCCGTCAGCGTCGTCTTCCCGTGGTCAACGTGGCCGATCGTGCCAATGTTGACGTGCGGTTTCGTCCGTTCAAACTTTGCCTTTGCCATGATGGCCTCCTGTTTCGTGTCACCGGATCGCGGATGCGCTCACGGCGGAATGGGTTCGGGTGGCGGGGACCGCCACCCCGCCGATCAGGCGTATTTCTTCTGGATCTCGTCCGAGATGTTCTGCGGCACGGCTTCGTAATGATCGAAGATCATCGTGAAGACGGCGCGACCCGAGGACATCGAGCGCAGCGTGTTGATGTAGCCGAACATGTTGGCCAGCGGCACCATCGAGTTGATCACGTTGGCATTGCCGCGGCTTTCCTGCCCCGTCACCATCCCCCGGCGCGAGGTCAGGTCGCCGATGATGCCGCCGGTGTATTCTTCCGGGGTCACCACCTCAACCTTCATGATCGGCTCCAGCAGCTTTGCGCCGGCCTTCTTCAGGCCTTCGCGCATCGCCGCACGGGACGCGATCTCGAACGCGAGGACCGAGGAGTCGACGTCGTGGAACGCACCGTCGATCAGCGCGACCTTGAAGTCGATCACCGGGAAGCCCGCCAGCGGACCGGAGTCCATGACCGACTTGATGCCCTTTTCGACGCCGGGGATGTATTCCTTCGGCACCGCACCGCCCACGATCTTCGCTTCGAACGAGTAGCCCTCGCCCGGCTCGGTCGGGGTGATGACGAGCTTCACGCGCGCGAACTGGCCGGTACCACCGGTCTGTTTCTTGTGCGTGTAGTCGATCTCCGCCTCGCGGGAGATGGTCTCCCGGTAAGCCACCTGCGGCGCGCCGATGTTCGCCTCGACCTTGAACTCGCGACGCATGCGGTCAACGAGGATGTCGAGGTGAAGCTCGCCCATGCCCTTCATGATCGTCTGGCCGGACTCGAAGTTGGTCTCGACGCGGAAGGACGGGTCTTCGGCGGACAGGCGAGCGAGCGCGAGGCCCATCTTCTCCTGGTCGGCCTTCGACTTCGGCTCCACCGCAATCTCGATCACCGGCTCCGGGAAGGTCATGGTTTCAAGAACCACCGGTTTCGCCGGATCACAGAGCGTGTCGCCCGTCGTCGTGTCCTTCAGCCCCGCCAGAGCGATGATGTCGCCTGCATAGGCTTCATCGATCTCTTCGCGGTTGATGGCGTGCATCATCATCATCCGGCCAACGCGCTCGCGCTTGCCCTTCGTCGCGTTCAGCATCTGGTCGCCCTTTTTGAGGACGCCGGAATAGAGGCGCGTGAAGGTCAGCGACCCGACGAAGGGGTCGTTCATGATCTTGAACGCCAGAGCCGAGAACGGCTCCTCGTCGGAGGCGTGACGCTCGATGTTCCGGGTTTCCGTCTCGTCGCCCGGGGCGAAGCCGACATAGGCCGGAACGTCGAGCGGGCTCGGCAGATAGTCGACCACCGCGTTCAGCATCGGCTGGACGCCCTTGTTCTTGAAGGACGAGCCGGCGAGGATCGGCACGAAGGTCATGGAGAGGCAGCCCTTGCGGATCAGTTTCCGCAGGGTGTCGACGTCGGGCTCCTCACCTTCGAGGTAGGCCTCCATCGCCGCATCGTCCATTTCCACCGCGAGCTCGATGAGCTTGCCGCGCCATTCGTCCGCGACATCCTTCAGCTCGTCACGGATCGGCTGACGGGTCCAGGACGCGCCAAGATCCTCACCTTTCCAGGTCCACTCTTCCTGAGTGACCAGGTCGATGATGCCTTCGAGCTTGTCTTCCGCACCGATGGGGAGCGCGACCGGGGCCGGGGTGGCGCCGGTGCGATCCTTGATCATCTGCACGCACTTGAAGAAGTCCGCGCCGATCTTGTCCATCTTGTTGACATAGACGATCCGCGGAACCTTGTAGCGGTCGGCCTGACGCCACACCGTCTCGGTCTGCGGCTCGACGCCAGCGTTCGCGTCCAGAAGGCACACGGCCCCGTCGAGCACCGCGAGCGAGCGCTCCACCTCGATGGTGAAGTCGACGTGGCCGGGGGTGTCGATGATGTTGAACCGGTACTTCGGCCCCTCATGGGTGCCGTCCTCGGTCCGCTGCCAGAAGGTCGTGGTCGCAGCAGAGGTGATCGTGATCCCCCGTTCCTGCTCCTGTTCCATCCAGTCCATCGTCGCGGCGCCGTCATGCACCTCGCCGATCTTGTGGCTCTTGCCCGTGTAATAGAGGATGCGCTCCGTCGTCGTGGTTTTACCCGCGTCGATGTGAGCCATGATCCCGAAGTTACGGTAGAGCTCGAGGGGATATTCGCGTGCCATGGTCGGTGCTCCTGCCGCTTACCAGCGGTAGTGGCTGAACGCCTTGTTCGCGTCGGCCATCTTGTGGGTGTCTTCGCGCTTCTTCACCGCGGTGCCACGGTTGTTCGCAGCATCCAGAAGCTCGCCGGCGAGGCGCTCTTCCATGGTGTTTTCGTTGCGCTTGCGGGCAGCCGTGATGAGCCAGCGGATCGCCAGCGCTTCACGGCGCTCGATGCGGACTTCCACCGGAACCTGGTAGGTCGCACCGCCCACACGGCGGGAACGGACCTCGACGGCCGGCTTCACGTTGTCCAGCGCCTCGTGGAACACTTCGACCGGGGCGCGTTTCACGCGGCCCTCGACGCGGTCGAGTGCGTTGTAGACGATGGCTTCCGCGACCGACTTCTTGCCGTCGATCATCAGGTTGTTCATGAATTTGGTCAGCACGGTGTCGCCGAACTTGGCGTCCGGCAGAACTTCGCGCTTCTCGGCAGCGTGACGACGGGACATGCCCAGATCTCCTTACTTCGGACGCTTCGCGCCGTATTTCGAACGGCGTTGACGACGGTCCTTGACGCCTTGCGTGTCGAGCACGCCGCGCAGGATGTGATAGCGGACGCCCGGAAGGTCTTTCACCCGGCCGCCACGGATCAGGACCACCGAGTGCTCCTGAAGGTTGTGCTTTTCGCCCGGAATGTAGCTGATCACCTCGAAACCGTTGGTCAGCCGCACTTTGGCGACCTTCCGCATGGCCGAGTTCGGCTTCTTCGGCGTCGTCGTGTAGACGCGCGTGCAGACGCCGCGCTTTTGCGGGCAGGATTGGAGGTGCTGCGACTTAGAGCGCTGCACCTTGGGCTGCCGCGGCTTGCGGATCAGCTGTTGGATAGTCGGCATTCCGGTTCCCCGTGTTGCATCCGTTCTCGTCATCGGCGTCGCGCCTGTCCGCAAACGCCAAAACCGCATTCGTTCCCCTTCGCGGGGAACGACGCGGTGGAATTCCAGAGGATCGGGGCTTTCGCCCGGATCATGACCACATCAGTTTATGAGCAGGGGCAGCAGAAGACGCACTTCGCCACCCGGGTGACGCGCCGTATATGGGGAGTCGGGGGGGATGTCAACAGGCGTCCCGGCCCGAACGCCGCGTCGCAAGGGGGTCAGTCGGCCGCCACGCTCCCCGAAAGCCGCGATGCCGCGCGCTCCGCCACATGCTCGCGATAGATGGTGAACAGTCCCGCGGCAATGACGATTCCCGCCCCCGCAAGGGTCAGCGGATCGGGCCAGACGCCGAAGAACGCAAGCCCGAGGAGCAGCGACCACACCATCCCCGTGTAGCGGAACGGACCCACGACAGAGAGGTCGCCGAGCCGTATCGCCCCGATGCTGAGCACATAGCCCAAGGACACCGCCACGGAAGCCGTGATGATCCGCAGGATGTCCACGGCCGCCAACGGCCTCCACTCGCCCGCCACCGCCGCGCCTATGCCGGAGAAGACGACCAGCACCACCCCCATGGTGAGGGCCGCCGTCATCGACGGAACAGCAGGGGAGAGCTTCCGCGTGCACAGTTCCCGCAGGATGACCGTCACCACGCAGGCGGAGACGTAAAGCGCACCGGGAGAGAATCCCTCCGGCCCCGGCCTGACGATGAGCAGCATCCCGAGGAAGCCCACCAGAATCGCCCCCAGCCGCCGCCAGCCGATCGGCTCCTTGAGAAAGATCGCCGCCGCCAGGGTAAGGAACAGCGGGACAGACTGCAGGATCGCCGTGGCATTGGGCAATGGAATGCGCGACAGACCTTCCAGATACAGCACCGCGCTGACCGCTTCCGCGAAACTCCGGGCGAGGCAGAGCGTCCAGTCCCGGCGTGACAGGTCGAACCGCGGCGGCGCAAAGAACCCGGATGCAACCGCAAGCAGCAGCAGAACGGCCAACCCCCGCAGAAACTGTGCCTGAAAGAGCGGCACGTGCCCGAGGATGGCCTTCATCAGCGCATCGTTCACCGTGAAGGCGCCCACTGCTGCAATCATCAGCAGCGCGCCGCGCATATTGGCCGTCCTCGGCATCGGATAAGCCTTCAACCCCCCGGAACCCGTCGGTAATAACCCGTCGGCCCTCAAGACGCCTTAGCACGGTGCGCAGGAGGCGACTGCGTATTTGCGTCATTCTATGTCGCATTTGAAGCAAGCCAGCGAAAATGCTGAGCGAGGAGGCTTCGGCCCCCGTCCCCGTCATCAGGCCGGAACTTCTGCGAAGAGTCCGCCGCGGGCATCCGCGGAGGAAATGGGCCGGGTTTCGCCGGATATTTGGGTATCGCCGGGCGGAAATGGCCTTTTGACCGAAGCAGGGAGAGCCTCTCGGCAGGACCGGAGGCACCCTGCCCCGCGAAAGAAGATGGGCTTACAGGTTTCTGAAAAACGCTCTCTCCGTCCGTTGGAGCGGAAATCCTTCGGGATCCAGAAAATCCGGCCGGAAATAGGCACATGGCGGATCATTCCGAGGCCGATTTCCCGATCGGCGGAACGGAGGCCTGACACTCCAGAACTTTCGGCAGCCTTCAAAGCGAAGAAAGGAAAGCGCGATGCATTGCGGAATTATGCGCATTGGTGCGGAAGAGCGGTCTCTCAGCCAGGATCGGCCGCGCTCTCCTGAAACAGCAGTGCCGTGCAACACCACGCACCTTCTCCCAAGCACACCAGCCCCCCCACAGATCGGCCCAACGAGCGCATCTGCGCAGAGCCATCCCCCTAGCGGAAACGGGCCGACCGCGTGCGCCGGACCGACCTCCACTGCAGCGCCCGGAAAACCGGTCGCCCTCCTCAAAAGCAAAACGCCCCGCTGGAGCGGGGCGTTTCACATTCTTGCCGAGGATCAATCCCGGTTTTCGGTGGTTTCCACCAGACCGGCATCGTTCTCCAGATCGACCACATCCAGCGGCGCCGCAAGCTGCACGGCCTGTTCGGCTTCCGCCCGCTTCTGATCGATGACCTTCTGGTCGCGATCCGTCGCGATGCGGCGTACCCGGCTGGTCGCGCCACCCGTCCCGGCCGGGATGAGCCGGCCGACGATGACGTTCTCCTTCAGCCCGACGAGCTTGTCGCGCTTGCCTTGCACCGCCGCCTCGGTCAGCACCCGCGTCGTCTCCTGGAAGGAAGCGGCGGAGATGAAGCTGCGCGTCTGCAGCGAGGCCTTGGTGATGCCGAGCAGGATGGGCTCCGCCTGCGCCGGACGCAGGCCCTGGGCCTCCGCCTTGGCGTTGGTTTCGTCCAGCTCCTGCTTGTCGACATGCTCGCCCTTGAGCAGCGTCGTCTCGCCGGAGTCGAGGATCTCCCATTTCTGCAGCATCTGGCGAACGATCACCTCGATGTGCTTGTCGTTGATCTTCACGCCCTGCAGGCGATAGACGTCCTGCACCTCGTCGATCAGGTAGTTGGCCAGCGCCTCGATCCCCTGAATCCGCAGGATGTCATGCGGAGCCGGGTTGCCGTCCATGATGTAGTCACCCTTCTGCACGAAGTCGCCTTCCTGCACCGGGATGTGCTTGCCTTTCGGCACCATGTATTCAACGGCCTGGAGCGTCTCGTCCACCGGTTCGATGGCGATGCGGCGCTTGTTCTTGTAGTCCTTGCCGAAGCGCACATAGCCATCCAGTTCGGCGATGATCGCGTGATCCTTCGGACGACGGGCCTCGAACAGTTCCGCCACGCGGGGAAGACCCCCGGTGATGTCCTTGGTCTTGGCGCCTTCGCGCGGGATCCGCGCCACCACGTCACCGGCCTTCACGTCCTGCCCGTCCTCGACCGACAGAATCGCGTCCACCGACATCGGATAGGAGATCGGGTGGCCCTGCTCATTGCGGACAGGTTCGCCGGTCTCGGCATCCATGACGATGATCTCGGGCTTCAGCTCGTTGCCTTTCGGCGCCGACCGCCAGTCCGAGACGATCTTCTGGGTCATGCCGGTTGCATCGTCCGTCTCCTCGCGCACCGAGATGCCCGAGACGAGATCGACGAACTTCGCCTGACCGGCCTTCTCCGCGATGATCGGCAGGGTGTAGGGGTCCCATTCGAAGAGCTTGTTGCCGCGCTTGACGGACTGGCCCTCCTTCACGAACACCTTCGACCCGTAGAGCAGCTTGTGCGAGGCCCGTTCCACGCCGTTCTCGTCGATGATGGCGAGCGACATGTTCCGGCCCATCACGATCTGCTCGCCCGAGGCGTTGGCAAGAAGGTTCGGGTTGCGGAACTCGATCACGCCTTCCTGCGACGATTCGAGGAACGATTGCTGGCCGCCCTGCGCGATGCCGCCGATGTGGAAGGTCCGCATCGTCAGCTGCGTGCCGGGTTCACCGATGGACTGCGCCGCGATGATGCCGACGGCCTCACCGACGTTCACCATCGTGCCCCGGGCAAGGTCGCGCCCGTAGCAGGTGGCGCAGACACCCTCCTCCGCCTCACAGGTGAGCGGGCTGCGGATCTTGACCGTGGGCACGCCCAGCGTCTCGACCGCATCGGCCTTGCGCTCGTCGATCAGCTCGCCGAGGCTCACGATCACCTCGTCGGTGCCGGGGACATAGACATCCTCGGCAGCGACGCGGCCCAGCACACGTTCGCCCAGCGACGCCACCACCTCACCGTCGTTCACCGCGGCGGAAGCCGTGATGTAACGGTCGGTGCCGCAGTCGTTCGACCGGACGATGCAGTCCTGCGCCACGTCCACCAGACGACGGGTCAGGTAGCCGGAGTTCGCGGTCTTGAGCGCGGTATCCGCCAGACCCTTCCGGGCGCCGTGCGTCGAGTTGAAGTATTCAAGAACGGTCAGACCTTCCTTGAAATTCGAGATGATCGGCGTCTCGATGATCTCACCCGACGGCTTGGCCATCAGGCCGCGCATCCCGCCGAGCTGCTTCATCTGGGCAGGCGAACCCCGCGCCCCGGAGTGGGACATCATGTAGACCGAGTTCGGCTCCATCTCCCGGCCCATGTCGTCCTTACGGACGGCCGAGATCTCGCCCATCATCGCACCGGCGACGGCGTCGGAACATTTCGACCAGGCATCGACGACCTTGTTGTACTTCTCACCCTGGGTGATCAGGCCGTCCATGTACTGCTGTTCGAATTCCTTCACCTGCTCCTGCGTGTTCTCCACGATCTCCCATTTCTTGACCGGGATGACCATGTCGTCCTTGCCGAAGGAGATGCCGGCCTTGAAGGCCTCGCGGAAGCCAAGCCCCATGATCTGGTCGCAGAAGATCACCGATTCCTTCTGGCCGCAGTAGCGGTAGACGGTGTCGATGACGTTCTGGACATCCTTCTTGCGGAGCAGGCGGTTCACCAGTTCGAACGGCGCCTTGGCGTTGAGCGGCAGCAGGTTGCCGAGGCGAAGACGGCCCGGGGTCGTCTCGTAGCGTTTGACGATCTCGTTGCCTTCGCCGTCGATCTGCTTGATCCGCGCGATGATCTTGGCGTGCAGATGCACCTCACCCGCGGCGAGCGCGTGCTCCACCTCCTCGATGGCGGTGAAGGCCATGCCTTCGCCCTTCATGCCCTCACGCTGCATGGTCGTGTAGTAGAGACCAAGCACCATGTCCTGCGACGGCACGATGATCGGCGCGCCGTTCGCAGGCGACAGCACGTTGTTCGTGGACATCATCAGGACGCGGGCCTCAAGCTGGGCTTCCAGCGAGAGGGGAACGTGAACGGCCATCTGGTCGCCGTCGAAGTCGGCGTTGAACGCGGAGCAGACCAGCGGGTGAAGCTGGATCGCCTTGCCTTCGATCAGGATCGGCTCGAAGGCCTGAATGCCCAGACGGTGCAGCGTCGGCGCGCGGTTCAGCAGTACGGGGTGTTCGCGGATGACTTCATCCAGAATATCCCAGACCTCCGGGCGCTCCTTCTCGACCAGCTTCTTCGCCTGCTTGACGGTGGAGGACAGACCCTTCGCCTCAAGCCGCGAGTAGATGAACGGCTTGAACAGTTCGAGCGCCATCTTCTTCGGCAGGCCGCATTGGTGCAGCTTCAGCTCCGGCCCGGTCACGATGACCGAACGGCCGGAGAAGTCCACCCGCTTGCCCAGAAGGTTCTGACGGAACCGGCCCTGTTTCCCCTTCAACATGTCGGAGAGCGATTTCAGCGGGCGCTTGTTGGTACCCGTGATCACGCGGCCCCGGCGGCCGTTGTCGAACAGCGCGTCCACGGCTTCCTGAAGCATCCGCTTTTCGTTGCGCACGATGATGTCGGGCGCACGGAGTTCGATCAGCCGCTTCAGACGGTTGTTCCGGTTGATGACCCGGCGGTAGAGGTCGTTCAGGTCGGACGTGGCGAACCGGCCGCCGTCCAGCGGGACCAGCGGGCGCAGCTCCGGCGGGATCACCGGCAGCACTGTCAGGATCATCCACTCGGGACGGTTGCCCGACTCGAGGAACGACTCGACGATCTTCAGCCGCTTGATGATCTTCTTCGGCTTCAGTTCGCCCGTGGCTTCCTTCAACTCCTCGCGGAGCTGATCGGCGGTGGAAGCAAGGTCGATCGCGGCCAGCATCTCACGGATCGCTTCGGCGCCGATATTCGCCGTGAACGCATCCGCGCCATACTGATCCTGCGCGTCGAGGAACTCCTCCTCCGTCATGAGCTGACCGTAGGTGAGATCGGTCAGACCCGGCTCGATGACGACATAGTTCTCGAAGTAGAGGATCCGCTCCAGATCCCGGAGCGTCATGTCGAGCATGAGGCCGATGCGGGAGGGCAGCGACTTCAGGAACCAGATGTGGGCGACCGGCGCGGCGAGCTCGATATGGCCCATCCGCTCGCGGCGCACCTTCTGGAGCGTCACTTCCACACCGCATTTCTCGCAGACGACGCCGCGATACTTCATGCGCTTGTATTTGCCGCACAGGCATTCGTAGTCCTTGATCGGGCCAAAAATGCGCGCGCAGAACAGACCGTCACGCTCGGGTTTGAACGTGCGGTAGTTGATGGTTTCGGGCTTCTTGATCTCACCGTAGGACCAAGAAAGAATCCGCTCGGGCGAGGCCAGCGAGATCTTGATCTCGTCGAACTGTTTCGGCGCCGCGAGCGGGTTGAACGGATTGGTGGTGAGTTCCTGGTTCATGCCAAGTCCTTAAAACTGGGGTGGGTGAGGAGGGCGAAGGCCGCCCTCACTCTTCCTCCGCATCCAGGAGTTCCATGTTGAGGCCGAGGCCCCGGACTTCTTTCACGAGCACGTTGAAGCTCTCGGGAACGCCGGCCTCGAAGTTGTCTTCACCCTTGACGATGGACTCATAGACCTTGGTCCGCCCCGCCACGTCATCCGACTTGACGGTGAGCATTTCCTGCAACGTGTAGGCCGCACCGTAGGCTTCGAGCGCCCAGACCTCCATCTCGCCGAGCCGCTGGCCGCCGAACTGGGCCTTGCCGCCCAGCGGTTGCTGCGTGACGAGGCTGTAAGGCCCGGTGGAACGCGCGTGCAGCTTGTCGTCGACGAGGTGGTGAAGCTTCAGCATGTACTTCACGCCGACCGTCACCGGCCGGGCGAACTGCTCGCCGGAGCGACCGTCGAACACGATGGACTGGCCGGACTTGTCGAAGCCTGCCCGGACCAGCGCGTCGTTGACGTCCGCTTCCTTCGCCCCGTCGAAGACCGGGGTCGCGATCGGAACGCCGCGGGTCACATTGCCCGCCGCCTCCAGAAGCGCGGCCTCGTCCATGCCGGAGAAAGCGTCTTCATAGGTCTCGTCGCCGTAGGCGAAGCGCACGGCTTCCTTGACCGGGGTCAGATCGCCGTTCCGGCGATACTCGCGCAGCGCCTCGTCGATCTGGAGGCCCAGACCACGCGCAGCCCAACCCATGTGGGTTTCGAGGATCTGACCGACGTTCATCCGCGACGGCACGCCCAGCGGGTTCAGCACGAAGTCCACCGGAGTCCCGTCGGCGAGGAAGGGCATGTCCTCCATCGGCACGACCTTGGAGATGACGCCCTTGTTGCCGTGACGGCCGGCCATCTTGTCGCCCGGTTGCAGCTTGCGCTTCACCGCCACGAACACCTTGACCGACTTCATCACGCCAGGCGCCAGATCGTCGCCGCGGCGGACCTTTTCCACCTTGTCTTCGAACCGGTTCTCCAGCGCGCGTTTCTGCACATCGAACTGGTCGTTGAGCGCCTCGACCTCCTTGGCCTCCGCGTCATCGGCGAGCGCGAGCTGCCACCACTGGCCGCGCGACAGCGTGCCCAGCAGTTCTTCGGTGATTTCCGAACCCGGCTTCACGCCCTTTGGACCCTTCACCGCGGCCTTGCCGAGGATCAGTTGCCGCAGGCGGGCGTAGAAGTTGCGCTCGAGAATCTCCAGCTCGTCGTCCCGGTCGCGGGACAGGCGCTCGATTTCCTCACGCTCGATCTGAAGCGACCGCTCGTCCTTGTCGACGCCGTGACGGTTGAAGACCCGCACTTCCACGATGGTCCCGTAGGCCCCCGGCGGCAGGCGGAGCGAGGTATCCCGCACGTCCGACGCCTTTTCCCCGAAGATGGCGCGGAGCAGTTTCTCCTCCGGCGTCATCGGGCTTTCGCCCTTCGGGGTGATCTTGCCGACGAGAATGTCCCCCGGCCCCACTTCGGCGCCGATATAGACGATGCCCGCCTCGTCGAGGTTGCGCAGCGCTTCCTCACCGACGTTCGGGATGTCGCGGGTGATCTCCTCCGGCCCGAGCTTGGTGTCACGCGCGGCGACCTCGTATTCCTCGATATGGATCGAGGTGTAGACGTCGTCACGGAGAATCCGCTCGGAGATCAGGATCGAGTCCTCATAGTTGTAGCCGTTCCAGGGCATGAACGCGACGACGATGTTCCGGCCAAGCGCCAGTTCACCCATGTCGGTGGACGGGCCGTCGGCGATCACCTCGTTCCGCGCCACCGTATCGCCCACCTTCACCAGCGGACGCTGGTTGATGCAGGACGACTGGTTTGACCGCTTGAACTTGCGCAGACGGTAGATGTCCACGCCCGGCTCGCCCGGTTCCAGAAGTTCGGTCGCCCGGACGACGATACGTGTCGCGTCCACCTGGTCGATGACACCGCCGCGGCGGGCCATGATCGCGGCGCCGGAATCGCGGGCCACGGTGCTCTCGATCCCGGTGCCGACGAACGGCGCTTCCGACCGCAGGAGCGGCACGGCCTGACGCTGCATGTTGGAGCCCATCAGCGCGCGGTTGGCGTCGTCGTTCTCAAGGAACGGGATCAGCGCCGCGGCCACCGAAACGAGCTGCTTCGGCGACACGTCGATGAGATCGACGGCCTCCACCGGGTTGAGCATGAACTCGCCCGCCTTGCGGGTGGAGATCAGCTCATCCACGAAGCGCCCGTCTTCGTCGAGGCTCGCGTTCGCCTGAGCGACGGTGTGGCGCATCTCCTCGGTGGCGGAGATGTAGACCACATCATCCGTCACCTGACCTTCCTTCACCTTGCGGTAAGGGGTCTCGATGAAACCATACTTGTTGACGCGGGCAAAGGTGGCGAGGCTGTTGATCAGACCGATGTTCTGGCCTTCCGGCGTCTCGATCGGGCACATCCGGCCGTAGTGCGTCGGGTGAACGTCACGCACCTCGAAGCCCGCGCGCTCACGCGTCAGACCGCCCGGCCCGAGCGCGGAGAGACGACGCTTGTGCGTGACTTCCGAGAGCGGGTTGGTCTGGTCCATGAACTGGCTGAGCTGCGAGGAGCCGAAGAATTCCCGCACCGCCGCAGCCGCCGGCTTCGCGTTGATGAGATCCTGCGGCATCACCGTGTCGATCTCGACGGAGGACATGCGCTCCTTGATCGCGCGCTCCATGCGGAGCAGCCCGACGCGGTACTGGTTCTCCATCAGCTCGCCGACGGAACGCACCCGGCGGTTGCCGAGGTGGTCGATGTCGTCGATCTCACCCTTGCCGTCGCGCAGTTCCACGAGACCGCGGATACAGGCGATGATGTCCTCCTTGCGCAGCGTGCGCTGCGTGTCGGGGGCATTGAGGGCGAGGCGCATGTTCATCTTCACGCGGCCCACGGCGGACAGGTCGTAGCGCTCGCTGTCGAAGAACAGCGTGTCGAAAAGCACGGAAGCGGCTTCGACGGTCGGCGGCTCGCCCGGACGCATGACGCGGTAGATGTCCATGAGCGCGGTATCGCGGTTCATGTTCTTGTCCGCGGCCATCGTGTTGCGGATGTAGGGGCCGACATTGATGTTGTCGATGTCCAGCACCGGGATCTCGGTGATCCCGTTGTCCAGCAGCACTTTCAGGCTGCCGCCCTTCACTTCGCCGTCGCGGTCGTATTCGAGCGTGATCTCGTCCCCGGCCTCGACATAGATCGCGCCGGTTTCCTCGTTGATGATATCCTTCGCCACATAGCGGCCGACAATGGAATCGTAGGGAACCAGAAGCTCGGTGACCTTGCCCTCGTCGGTCAGCTTCTTGACCATGCGCGGGGTCATCTTGTCCCCGGCCTTGCAGATGATCTCGCCGGTGTCGGCATCCACGAGGTCGAAGGTCGGACGGGTGCCGCGCACGCGCTCGGGGAAGAATTTCGTCACCCAGCCGCGGTTCTTCTCCAGCCGGTAGCCCACCACGTCGTAGAAGGCGTCCATGATGCCTTCCTGATCCATGCCGAGGGCATAGAGCAGCGTCGTCACCGGCAGCTTCCGGCGACGGTCGATACGCGCGAAGACGATATCCTTGGCGTCGAATTCGAAGTCCAGCCAGGAGCCGCGATAGGGAATGATCCGGCAGGCGAAGAGCAGTTTGCCCGAGGAATGCGTCTTGCCCTTGTCATGGTCGAAGAACACGCCCGGAGAGCGGTGCATCTGCGACACGATGACACGTTCGGTCCCGTTCACGATGAACGTCCCGTTCGACGTCATCAGGGGCATGTCGCCCATGTAGACGTCCTGTTCCTTGATGTCCTTGACCGACTTCGCGCCAGTCGTCTCATCGACATCGAACACGATGAGGCGGAGCGTGACCTTCAGCGGAGCTGAGAAGGTCATGTCGCGCTGCTGGCATTCCTCAACGTCGTATTTCGGCTTCTCGAGATCGTATTTCACGAATTCGAGAACGGCGGTCTCGTTGAAATCCTTGATCGGAAAGACGGACTGGAAGACACCCTGGATGCCTTCACCGTCCAGCGCCTTGGGGCCATCCCCGGAGCGAAGGAACAGGTCATAGGAAGATTTCTGAACCTCGATGAGGTTCGGCATCTCCAGAACTTCGCGGATTTTGCCGTAGTAGCGGCGGATGCGCTTCTGGCCAACGTAATGCGCCATGCTCGTCGTCACCTTTCTATCTGCGGATCCACGGCCGTCGGGGCACCGGCGCGGACCGCTCTAGAAACAGGGGGCCAAGAGTTCCATTCATGCGGCCGTCCCACCGACCGCTCCCGAACCCTTTGCCGCGCCCTGGGAAAGACCCCTTGAAGGCCCTTGCCAAGACGCGATTGGCTGGAGAGGGAAAACCCTCTCCAGCCGCACGAAACCGTCAGGCGCAGGATGCGCCCGGCACGATTACTTGAGCTCGACCTTGGCGCCAGCCGCTTCGAGCTTCTTCTTGATTTCCTCGGCTTCCGCTTTCGGCGCAGCTTCTTTCACCGCTTTGCCGCCAGCTTCCACGAGGTCTTTGGCTTCTTTCAGGCCAAGACCGGTGATGGCGCGGACTTCTTTGATCACGTTGATCTTGTTCGCGCCGGCATCGACGAGGATCACGTCGAAATCGGTCTTTTCTTCTTCCGCAGCGGCAGCACCGCCAGCGGCCGGACCGGCAACCATCACCGCGCCGCCAGCAGCGGGCTCGATGCCGTATTCGTCCTTCAGGATGGTTTTCAGTTCTTGAGCCTGCAGCAGCGTGAGGTTCACGATTTGCTCGGCAAGGGCTTTCAGATCGGCCATTTCTCTGTTCCGTTCCAAGTTAGATGGGTTCCAACGTGCGGGTGTTCAACCCCACGAAGGCCATAGGTTGCTCAGGCGGCTTCCCGCTCCTCCAGGGTGGAGAGGATGCCCGCGATGTTCGATGCAGGTGCGCCAATCGCGCCGGCGATGTTGGAAGCCGGAGCGCCGATGCAGGACACGATCTGAGCAATGAGCTCTTCACGCGACGGCATGGACGCCACGGCCTTGACACCGGCCGGATCGAGGGCCGTGCTGCCCATGGAACCACCAAGAATGACGAATTTCTCCGTCGTCTTGGCGTATTCGTCAGCCACCTTCGCCGCAGCGACGGGGTCTTCGGAATAGGTGAGCACGGTCATGCCCTTGAGGAGGTCACCCAGGCTTTCGTTGGGCTTGCCCTCAAGGGCGATCTTGGCGAGCCTGTTCTTGGCAACGCGGATGGAGCCTCCGACCGTGCGCATGCGCGCCCGGAGGTCCTGCATCTGGGCAACCGTGAGACCTTCGTAGCGGGCAACCACCACGACGCCAGAGCTTTCGAAGATCTGGCCGAGTTCCTCGACCACTTTCTCTTTCTGGGCTCTATCCACAGTTCCACTCCAAGTTTGGGGGTTTCCCCCCGGCTCAGTTCTGCCTGCTTGCGCAGGCGTCGGGTCCGCGATGGTCCCGAGAGATCGCCCGGGGAAAGCCCCGGAATTCGCTCGTTCCCCATCTCAGGCAGGATATTAAGACCCGTTCGGATCACCCGCCGTCTCGGACAGGACAGGGCCTTGGGACTGCTCCCGGTGGCCCTGCCGTTCACCGGGCCGAAGCCCGGGAATTCTTGTCAGGCCTCGGCCGTGGCGGAGGTCAGATCGACAGACACGCCCGGCCCCATCGTGGAGGAAACCGACACCTTCTTGAGGTAGGTTCCCTTGGCACCGGCAGGCTTGGCACGGTTCACCGCGCCAACGAAGGCACGCAGGTTTTCGGCCAGCTTCGCCGGCTCGAAGGACACCTTGCCGATACCGGCATGGACGACGCCCGCCTTCTCGACCTTGAACTGCACTTCACCGCCCTTGGCAGCGGCCACGGCATTCGCCACATCCATCGTCACCGTCCCGACCTTCGGGTTCGGCATCAGGTTGCGCGGGCCGAGGATCTTGCCGAGGCGACCGACCAGCGGCATCATGTCCGGCGTCGCGATGCAACGGTCGAACTCGATCTTGCCGGACTGGATCGTCTCCATCAGGTCTTCGGCACCGACGATATCCGCACCGGCAGCCTTGGCCTCGTCGGCCTTGGCGCCACGGGCGAACACTGCGACGCGGACGGTCTTGCCCGTACCGTTCGGCAGCTGGACGACACCACGGACCATCTGGTCGGCGTGACGCGGATCAACTCCGAGGTTCAGCGCGATCTCGACTGTCTCGTCGAATTTCGCAGTGGCCGCCTGCTTGACCAGCGACAACGCATCCTCAACCGAGAGGTTCGCCTTGCCGTCGAAGAGTTCCCGCGCATTGGCGGTGCGTTTTGCGAGCTTCGCCATGGCTTACCCTTTCACCTCGATACCGATCGACTTCGCGGAGCCGAGGATGATCTGCATCGCGGCTTCGACGTCGTTCGCCGAGAGGTCTTTCATCTTCGCTTCCGCGATCTGGCGGATCTGCGCGACGGTCACGGTACCGGCCACTTCGCGGCCCGGCTTCACCGACCCCTTGGGACGGTTCCGCTTGCCGACCGGCTTCAGGCCAGCCGCCTTCTTGAGATAGAAGGACGCCGGAGACGTCTTCATCTCGAAGGAGAACGACTTGTCCGCGTAGTAGGTGATGACGGTCGGGATCGGCGACCCTTGCTCCATCTCCTGCGTGCGGGCGTTAAATTCTTTGCAGAACGCCATGATGTTGATGCCGCGCTGACCGAGCGCGGGACCAATCGGCGGGGACGGGTTGGCTTGCCCCGCCTTCACTTGCAGCTTGAGCTGCCCGACAACTTTCTTGGCCATATGGCCTCTCCTCTTTTCACAGCCCGGCAAGCGGGCGGTTTAGTGGTCCGGCGCTCTCACGCCTCCCACGGGATCGCTCAGGCGACCTTGGCCACCTGAGTGAATTCCAGCTCCACCGGCGTCGGCCGGCCGAAGATCGAGACGGTGACCTTGAGGCGGTTGGCCGCCTCGTCCACTTCCTCGACCATGCCGGCAAAGCCCTCGAAGGGCCCGTCCGACACCTTGACCTGCTCGCCGACCTCGAACCGGATGAGGTTGCGCGGCTGCGCCTCGCCCTCCTCCACCCGGTTCAGGATGGTATTCACTTCGGAGTCCCGCATGGGCATCGGCTTGCCCTGCGGACCCAGGAACCCGGTGACACGGTTGATCGAGGTGATCAGATGGTAACCACGGTTCGACATTTCCATATGCACAAGCACATAGCCCGGCATGAAGCGCCGCTCCGAAGTCACCTTCTTGCCGCGGCGAATTTCGATCACTTCCTCGGTCGGGACCAGAACCTCGTCGATCTGATCTTCGAGGCCAGCGTCGGCGACCGACTGCTTGATCTGCTCGGCGATCTTCTTCTCGAAGTTCGAGAGGACGCTCACCGAATACCAACGCTTCGCCATGCCGCGATACCCTTCCTGTGTCTGCTTCCAGAACAAAAAACAGCGCGCACGCCGAATCGCTGCACGCCGCCTGCGCCCTGGAACTGCGATCTACTACCCGCGCGCGGCCGCGAGCGCAAGTCATTCCGCAAAAGAACAAGCCCCGCCGATGGACGGGGCCTGTCGGTTTCAGCGGTTCATAAAGCCGATCAGGCTTTGCGGCGGCGGGCGAGAGCGCCGAGGCCGAGGACGCCGGCGACCAGCAGGCCACCCGCGGCCGGAAGCGGAACCGGTGCCGGCACCGGAAGTTCTTCCTCAGCCTGTTGCGTCGCGGTGAACGCGAGCGCGATGGAGACGTTGGACGTCGCGCCGTTGGACAGGAAGGCGACCGAGAACGTTTCGCTCGTGGTCAGATCCGGCAGGTCGCCGCCAGCGGACCAGAAGGATCCCTGGTCGCCATAGGTGTTGAACACCGTCGAGTAGTCGCCGGACACGCTGGTGCCGAAGGTCACCTGCTCCAGCGACGTGCGTTGACCGAGCGCGGAGATGCCGAAGTCGAACGTGTAGGTCGTGTTCGGCGTAACCACGAAGACCAGTTCGTCGCCGACGCTCAGCGTCTGGAACCCGGAGGTGTAGGGGCCTTCGGAGTTGACGTCGATATAGTACGTCGCCGCGGACGCGGCGAACGGAAGGGCCGAAATGGCCACAGCTGCGAGAAGCGCTTTCATATTTTTATCCTTGCCAAAATCACATGCACTCCGTGCGGACAGCCCGCTTGCGCACCGTTTCGCCTGGGGGAGCGACGTACGCGCACGAAGATACACAAGGCAGAGAGGTGCCTTACAAATAGCTAAAACTCAAGAAATATCTCTTTAAGCGCGAGGATTCAGAGACAATGCAGCGTAAGGGCGATCAGGTCTTTCCGCAGATGCACAACAATGACCATGCAGGCGCGGCGACTGTGCATCAGTGCGCGAAAAACGCCCTATTGGGCAAAGAATCCCAGCAGCCATGTCAGACCATAGCGGATCGCCAGATCTATGAGGAAGAAGAAGACTGCCGCAACTGCCGCAAGCACGAACACCATCGTCGTGGTCAGCAGCACTTCGCGGCGGGTCGGCCAGACGACCTTACCGACTTCGGTGCGGACCTGCTGGATGAACTGGAGCGGGTTGGCCTTTGCCATTGCGGTTCCTTCGGGCTGGACGCGGTGCAGATACGCCCTCCCCACACAGAATACAAGTAAGAAGGGGTTGCGTTTGCACCCGGGGCGGGGAGAGTGCGCCTCATTCTGAGGAATGGAGAGATTTCATGGCGACCACAGTGGACGCAATCCTGTCGGAAACCGGGGTGGGGAGATTCCAGAAACGGCTCTTCGGCATCTTCGGGCTGGTGTGGGCAGCAGATGCGATGCAGGTGCTCTCCATCGGCTTCAGCGCCCCTTCCATCGCGGCGAGCTTCGGGCTGACGGTGCCACAGGCGCTCCAGACGGGGACGCTGTTCTTCCTGGGCATGTTCATCGGAGCGGCGCTGTTCGGGCGAATCGCCGACAAGATCGGGCGGCGCCGGGTGCTGATCGTGACCGTGGCCTGCGATGCGGTATTCGGGCTGGCCTCTGTCTTTGCGCCCAACTTCGAACTGCTGCTGATCGCCCGGTTCCTGACCGGCATGGCGGTGGGCGGCACCCTGCCCGTCGATTACGCGATGATGGCGGAATTCCTGCCGCCGAAGAACCGGGGCCGGTGGCTGGTCTATCTGGAGGGCTTCTGGGCTGTCGGCACGGTCATCGTGGCGTTGACGGCGTGGATCGCCTCCTCCTTCGGGGTGGCCGAGGCATGGCGCTGGATTTTCGCGATCGCCGCCATTCCGGCGCTGATCGGCTTCTGGCTGCGGCTCTGGGTGCCGGAATCGCCGCTCTACCTGCTGCGCACCGGCCAACAGGAGCAGGTGCGTGAGGTACTGAACAAGGTCCGCGCAGCAAACGGCGCCGCCCCCCTGCCCCGCGACATGGCGATCACCCTGCCCGGCAGCACCGAAGGCGGCAGCATCTTCGCCCCCGCCCTCCGGTCGCGGACCATCGGGGTGCTGCTGCTGTGGTTCCTCGTCTCGATCTCCTACTACGGGGTGTTTACCTGGATACCCGCGCAGCTCGCCACCGGCGGTTTCGGCTTCGTCCGGGGTTATGGCTTCCTGGTGCTGGTGGCGCTGGCGCAGATCCCCGGCTATGCGCTTGCCGCTTACGGGGTGGAGGCCTGGGGGCGGAAGCCGACACTCATCCTGTTCCTGCTGCTGAGCGCGCTTGGCTGCCTGCTGTTCACCGTGGCCGGAACCTCGACCCTCGTCGCGACCTCGCTGCTGCTCATGAGCTTTGCGCTGCTGGGAACGTGGGGCGCCCTCTATGCATTCACGCCCGAACTCTATCCGACCTCCGTCCGTGCGACGGGGATGGGGGCTGCGGGGGCAATGGCGCGGCTTGGCGGCATCTGCGCTCCAACGGTCGTGGGGCTGGTGATTTCCTACAGCTTCGGCGTCACCGTGGGGCTGTTCGCCGCGCTGCTGGTATTGGGCGCGGTCGCCGCCCTTATGATCAACGCGGAAACGCGTAATCAGGCGCTCACCTGAGCGCCTCACCCTCTGTCCCGCGATGCTGGAAACGACTGGCAGGGGCAGGGGGACTCGAACCCACGACCCTCGGTTTTGGAGACCGATGCTCTACCAACTGAGCTATACCCCTGTGCCGTAGGGCGGTTGCTAAGGCAGCGGCCAGGGGAAAGCAAGCGTGAAATCGCACTCTGCCGAAACGTCGGGTCATGGGCGAAAGCCCCATCGGGAGCGCGCCGTTCGATCCGCGCATTCCGGCCCGCGAAAGCGCTGACTGGTCACGCGGGCGATGCACCGGATCCGAATGGGTGAGCGGGATTGAAGCGCGCGGCAGGCACTTTCTGCGCCGCACTTCGACCGGCCCCAAACGGCAAAGGCGCCACCCCTTTCGGAGCGGCGCCCTTTGGCGGGAGGCGTGGGGCGGAGCCCCGCCCTCAGCCTTTCGATTACTCGATGATCTTGGAGAC